>NZ_JAVDVI010000014.1:0-126099 GCF_031456785.1 Flavobacterium arsenatis
TTAAACAAAAAATTGATATAATTTTGTCTTTACAAAGCATTGGTGAGGTTTATTGGTTCGCAAAACAAATTTACTAAACCTCTGCTTTGTTTTTTATAGGATAGAAACTAGCAACTTGAATTAATTATGAAAGACTTGTGAATAGTTTTAATGAAGCGGAACAAAATATTTATATTGGTGAAGTATCTTATTATAATGACGAAAAACCAACATATATGACTGGGAATTTTTTCTATTCATTTCTTGTAAAACATAATTACTATGAGTTTGAGTCAGAAGTGAGATGCATCCATCAACTTCCAGAAGGTAAAAATTTACCAGAGGATACTCATAGAATACCTGTGAATTTGGGAACTTTGATTGAAGAAGTCTATATTTCTCCTTTTGCATCCAAAACAGGTTTCTTAAAAATTATTGAATATTTACGTGATCAAGCTGGCCTGGATTTCAAAATATCTGTTTCAGGTGTAAATGATAGATGGATTTGATGTCATAAATATTATTCCCATACCCACCCTAAAACAAATAAAAGAACAAAAAAACCTATGAAGCAATTAACCCACATAATTTTCGGACTAGCTTTACTTCTTTTCACATCATATGGGCATGGACAAATCAAAACGCACGAAAAAGTAATGACAAAATTTGAAGAGTTTAAAAACAAAGAAAAACTCATAAAAGACGACAAACTATTTTATCCTGGAATAGGCAACACATCATTAAAACCAATATTGACTGAAAAAATCAACATTGCAACTGACGACTTCAAAAAACTTGCAAGTAAAGGACATGCAACTGATAAAGAATATCAAGATGCTATTAAAAACGGACTTGACCGTTTTGCTGAATTGTATCTTGAGCTTGACACAGCAGATAGGGAAAGAGTATGCCTCTATTTTGAAGAACTGATGGACATTGTAGGTCTTGAAAGTTCAGGAGGGCATTTGAATAATTTTATGTATGGTTTTGATCCGAATAAAAAGTAGAGCATTAATGATTAGAATCCCCGGAAAATAAAAAGGGTCGGCTATAAAACCGACCCTCTTCTTTCAACTTATAATTACTATCTAATTAATTATAATCTTTTTCCATGATTTCTCAGATGCATTCTGAAGCTCTACCAAATAAACACCTTGCGATAATCCTTCGGCATTCACTTCCACTTCCGTAGCGCCAGCGTTAACTTCAACAGTCTTTACAAAAGCCCCTGTTTGGGTATAAATATTGATCTTATCCAACGTAGTCTTAGACTTCACTGTAAAATTCCCCTTAGAAGGATTCGGGTAAACCGCCGAAGCATTCAAAGAAAAATCTTCAACACCTAGAACCGTAAAAGGAACATTTATAGAATAACCCCAGTTTGTTCCATGGGTTCCTATTACAAAACTCGCATTAGATCTTCTAGCCCATGCAAAATCTATAGAAGTATCTGCATAATTAAAAGTATAATCATTATTGCCATCTCCAGTACTAAATGGTCTTGTAAAAACAATTGTTCTCAAACCTGCTGAAGGTGAATTATTGGTACTAGAACTCAATGTCCAGTTGTTAGTATCGACTTCAGGAACCTCACCTACCCCTTGCTGCACCGCATCTACCAAAGTAGTATTGTTCCAGTACACAACATCCTGTCCAAGAGCCATTCCTTGTCCATTAGCAAACGATCCAAACTGCAATCCAAACCATCTATCGTTTGGCCCAACCATTGTAAGCTTTGCGGTTGTAGTTGTATTGTTCAATTCCAATGTAGCTTTTAAATTGGAGGATAACGTTATCTCTCCCGTTGATTTTGTCTGTGCAAAACCAGCCAAAGAGATCAATGTCATTAATAAAAGAGTAGTTTTTTTCATAGTTGTTTTATTTTAAAAGGTTAATGATTTCTTGATTGTTCGAAAAAACAGCATATTCAAAAGCCGTTTTCCCTGTTTTGTCTAATTTGGTTTTATCTGCTTTATTATCAAGGAGAAGTTTCGTTAGAGGAGCATTCTTAAATTGAATTGCATACATTAGGGCTGTAGTACCATTTGCATCTGCAATATTAACGTCTGCCTTCTTATTAATAAGTAATTCCGAAATTTCTGAATTTCCTTTTACGATCGCCGCCATCAATGGTGTTCCCATACTGCTGGTTCCATTAACGTCGCTTCCCGTTTCAATAAGAAATTTGGCCACCTCGTTATTGCCTCGGTAGCAAGCTAATATCAAAGGAGAATATCCGGCATCGTTAACCGTATTGAAAATTTTAGGATCTTGTTTATACAATGCTTTTGCCTGATCTAATGTTCCCCTTCGGGCAACATCAAAAACATTCAATGCTTCTTGAGAAAAGGCTGATTGGAAAAACAAAAAGGAAATAAACAGAATGTAGTTTTTTATCATAATTATTAAATATCTTAAAGCAAATATATTAATTTTAACATATCATTAAGCAGATGCACGGAAATAAAAAAGGTTGCGTGAAATTTTAAATTATTTCGCGCAACCTTTCAAAACTTATTTAAAAACTGTTAGAGTTTTCTTGTAGATTCCCGTTGTCTTAATTCGGTTTTTACAACTGTAGTTTTAAATCCATACTCTTCCTCCTCCTTGCTTTCAAGCTTGTCGATAAGCAATTTGGCAGCCGCTTCTCCAATTTCTGGACCATGCTGGCTAACGGTAGAGAGGCTTGGCGTTAACCTTTTTGACCAAACACCATCGGCAAACCCAATTATCGATAGATTCTCAGGTATCTTATAACCGTGCTTCAAGCCCAATTTGATTCCGGCTACAGAAGTAGGCTCGTCCAAAGCGAAGATTCCATCAAACTTATGCTTTTCAAACAAAGCCGCCACCTTGATGTCAAAATCCTCAACAGAATCCGTCAGGATAATCAAATCCTTATCAACCTCTATATCATTATGCTGTAAAGCTTTGATATATCCTTTGGCCCTCAATTTCCCAACGCTCAAATTATCAATCGTAGAAAACAACGCAATTTTTTTGCAACCTATATTAATAAGGTGCTGGGTTGCATCAATAGCCGAATCAAAATCATCCACAATCACCTTGTCGCACGAAACTTCATCCGTTATCCTGTCAAACATCACAATTGGAGTTCCGTCGTTGATGATTTCTGTAAAATGTTGAAAATAATTCTCCTTTTGAGACTCTTCAGAAATCGACAGGATAAAACCATCAATGGTTCCGTTGCTCAACATCTGCAACGTATGAATTTCCTTTTCAAGCGATTCATTCGAAATACAAGTAATCACATGATAACCTTTTTCATCGGCCACTTTCTCAATACCCGTAAAAACTTTTGCAAAAAACGAATTCAATATATTAGGTATGATCACACCAATTGTTTTCGTCTTCCTGTTTTTCAAGTTAAGAGCCGTAATATTCGGTTTATAATTCTTGAGCTTTGCAAACTCCTGAATCTTGATTTTTGTAGGCTCACTAATTTCGGGGCTGTCGTTTAGTGCTTTAGAAACCGTAGATACCGATACTCCAAGTTCCTTAGCAATTTGTTTTAGTGTCGCTTTTTCTTTCATAATACATCAATTGAAGTGTAAAAATAAGAAAACAAACCATATAAATGTTGTTATGAGAAAAAAGGTTACTGTATTTTTACACCAAAATTCATACTTCACGAGCGATTATTTAGCTTGTATCAGCTTAATTTCTAAAAAAGTAAACCCTTAAAACAAAACTCGTAAAATAATCTTTTACAGCAGTTTGTATAATAAATAAATAATTGTACTTTTGCACTCCCTTTATTGGGAATGGAATGTTTAATTAAAAATTTATTATGGACGCATTAAGCTACAAGACACAATCAGCAAGCAAAGCCACTGTTACAAAAGAGTGGATCGTTGTTGATGCTGAAGGTCACAACTTAGGACGTCTTGCTTCAAAAGTCGCAATGATTTTGAGAGGTAAGTACAAACCAAGTTACACACCACACGTGGACTGCGGAGATAACGTAATTGTTATCAACTCAGAGAAAATCAACCTTACAGGTACTAAAATGGACGACAAAATTTACATGCGTCACACAGGTTACCCAGGAGGACAAAGAACTTTGACTGCTAAAGTATTACAGGCGAAAAACCCTGCTACATTGGTAGAAAAAGCTGTAAAAGGAATGTTACCTAAAAACAAATTAGGAGCAGAACTTTTCAGAAATTTAAATGTTGTTGTAGGTTCAGAGCACAAACAAGGGGCTCAAAAACCTAAAACTGTTAACCTAAACGATCTTAAGTAATGGGAGTTATTCACAAAATCGGTAGAAGAAAAACCGCTGTTGCACGTGTTTATGTTTCGGAAGGAACAGGAAAAATCACTGTAAACAAAAAAGAATTTGCAACTTATTTCCCAACTGCTACTTTACAGTACAAAGTTATGCAACCAATGTCTATGACAGAAAATGCAACTAACTTTGACGTTAAAGTAAACGTTTATGGAGGTGGTTCAACAGGTCAAGCAGAAGCTGTGAGAATGGCTTTGGCAAGAGCAATGTGTGAAGTTGGCGAAGGAAACAGAGCCATCTTGAAACCAGAAGGTTTATTGACAAGAGATCCAAGAATGGTTGAACGTAAGAAATTCGGTCAGAAGAAAGCTCGTAAGAGATTCCAGTTCTCTAAACGTTAATATTACCGTCTTGTTCAAATGGGGCAAGACCTCGTTCATTTATTATTTAAAAACAAAATTGTTGTTCCTGTCGAGGCAGGAAATTAGTTTAGCATCTAAATGAAACCGGGATTAAACGATTAAAAGATTGAATAATTAAAAGATTACATATTAATTTTAAATCTTTGAATTTTTAAATCATTACATCCAAAACGGGACATTGCTAATTCAACAGAACGTAAACTATTATTAAAATGGCAAACAAAGTAGAAGTTAAAGAATTACTAGAAGCAGGTGTTCACTTCGGACACATGACTAGAAAATGGGATCCAAACATGGCTCCTTACATCTATATGGAACGTAATGGAATCCACATTATCAATCTATATAAAACTGCAGCTAAAATCGAAGAGGCTAACGAAGCTTTGAAGAAAATCGCTGCATCAGGTAGAAAAATTTTATTCGTAGCTACCAAAAAACAAGCAAAAGATATCGTAGCTGAAAAAGCAGCTGCAGCAAACATGCCTTACATCACTGAAAGATGGCCAGGTGGAATGTTGACTAACTTTGTAACTATCCGTAAAGCTGTTAAGAAAATGGCTTCTATTGATAGAATGAAGAAAGACGGTACTTTCATGACTTTATCTAAAAAAGAACGTTTACAGGTTGATCGTCTTCGTGCAAAATTAGAGAAGAACTTAGGTTCTATCGCTGATATGTCAAGACTTCCTGCAGCATTGTTCGTAGTAGATATTAAAGCTGAACACATCGCAATTAAAGAAGCTCAAAAATTAAACATTCCAGTTTTCGCAATGGTGGATACAAATTCTGACCCAAGAGAGGTTGATTATGTAATCCCTGCAAATGATGACGCTTCTAAATCAATCGATAAGATTTTATCTTTAGTAACTGCTGCTGTTATCGATGGTCTTTCAAACAGAACATCTGATAAAGAAACAGAACAACCAGCTGGTGAAGAAGTTGCCGCTGCCGCTCCAACAGAAGCTGTAGAAACTGCAACTCCTGCAACTGAAGAATAAATAATATTAAAATTCCAAAAATAAAATTCCAAATTCCAAAAAATCTAAACTAATGTTGATGATTTAATAAAGTTGGAATTTGGGATTTTATCCTTGGAATTTCTTTTTTTACATTAAATTTAATCTTAAAATAAAAAACAAAATGGCAACAATTACTGCTGCAGACGTAAATAAATTAAGACAACTTACAGGTGCCGGAATGATGGACTGTAAAAAAGCTTTAGTTGAAGCTGATGGAGATTTCGATAAAGCTATACAAAACCTTAGAGAAAAAGGACAAAAAGTTGCTGCAAACCGTTCTGACCGTGAGTCTTCTGAAGGGGCTGCTGTTTCTTTTGTTAATGCTGACAAAACTAAAGGAGCAATCATTACCTTGAACTGTGAAACAGATTTCGTTGGTAAAAACGAATCTTTCGTAACTTTAGCTAAAGAATTGGTTGAAAAAGCAATCAACTTCTCTTCTAAAGAAGATTTCTTAGCTTCAGATTTCAACGGAATTACTGTTGCTGAAAAATTAATTGAGCAAACTGGTGTTATCGGTGAAAAAATTGAAATCGGTGGTTTTGAAATTTTAGAAGGTGCTTTCGTTGGATCTTATGTTCACGTTAACAAAATTGCTGCATTAACAGCTATTTCTGCACCAGTTGAAAACGCTGAAACACTAACTAAAGATGTTTCTATGCAAGTTGCTTCTATGGGAGCTGACACATTATCTTACAAAGATTTTGATCCTGCTTTTGTAGAATCTGAACTTGCCGCTCGTATTGCAGTAATCGAAAAAGACAATGAAGAGGCAAAACGTTTAGGAAAAACATTGAAAAACGTTCCTAAATATATTTCTTTCTCTCAATTAACTGAAGAAGTTTTAAAACAAGCTGAAGAAGATGCTAAAGCGGAATTGAAAGCGGAAGGTAAACCAGAACAAATTTGGGATAAAATTATTCCAGGGAAAATTCAACGTTTCATCTCTGACAATACTACTTTAGACCAAGAGAAAGCTTTATTGGATCAAAACTTCATCAAAGACGACAGCAAAAAAGTTGGCGATTATGTTAAAGGATTCAATGTTGAAATTACAGGTTTCAAAAGAGTTGCTTTAGGTTAATATCATTTTAGAATAAGCATAAATTTCAAGCGTCCTCTTTTGGACGCTTTTTTTTGTTAAAAAATTTAATCACAATATATTTTCTATTTGTAATATTGTTCTATATTTGCAAACTTAAAATTTAAAAACAAACAAATGAAAAAGATTAGCATTCTATTAGTAGCTTTTGTTGCATTAACATTCAGTTCATGCGGTAGCGACGATAACGGAACAAATACAGCATCAATTATTGGAAAATGGGAGTATTCTCAAACAGGAGATGTAATTGAAGGTGTTGAATTTTTAGAAACATATGATCACACGACAGGTTGCAACAAAGATTATATAGAATTTAAATCGAATGGAACTTTTGATGACGTTTGGTATTCTAATGGAGCTTCAGGTTGCACCAGCGATAATGACTCTGGAACATGGGCACAAAACGGGGTGACAATAACGACAGCTTATGGAGAGCAAGACGCTGAAGAAGGAGAAATTTTAACACTAAATGAAACAACACTTAAAGTTAGATTCGTTGATACTTCAGAAGGAATGACCCAAACTTATGTCACTGTTCTTAAGAGACAATAAAACTACAAAACCTCATTCTTTCACAGCTTGAGGTTTTTTATTGCTTGAATGTCCAGCTAAAAGCAAGATAAAACAAGCAAAATACATTGGCAGAATGTGAGCGATGAATCGAAAAAACTGCAGAAAAAAATACTTGATATTTTAGAAGTATGGTTTTCAGAAATGCTATTTTATTTAACGATTGTTCTCCTCTCTAAAAAAAGATAAAGTACTAAATTTGACTGCCAAAAACTTTATATGTTCAAATCAAAGAAAGATTTAGTATTTATAATTCTAGCTGGGATTTTCATTACCAATGCCGTAACAGCCGAATTAATTGGAGGAAAACTCATCCAGATTGGTCCATTTGTAATGAGCATCGGCATTTTGCCTTGGCCAATTGTTTTCATCACAACCGATTTGATTAATGAATATTTCGGGAAAAAAGGTGTGAAAAAGCTTTCCTATATAACGGCTTGCTTGATTACTTATTCATTTGCAATCCTATTTCTGGCAATCAGCATTCCTGCTGCAAAAGGAATTAGTCCCGTAAACGACGAGCAGTTTACCGCTGTTTTCGGACAAAGCATGTGGATCATTGTGGGAAGTATAATTGCCTTTTTGGTTTCGCAATTGATAGATGTAACCGTTTTTTCCTTCTTTAAAAAGAAAACAGGCGACAAGATGATTTGGCTTCGAACTACAGGTTCAACCGTTATTTCGCAACTCTTTGATTCGTTTATTGTCTTGGGAATTGCCTTTTGGCTTCCCGGAAAAATAAATTCTGAAACATTTATATCTTCCGCATTAACAGGATACACCTTTAAATTAGGAACAGCGATCGCTTTGACGCCACTAATTTATTTGGGACATCACTTGATCAAAAAATATTTAGCCGAAGAAAACAAACTCTAAATCGTTATTGACGTTCAATAATTTTCATAAAATCATCCCGATAGATTTCGCGAGCTCCCAAACTTTCCAGATGGTCATTATATACTTGGCAATCCAAAAGCTTGTAGTTTTCTTCTTTTAATCTTTTTACCAAAGAGACAAAAGCAGCCTTTGAAGCATTTGAAACTTTAGAAAACATGCTTTCCCCACAAAAAACATCACCCAAATCAATTCCATACAAACCGCCAACCAAAACTTCATCCTGCCAAACCTCGATTGATTTTGCAAAACCCATTTCGTGCAATTTGCAATAGGCTTCAATCATATCATTAGAAATCCAGGTTCCGTTTTGTCCGTTTCGTTTGATGGAACTGCAATTGGAAATTACTTCCTTGAAATTTTGGTTAAATGTAATCTTGAATATATTCCGATTCAGAATATTCCGCATACTTTTTGAAACCACAAATTCCTCCGGAAAAACCACCATTCTATATTCAGGCGACCACCACAAAATAGGTTCATCTTCATCAAACCAAGGAAAAATGCCACTTCTGTAGGCCAAAAGCAAACGTTCAGGCGACAAATCTCCTCCAACGGCAAGAATTCCATCTTCGTCGGCTTCCTCAACTGGCGGAAAGAATAATGATTTTGTTACGAAATACATGTGGTTAAATTCCAATATTAAAAAAACAAATTCCAAATAAACTTCAAAAATCAAATTCAAAAATTTTCAAACAACAACAATGGTTTTGAAAATTAAGATTTGAAAAATTGAAACTTATTTGGAATTTATAATTTGTGATTTATAATTTTATTAGAAAGGCAAATCGTCGTGATCTTCTTCTTTAAAATTAGATGCTGGTTCAAAAGCTTCTGCCGTTGGAATTGGAGCTGTTTGCACTGGAGCTTCACTAGCTAATCTTTCGATTCTCCAACCTTGAATACTGTTGAAATATTTTGTCTCTCCTTGTGGATTCACCCATTCTCTACCTCTCAAATTGATTGAAACCTTTACAGCTTCTCCTTGTTTGTAGCTGTTCAGCAAATCACATTTATCTTGAGTAAACTCAATCATAATGTGTTGTGGATATTGCTCTTCGGTCGTGACAACCAATTCTCTTTTTCTAAATGTAGCACTAACTTGTTGTTCTGCATTAATTACTTTTACTTTTCCTGTAACTTCCATATCTATTTGATTTTGTGGCTTGTGGCGTATACAAACCTAATTATACTCTTTTTGCTAATAAAACTTTCCAAGCCGAAATCGCGTCTTGTTGTTCCAAATATTCCTTTGCTTTTTGGTGCACGTTTTCTTCATCTGCAGAACTCAAAACACCTTTCACGGCAAAATTCTCTTTTACAAATATATCAATTTCTTCGCTCGTTGGCAAAGATTCTACATTTCCCAACATTCCTAAATCATTTCCGTCAAAAACAGGACTTTCTCTAATGAAATTTGGAATCCTATCTACTCCAATTCCAAGTGTTGTCAATGGTTTTGGCACTTCAAACAAACCTCTATTGGCTCTCGAATACCAATTTCCACCCATTCTCGACACCAAATCAATCTTATATTGGTCAATTGCTCCACTATCATCCAAAATTTCTTCGCTGATGTGCATCTTTAAAACTTCGCAAATGATCAAATTTCCGGCTCCACCTTCATTTCCAAGACTGATAATTTCGTTTACCTTGCACTCAAATTGAACCGGAGATTCCGCCACACGATACGGCTTTACAAGATCCGACGGAACTTGTGTCAAACCCGATTTCAGAAATTCATTCACGCCATCTGCATATTCCGTGCTCGACAACGAAGCCTGTTGCACAATGTCAAAATTCACCACATTAATCACCACTTCGCGCGTTGCTTCGGCATTCAGCAAAGTATGCTTCACCGTATTGTCCCGAACCCTTCGCGAAGGCGAAAAAATCAAAATCGGCGGATTCGTACTAAACACATTAAAAAAACTAAAAGGCGACAAATTTGGGTTCCCATCCTTATCAACCGTACTTGCAAACGCTATAGGCCTTGGCCCAACAGAACTCTGCAAATAACCCTGCAATTTTACTGGCGAAACCTCTTTTGGTTCGATGCTAATCATTTGAATGTAATTTTATACAAAAATAGTGAAGTGAAAAGTACTATACTATTTATCGTTCTTAAAAAACTTCACGCTATCTAAAGAAATTTCTGGAAGAGGTGGTGGCGGAGGTAAAACCAATTCACTAGCAGATTGAAAGACCAAATGTTTTTTACTATTATGATAAATTTCAAATAAATAATTTCGAAGACTCGCTATTGGTATTTGATTCTTGCAATTAAGATAATATTGTTTTTCAGAATTTTCAGAATTTTGTAAAATGATACAAAAATCATCTTTTCTTGTAAGCCCTTCAGAATTTTTTTTACATTCTAAATCATAAACTGTTGTGATGAGCTTTTCAGTACTATCTTTTTCTTTTTTGTTCAAATTATAACTGTAAACTTTTGCAACTTCATCTCTTTTTTGAATCATAACAAATAAAGTTTTATTAGAAGGCATTGAAAATGAACATATGGAATCTAAACTTGCAATTGTTACATCAATATGGACAGAATCGTCAATTGATGTATGATGTTCTATACAACTCATACATATCATTAAAAAAGTTATCACTAATATTTTAGCTTTCATAACATATAAATTTTATTAACGTTATTATAAATCTACTGATTAAAACTATTTTGTCTTCAAATCAAAAATAATCTATTATATTTATAATTCTAAAATTTTAGCATGCAATTCTCCGACAGAAGAAATACAACCCGCTGGATCATAATTGCCATATCGTTTCTCATCATCCTCATGATTCTTTGGAACACCTATTCGTTTTTTCAAATCTTCAAAAAGGAAGAACAGCAAAAAATGGAAATCTGGGCTTCTTCCTACAACACCATCAACAAAGCCAATTTAGAAAACGACGATATAGAGTTGCCACGCGAAATAATGGACAAGAACACCACCATTCCCATCGTGCTTACGGATCAGAAAGGCAACATCATGGGAATGCGGAATATTCCCGACGAAATTGTCAACGATTCTATAAAAGCCAAGGCTTTTTTCAAGAAGTTTCAAAACCAAAACACCCCAATTATAATTGAATATTTGCCTGGCGAATTGCAATATGTCTATTACGGAAACTCCGATCTTTTAAACAAGCTGAAGTATTATCCTTTGGCTTTGGTTTCAATTATAGTTCTTTTCGGCGGATTGGTTTATAATTTCTACAAAAGCACAAAAATGGCGACCCAAAATAAGCTTTGGGCCGGAATGGCAAAGGAAACTGCTCATCAAATAGGAACTCCACTGTCTTCCCTAATTGGCTGGCTCGAAATCATGAAAGCCGATAATGTGGATGAAACCACGGTTTCGGAAATCGAAAAAGACATCGTCCGACTGCAAACCATAACCGACCGTTTCTCGAAAATCGGTTCGGAACCAATCTTGGAAAAGGTAAATATCATCAAGGAAACCGAAGAATCAATCGATTATTTAAAATCCAGATTTTCAAAACAGGTTGAATTTTCCTTTAATGCTCCAACCTATCCAATAGACATCAATTTGAATTCTGCTTTGCATAGTTGGACCATTGAAAATTTGGTTAAAAATGCCATCGATGCTATGAAAGGAAGAGGCAAACTAGATGTTGTAATTCTCGAAGATGCTCGATTCGTTAAAATTCGGGTTTCCGATACTGGAAAAGGAATTCCGAAAAATCAGTTTAGGCAAATTTTCGAACCTGGATTTACCACTAAAAAAAGAGGCTGGGGATTGGGGCTTTCGCTAACAAAAAGAATAGTCGAGGAATACCACAGCGGAAAAATCAGGGTTTTATCTTCGGAAGTTGGAAAGGGGACTTGCATTCAGGTTAGCTTTAAGAAATTGGATTAGGATTAAAAATATTTTGAAACAAAAAAGGAGTAACTTTCGCAACTCCCTTCTTTTCAAATATAAAACTGTTTAATTCTTGATTATTTTTTGACCTTTACTTATGTTATCGCCAGATACTACTAGGTTGTAAATACCGCTTGAGAGTTCGTTCAAAGAAATTACATTTTCAATCTGATTCAGACTTCCTTCTTTTAGTAACTTTCCAGTCATATCAAAAACGGTATACTCTTTAAAGCTATTTCCCTGACCTAATTTTACCCATACATCATTACTTGTTGGATTTGGAAATATGGAAACACTTTCTTTTTCAGCATTATCAAAACCAAGATCATCACATTCGTTGCTCCATTGAACCAGAATTGGCATTGTTGAATTAAAATAATCCGGACAAACCTCTGTTGCCGCAGACGCATAATATTCTCCTGGAGCAGTTATGGCATAAGTAGATTCGTTTGCACCAGGAATAGCAGATCCATCTTTAAACCATTGAATATTTTCCGAATAAGGAGGACTGTTGATTTCGTTAACAAATTGAGCTCCTTCGCAAATTTCAAAAGAAAAAGTTTCATCATTAAAAACAACTCCTTCGCTTTCGTGATGAATTACAAACATAGACATAAACATGTATCCATTAATAGAAACGGGTTCAGATTCGTATGTTTCTCCCTCGAAGGTAGCCACTACTTTCAAGCTTGCACCACCATAAGTTTCATAAGTATAACTAAAATAAGAGTTTATGGCTCCTTCAATGGGTTCATATTCATCACTTATAAACCAATAGTTAAAATACCATTGATAGCTATCATAAGCCTGATTAACTACTTCCAAAGTTCCTTCTTGTTCTGGACAAAGCATAAGCTCGCCTTCAAGAATTGGTGTTTGGGCATTCATTAGGGTTATACCTAAAAATGACAATAATAAAATGTGTAAAGTTTCAATCTTCATAAAGTATTAGTTTTTTTTGAGTTATTAAATATTTTTTGCTAAATAATAACATTAATTTAAAAAACTCAAAATCAGCTGACGACAACTTGCGACTTTCAGCGTGACATGTTGTGACTTATGGTGATGTGGGATAAATATTCAAGGAGATTTGTTTCCGCATCCAATCCTAATTTTTGAACGATACGCTCTTTTCTTTTTCTACAACTACTAGGATTTATATGTAATAAAGCGGCTATTTCTTTTGAAGTTAAATGAAGATAAACGAAAGAAAGAAACCGCACTTCGTTAGCATTTAGGTTCGGATGTTCTCTATATAAAGCTTGAATAAATTCATTGTTTACGTTTTCAAAATGAGAAAAAAACTCTTCCCACTTGGTATCTTCCTTCAAATGGTTTTTTAAATTACGAATAAAAGTGGTTAAGGTTTTGTTCTCAGCAATTGCTACATCTGAACTTATGGTCTGAATAATTTCTTCTATCAATTCATTTCTTGTTGACTGAAAAAGGATTTTATCTGAAAGTTGTTTGTTTTTTTGCTGTATTTCTCTTTGAAGCAGCTGCACTTTTTCTTTTCGCTGTTCTTTTTCCAAAAGTGTTTTTAGTTCTTTTTCTTCTAATTCTTTCGCCAGAAATTTACTATTGTTTAGAGCCTGTTCCAATTCTAAATCCTTAATTCGAAGTTCGTTTTCGGCAATTTTTTTCTTTTGAAGGGCAAATTTATTTTTCTTATAAAATACCGTAATCACAACTATTAATAGCAATAAAAGAAGAAGCGTGACCAAACCATACAACTTATTTTTATTTTCAGAAATTGTTTTGCTAAACTGTAATTCGTGTTTTGATTCTGATAGTTCAAATCGTAAAGTAGTGTTTTCTAATAATTCTTTGTTTTTGTTTTTGTTTATTGTGTTGGTTAGCTCTATGATACTGTCTTTTGCCGCTAATGCTTTTTTGGGCATCTCAAATCGTATGGCTGCCTTTGCTATTTCTCCAAAGAGCTCAACTTTGAATTCATTGTTAGCAAATTTCAATGCTTCTTCGGCTGTTGTTATGGCTTGTTCCCAATCTCGAACCGAATAATAGGCTTTTGAAAGCACCAATGAAAGACCAATTTCTTCTTCAATAAAATTATTTTTCTTGGCTAAAGCACTATATTCTTTACAGTTTTCAATAACTTTTTCAGGCTTTCCTTCTTTTAACAACAGAGTACTCTCTACAACACGTGCCGTTAAGATTTCCCTAGACTGGGGATCGAGTTTCGAAATTGCCAAGCTTACATATTCTTTTGATACTTTATAGTCTTGCATCGTTTCATAGAGAACGGCTAAATTTGTGGCATAATATCCCCTTTTGATTTCATATCCGTTATCGGTAGCTATTTGCAATGATTTCAAAAAATATTCTTTTGCCTGCTCATTTTTTTCTTCTTTCATATAAACAATTCCGATATTATTGAGAACTGTCATTTCTTTTGCCACATCATTTTCCTGTATTGCAAGCTCATAGGCTTTTAAAAAAAAAGTAACTGCCGTTCCATAATCCATCATTCTAAAATAGGTTAAACCTAAATTATTAAGAGACAAAAAATGCTCTTTTTTCCATTGGTTTTGGTCGGCAAGTTTTTCGGCTTTGGTTAGTTTTTCAATAGCAGTAGAATAATCTAGTTTTTCTCTATCCTGCATCCCGCTTTGAATTAAATTCTTGCAATCCTCCCTATTTTGGGCTTGAGCCGAAAACAAACAAAACAACAACATTATAATTAAGTGTATGTGAATAGGAACTATTTTCATTACTATCAATTTGAAAAAATTTTAGGTTTCTAAAGATAAATAAATATGTTGAGAGGATTATGAAAGTGTATTATTTAGTTGTAAATTGACCTATAAAAGCACCACCAATAGCAAAAAAAAGGAGCAACTTTCGCTACCCCCTTTACTTATAATAAAATTTAAAATCTTACAAATTATTTTTTATCGCCAAAGCCAATACCTCAAATTCCTCTTTTTCTAACTTCACTTTATTCACAAAACGCATTTCATCCATTTCATTCAACGGAATCAAATGAACGTGAGTGTGAGGCACTTCAAGACCGACAACTGCCATTCCTACTCTTTTGCAAGGAACGGTTTTCTCTAAAGCAATGGCTACTTTTCTGGAAAAAGCCATCAGCCCTAAATATAAATCTTCGTCAAGATCAAAAATCTTGTTGATTTCCTGTTTCGGGATGCAAAGCGTGTGTCCTTTAGCATTTGGATTTACATCCAAGAAAGCCAAGAAATTCTCGTCTTCGGTAATTTTATAGGCTGGAATTTCTCCGTTGATTATTTTGGTGAAAATAGAACTCATTTTTTATGTTTAAGAGTTTAATAATTTTAGAATCTTCATCCTGAAAGTGAAACTTAATCTCTGGATATTTCTAAAATTTCGAATTTCAAAACACCGTTTGGAACCGTAATTTCTGCAATTTCTCCAACAGATTTGCCCAGCAAACCTTTTCCAATTGGAGAAGTTACGGATATTTTTCCTGTTTTTAAATCGGCTTCACTTTCGGCAACTAACGTATATTTCATTTCCATTCCGTTGGATTGATTTTTGATTTTTACATTCGACAAAACCAGAACTTTAGTCAAGTCCAAATGGCTTTCGTCAATCAGTCTTGCATTAGAATAAACCTCTTCTAGCTTTGCAATTCGCATTTCCAACATTCCTTGTGCTTCCTTTGCAGCATCATATTCTGCATTTTCAGACAAGTCGCCTTTATCTCTTGCTTCTGCAATATCGGCGGATGCTTTTGGACGCATCACACTCTTTAAATGATCTAATTCTTCTTTCAGTTTTTTTAACCCTTCTGCTGTATAATACGATACGTTACTCATAATTTCCTCATTTATATAAATAGAAAAAATCCCATCAGGACGGGATTTCTTTCCACAAAGATAGTATTTTTTGTTTTAGTCTATAATTATATGTTAATCATATATCAATCAAAGTTAAATAATTTAAATTTGTTTGGACTAAAATTCTCAAAAATTTTACAAATGAAAAAATTCGTGTTTCTTTTTTCTATACTTTTCCTGATATTAGGCTGTTCAAGCGACAGGATTCGAAATGTAAATCCTTACATACCAAACTATAATTTCTCGATTACGATTGATGCTAATCTGCCACTTTACAGCGGATTGAGATCGGCTGTAAATCCGATTGCTATTCCAGATAGTGGCCCAAGTCCGAGATTAATTGTAATGAAAATTTCGGAAACCGATTACAGGGCTTGGGATGCTCATTGTCCGAATCAATATACTTCTTCTTGCACTCAAATGGTCATAAATGGGGTGAATGCAAAATGTCCTTGTGATGATATCGAATACAGCCTATTTACAGGAGTGAGTATCGACGGAAGTGGAGACTACACCATGAAACCGTATCGGGTTGAAGTCATAGGCACGAATTTGATTAGGATTTCAAACTAAAAAATCCTGACAGCAAAGCCATCAGGATTTAAAAAAACTAAATCAAACTATTAAAATTTCAAAGTCAAGCCGGCCAAGAAATTAATTCCTGCTTGAGGATAGTATCCTGCTCCTTCAATAGTGCTAACTTGTCCTGGACTACTCCAACTATCGTCATAAGTATAAAAGTATCCATTGCTTTCATATTGATAATCAAAAATATTATTCACAAGTCCGGAAAAAATGATTGATTTGAAAACAGAATTGGTTTTGATTTCATGCGAAATACTCAAATCACTCGTAGCATAACTGTCTAATTTGGACGCATTAGAATCGATATTTCCCATATATTGTTCGCCAACAAATTTGCTCAACAACGAAACTTGAAGATTTTTTATTGGCAAGAAGGTAATAGCATTTCCAACAATTACATTTGGTGAAAAGGCAATATTTGTATCGCCAAGATTTTGCAAGACACCATCCCTTTGAAAGACAAAGTCTTTGTTTTTGTTTGCACTTAAAGTCATATTCGGACGAAGAATCCATTTTTCTGAAAGATACAAAGCGGCGTCAATCTCTAAACCTAATCTATAGCTATCTCCACTGTTTTCACGAATTGGCGCTCCAACATCGTTTAACTCACCGGTTAAAACCAACTGATCTTTGTATTGCATGTAATATCCGTTGATGTTCAATCTTGCCTTCGGTGTATTGTATCTCCAGCCCAATTCAAAATCGTTCATCTTCTCTGGTCTCGGATTCCCTCCTTCGTAATCGTTTCGGTTTGGTTCGCGATTGGCTCTTGCATAGGAAAAATAAAGATCGTTTTTATTATTAATCGCATAAGTCAAACCTGCTTTTGGATTGAAGAAATCAAAACTATCGTCCACCAGTCCTGTATCATTTCCATTGGCTGTATAGTTTACATTTCTATATTGCAAATCTCCAAAAAGGCTGAATTTTTCGGTGATTTGATAATTCGCTTTAGCAAAAACATTGAAATCTGTTTTGGTTGAAAAATCATCGTAGTATTTGAAATTGTATTCCGGCAAGATGATGCTTCTGGTCCAAAGTACGTTTCCAAAATGCTTCCCTTCATATTTATTATAACCTCCACCCATAATGAAATCTAGTTTTTCATTCTTATAATTGGTAGAAAAAGTAGTTCCATAGAAATCATTGTCGAGCCATTTTTGTCGGATCAAATCGGTTTGATCAACCAGCACACCATCAATGTTTTGTGGTTCCAGAGCGTAATCTGAAACATCTTCGCCTGCTTTATAATTTTCATAAAAACCTTTTCCGATTGTATAATGAAAGGCAAGATTTGTACTCCAATTGGAATTCCATTTCTGGTTCCAATGCAATTGGTAATGGTCTTGGTCGTAATTGTCGGTTTCATTGTCGTAGAAACGTGTCACACCATTATCGTCAACATATTCTCCAGCCGTGTTGTAAGTCCTGTCGTTTATGAGTTTTTCTGGGTCTTCCAAACCATTCCATGATTGGTAAGTTTTTTCCTTTCCTCCAAAAACCAATGCCTTTATCAACGTGTTTTCGCTGGCATAAGTTCCTTGTAGAAAATAGGATCTCAAGTTGGATGAAGCCCTGTCGATATAACCATCCGATTGAATGTTCGAAACACGACCGGCCACTTCAAAATGGTCATTCATCAATCCGGTTCCGAATTTCACGGTGTGCTTTCTTGAATTGAAACTTCCGAAAGAATTTGAAATTTCTGCAGAAGATTCTTTTGAAGTTGCATCCGTTAAAAGATTTAAACTCGCTCCGAAAGCACCAGCTCCATTGGTGGAAGTCCCGACACCGCGTTGCAACTGGATACTTTCGACAGAGGAAGCAAAATCGGGCATGTTGACCCAAAAAGTTCCCTGACTTTCAGCATCATTGTATGGGATTCCGTTTATGGTCACGTTGACACGGCTTGCATCACTACCACGAACACGGATTCCTGAATAGCCGAAACCATTTCCAGCATCGGAAGTTGTAACCACAGAAGGCAGAAAATTCAGCAAAATTGGAATATCCTGACCCAGATTTCTCTTTTGAAGTTCTTCTTTAGAAATGTTGCTGAACGTTACGGGAGTTTTATCTGTAACCCTGACGGCGGAAACCAAAACTTCATCAAGTTGGTTCACTTTTGTACTGTCTTTTGGAGTTTCCTGCGAAAAAGAGCAGATTGAAGAAAAAAGTAAAGAAGAAAATAAAATCTTCTTTCGCTGTGAACCTTGAAGGTTCGGTAATTTGAATAAAGTTTTCATTCGTAAAAAATTACGAATAAAAGGGGTAATTATTCTGTTGTTAAAATTAAATTGATTGTTCTACGGCATTTTCTTGGTGTGCACTCCAAGAAAGTTGTCGTTTTTTCCCTTGGCAGCATTACCCGCCCAGGTTCTTTGGGTATAATCTCAGCTCGTTATTTTGAGCACCCCTTTGAGACGGGGCAAATATAGCAAAAGTATTAAGATGGAAGTATTAAGTATTAAGATTATTTTGTCTTGATACTTAATACTCCCATCTTAATATTAAAAATCTGGTCTTTTCCTATTCTGCTTAACTTCTGAATTGTTCTTTTTATCCTTCAATCTTTTTCTGATAACCGATTTTGGAATTTTGGTTGCCTTTCTAATTTTTGGAATGATAAGTCCTTGGGTAATTATCTGTAAGAATCTTTTCGTGACGATTTCCTTGTTTTTAAGTTGGCTCCTGTCTTCATCACAATTCAAAATAAGAATTCCTTCGTTTGTTAGTCTTGAAGAAAGTTTGCTTTCAAGAAGTGCTTTTTCTTCTTCAGAAAGCGAATCGGAGTTATTCAAATCAAAAGATAAAATCACTTTCGAAGAAACTTTATTCACGTTCTGACCACCAGCACCACTGCTTCGAACGGCCTTGAATTTTAACTCTGATATGATTTTTTCCTTATCCAAAATTATTGTGGCTGATGGGCTGGTTTTAATAAATCGTTTACTGTTTTTACGGGATTAAAGGTAATCAAAGGAACCTGAACAAAAATGGTAATCCACTTTGCCATTGCTCCATTCCATAAGCCTGGCAACTCATAGGCCTTCAAGGCACGACCGTCTTTATTCTTTTCAACAATAAACCCACTGTTATGGTCTACAAATTGAGTCAAATCGAATTTTTCTCCTTTGTAGTTTTTTATACCACAAATCAAATCAACAGGATTGAAATGTGTTGCGGTTTTTGAAATGGCAAGCTGTTCTGCATTGTTGAGATCCACTTGTGATGATTCTACGATTTGCAAAGACACATGTCCGTTATTGTGTTTGATCCAGAACGGCCCTCCTCCCGGTTCGCCTTCATTCTTTACCATTCCGCAAACACGAATCGGACGGTTTAGGATTTCCTTTATGTAGCTGATTTTATTTCCTAAAGTATATTTTTCAAAATCGGAAACAATGCCGTTATTGAGTTTATTCTTCACGAAAGAAACAATTTCTTCGATGTCATCTTCAGTTATTGTATCAGAATCTAATTTATTCGAATAACTGAAAATTTGCTGTTGTAGCGCTATTAAAACACCTGCCAAAGCTTTTTTATATAAAGCAATTTCTTCGATATGATTTTGAATGACATTGTCAATGTTTTTAATGAAAACAATATCTGCATCAAGATTATTAAGATTGTCTATCAAAGCTCCGTGACCTCCAGGACGAAAAACGAGTTCGCCATTTTGATCCCTAAACGGTTCATTGTTTACATCCACAGCAATCGTATCGGTCGCTTTGTTTTGATAGGAAAACTTAATAGTAATCTTTATTCCCGATTGCCTTTCTATTTTCTCCTTTACCTCACCAATAATTTTTTCAAAATCAATTTGATGTTCCTCGGAAATTGTAAAATGTAAAAAGGCAGTATTATTTGAACTTGAATAAAACGCACATTCCTTTAAATGCTCTTCAACGGGAGTTGTAATGTAGCCATCATCATATTTATGAAAAGGCAGAATTCCTTTTGGCTTGCCTGCAAAATTTAGATATTTAGGCGACAACAATGTCTTTATAAAATAGTAATCCTTTAGATCTTTGTTCCAATAATGGTAATTGGAATAATTCCTTTTAAGAGCGTCGTCAATTTCTTCATAAAAAGGATATTTTTCCAGTCCTGCCAAAAAAACAGTCAGAGCGTTGTCCTTTGTTCTATTTATGTAGGCATTTATAGATTCCTCATTGACTTTGAAATCATTGAGAAATTCAGATAGAAATTTAAACATTCTACTTGCCGCTCCAGATGCTGGAACAAATTTTTTGAGTTTTAATTTGTCTTTTTCAGAATCAAATAAACTTTCAAATAGCTTAAAATCCGTTTCGGACAATTTCGCAATTCCATCGCCAATAACCGCCGCTCGATCCAAAATTGTTTTGGGCATTCCTTTCTTGAAAATAGCAAGATGCTTTAATATAGTATCAGGATTCACCCCGTATTCGTATATCTTGACAAAATCCGAGGAGGAAAGTCCAATGTTTTTTGCCTTTTCTAAATCAGAAAGTATCTTCAGCCCTTTATTGAAACGTTCTTCTGGTGTTCCTGAAATGACTACAAAAGGCTTTTTGTTTTCTATTAAAGTTTTTTTAAATGTCTCGAAAGTTTTTTCTCTGTCCGAAGGCTTGTCTCTCAAGTCATCTTTTGTCCATGGGACATCAATATCTGTTAGAAAAAATAAATCGTATTTATGCTTTGTTGCTGCTTTCTCTAAAATAGGGTCGCAGAAATTATAATACAGCTCCGAAAATACTTTGGTTACCATCAAGTTAGTATCGCAAAAAAGATATTTGTTTGCCTTTTGCAACGAATCATTTTCTAATTTGACTTGTCCAATTGCAATGGGAAGCAAATCTTCGGGCTCACATACTTTTTGGGAAATATTCCATTTTTCCTGCAAATAGTCGCGTGCAAATTCTGGAGCCCAAACTGTCTGAAAGTGGTCTGCAAGTTGTTTTGCCAATGTTGTTTTGCCAGTACTTTCTGGTCCAAACATTGCAATCTTTATGATATTTGTTGGTTGTTGTTTAAAATTTTCCTCCATTCTAAATACGCTAAAATTGCCAGAATTGTAAATATTATATATTGAACCGACAAGATTCCTAATCCCCTATATCCGTAAAGTGGAATTGTTATTAAATCGCCAATGATCCACAAAGTCCAATTCTCGATTTTCTTCATTGCCATATACCACATTCCGGTAAAAAACAGTCCCGAAGTGAAAATATCGATATAATTTTCGGGCTGAATTTCTTGACCAAAAAGATGATAGACTACATAGGTAACTACAATAGTAAGGAAAAACAACACAACTCCAATGACTTTTTCACGAGTAGTAGTTCTGGATATATGAATCACGGGTTTTCCTTCTTTTTTTCTGGACCAATTGACCCAACCGTAAATGCTCATGATTGAAAAATAGAAATTAATGGTCATATCGGCAAAATATCCAGCTTTGTAGAGTAAATAAACCGTCAGAACTGTTGCAATTATTCCGGTAGGATAAACCAAGATATTTTCTTTTTTGGCGTAATAAACACTTATGATTCCGAAGAAAAACACAATTGCTTCTAATGTTATGTCAAGAGTCGATTTGTTTTTATAAGCTTCAAGAAAAAATTCAATCATTGGGTGATTTTAGGTTTAGGGAGCGGAAAACTACAACTAATATTGGTAATTGCCTTTAATGGTTATTAAAAAAATTGTTATCATTTTCGAAAGCGGTTCCAATAACCACCAAATCGGCTCCAAAAGTATAAGCTTTTTGAATTTCATTTTGAGATTTGATTCCGCCTCCAACAATCAATGGAATTTCGATGTTTTTAGAAACCAATTCGATTATTTCTGATGGAACAGAGAGATGGGCTCCACTTCCGGCTTCGAGATAGATCAATTTATTGCCCAGCATTTCCCCGGCTTGTGCCGTATGAAGCACTTCTTGAAAACGAACACGTGAAATTGGTTTTGTTTGACTGACTTTTGAAACAGCGGTTTCATTGCCTCCTTCGATTAAAATATAGCCCGTTGAAATGATTTCTAAATTTGTTCTTTTTAAGATAGGAACTGCCTTTACTTGATGCTCTATCAGATAATCCGGATTTCTTCCTGATATTAATGATAAGAACAAGATACCGTCGGCTTTATTTGAAATTTGAGTAGGATTTCCAGGAAACAATACAACAGGAAGATCACATTTTTCTTTTATCTTGAGAATCAATTCATCTATTTTATCAGAAAAAACAAGGCTTCCGCCGATAAAAATATGAGTAGCTGGCGATTGATTGATTTTTAGGATCAGATCATTCATTGCTTGCCAGATGATTTTATCGGGATCTAGCAAAATGGCGAGTAATTTCCTCTTTTGCGACTTGGCTTCTAAAATTTCTGAATAGATATTTTTCATCCTAATTTTTTTCAAAAGCATATACCAAAGTAAAATCTTCAATTTCCATAAAATGGATTTTAAACTCCTTATTCAAATTGGCAAAAGTCAAAAGGGCACTTGTTTTTTTATCTTCCAATTCAAATGGAAAGACCGAAATATGGTCCTTGAAACTGATTCCTACTTCGTTTTGGATTTTAAAGATCGATTCCTTGACACCCCAGATTACGGTGAGTTTTCGAATATAATCAGCTGCTTCTTTCTCCAGAAAATCAAATTCTGTATCGATGAATTTATCTGCAATTAGCGTAATTTTTTCCCTTTGCATCTCAATGTCGATTCCAGTATTTTGATTACTAATTATGATGGCCGAAAAACCAAAAGAATGTGTGATCGAAATGTGCTTTCCGTCTGCAAGATGTGGCTTTCCAAATTCATCATAATACAAATCATTATCCGAATAGCCGGCCGATTGAAGCAACATCCTCACACTTAGAAATCCTCTTTGATGAAGTTCAGATTTCATATTGTTGAGTCTGATTAGATTGGTGTCGTTCAGCAAAACTTGATCGAAAAGGTCCTCGAAAGTTTCGGTTATCTTCCAGATATAAATCTTCGTATTTTCTTCGTGTATTTTTGTTTCGTGTAAAGGCATTTTATGATTTGAGTTTGTGTTTGAAAATTTGAACTTGATTCTGATTACTATGGGCCTAGCCCTGATTGAAATGGAAATCCTTTTTTGTCAATGGCTATTTTTTGCCGCTGCAAAAGAGCGACCAACGGAAGCTCCTTTTGTGGCTTGCAAAAAAAGCCATTGACAAAAAAGATTGCAATGAAAAGCAGGATTAGCTTCAAATTCAAAAGATTACGGCTATTAAACAAACATTAAATATTGATTTATGACTGTTTTAATAAAAAGTAATTCCGTAAATTTGCAAAAATTTTTTAGCTAATACAAATATAAAATAGATGAGTACACAAACTTTGCCTTTTGTTGCCTATAAAGTGAAAGATATTTCGCTTGCGGCTTGGGGAAGAAAAGAAATTGAATTGGCGGAAGCTGAAATGCCAGGTTTGATGGCTTTAAGAGCAGAATATAAAGATGAGCAACCGTTGAAAGGTGCTAGAATTGCAGGTTGTCTTCACATGACGATTCAAACTGCAGTTTTGATTGAGACTTTGATTGCTCTTGGAGCTGAAGTTACTTGGTCTTCTTGTAATATTTTCTCAACACAAGATCAGGCTGCCGCTGCAATTGCCGCTGCTGGAATCCAGGTTTATGCTTGGAAAGGTCTTGATGAGGAATCTTTTGACTGGTGTATCGAGCAAACTTTGTTCTTTGGTGAAGACAGAAAACCGTTGAACATGATTTTGGATGATGGTGGAGATTTGACCAACATGGTTTTTGATCGTTTCCCTGAGTTGGTTCCTGGCATCAAAGGTCTTTCTGAAGAAACTACTACTGGGGTTCACAGATTGTATGAAAGAATGAAAAATGGTACTTTGGTAATGCCTGCTATCAATGTGAACGACTCGGTTACTAAATCGAAATTTGACAACAAATACGGTTGTAAAGAATCAGCTGTTGATGCGGTTCGTCGTGCAACTGACTTGATGTTGGCTGGAAAAAGAGTTATCGTTTGTGGATATGGTGACGTTGGAAAAGGAACTGCCGCTTCTTTTAGAGGTGCTGGATCTATTGTAACAGTTACTGAAATTGACCCGATTTGTGCTTTGCAAGCTGCAATGGATGGATTTGAGGTTAAAAAATTAGACACTGTTATTGCTAACGCTGATATTATTATCACGACTACTGGAAACAAAGACATCGTTCTAGGTTCTCACTTTGAGAAAATGAAAGATAAGACTGTTGTTTGTAATATCGGTCACTTTGATAATGAAATCGATATGGCTTGGTTGAACAAAAACCACGGCGCTTCAAAAGTTGAAATCAAACCACAGGTTGATAAATATACGATTGCTGGAAACGACATCATTATTTTAGCTGAAGGTCGTTTGGTGAACCTTGGTTGTGCTACTGGACACCCGAGTTTTGTAATGAGTAACTCCTTTACAAACCAAACTTTGGCTCAAATTGAATTATGGAAAAACAGCGCTTCTTACAAAAATGAAGTGTATATGCTTCCAAAACATTTAGATGAAAAAGTTGCTGCTTTGCACTTGGCTAAATTGGGAGTTGAATTGGAAACATTGAGAGATGACCAAGCGGCTTACATTGGAGTTGATGTTCAAGGTCCTTTTAAACCTGAATATTACAGATATTAGTATTAAGATTTTAGTATTAAGACAAAGCCCTTGCTGAAAAGTAAGGGCTATTTATTTTACATTTTAAATGGAGGTATCAATTTTATAGCTTACTGTCAATGTCATTATATATTGAATCCCAACTTCCGTTTGATTGGAGTTTACTACTTTGTCAAAACCAGCAGTTGAAACACCATCGTAATAAAAAGTCTTATTCTTTCTAGCTATCTTTTTTAAATATTGGCTTCTACTGGTTGAATTTGATTCAATTTCTGCCGATTCAAACGCCTGATAGCTTTTATATCGTGTTTTCGGAAAAACAACTGCAAATTCTTCGGTTGCATTCGGTGTTCCTAGAATTCTTTTTCCAAATGACTTAATGTATTTGACTTTTTTAGCTTCGGCCAATAGTAAAGCATCATCAAAAAGCTGATCGTGAATTGCATTTGAGTTTTCATTATAATATTCAACCTTAATAACATCATGAATTTCATGATCAGAAGCAAAAGCAATAATCTTTTCTAAATTATCCACATTTGAAGTGGTGATAATTACATTCTTTTTGATTTCAAATCCTTTTTCGATTTGCTGTGCATTGACATCGGCAACGGTGTAATCGTAAATTTTAGTTTGAGAGATAAAATCCACATATATAGCTTCCTTTTTTATGCCGAGTGTTTTCAGCTTATCCAGAAATCCAGAAATCCGTATATTGATTTTTTTACTACATCCTGAAACAGTTTGATCTTCTTCATTTAGCCCAAACGTTATTACAAATCCATCCGCTTTCTTATTCAATAAAATTTTAACTGTTACTGACAGGTTGTTGTCGTTGATTGAAACTACGTTATTAACAGGAAACGAACCTTGGTCGCCACTATAAGTCCCATTCCGGTAAACTTGATTCCCACTGATCTGAGAATGCACATTGAGAACAGTAAGCAAACACAAGACAATAATAACTTGAAATTTTTGGTCCGAAAAAAATACTTTCGTTTTCATATTTAGATATTTTAAAATTAATATGATGCAATAGTACTTTCCATTCCAATAAATACTTTAGCAAAACCACTTGCGTTTCACTGTAAAGATTTTTCGGTACTTTTACAGTAGGTTTACAGCAAATTACAACAACCTTTTTTTACTTTTGAACGACATTAATAAATGAATCCATTAGAACTTTTCCAACTCCTTAAAACCGATGTGCTTTTGGCATACAAGAAGCATCATCCCTATTTTGAAGGAACCTGGAAAACATTTAGCTCACAAGACATCCTGAATCTTATCGACTTGATCGAAAATAAAATCAACCAAAGGGTAAGCGAAAAGTGGATTTATACACATTTGAAGCCAGAAGACAATCCAAAGCTGCCACGAAAGGATATGTTGGATATTTTGTCACAATTGGTTGGCTGTTCGAGTTGGGATGAATATGTGTTTAAAAATAAAAAAGGAGTTTGCGAAGAAATTGAACCAATTAGAAAAAAGCCGAAGACAATAATTTGGATCATTAGTGGAATTATTTTAATTGGAATTGCAACATATTCCTATTGCCAATTTAATGATACTGAATCAAAAACTATTACAATCAAAGATGCTTTTACAAACAAGAAAATCAGCGGCAACGAAATAAAAGCAACAGTGGTTGAAGAAGCGACGGAGAAACCGATTGAAATAGTCAATTCTGAAATAAAAATTTCAAAAAAAAGGACTAAAATACTATTGAAAAGCCCATATTATAAAGAAAAAACAATTGTCATTAATAAGGATTCCCAATCTGAGATTACCTTACAACCGGATGATTATGCAATGATGTTGAAAGCTTTTATAAAATCTGACATCAAAGATTGGCAAACGCGAAAGGTGCAACTGCAAAAAATATTAGCAGAAGATGTGGAAGTAATTGTTGTTCTCAAGGATAATTTAGGCTTTGAATACTTTAACAAGGTAGAATTTTCAGAAAAATTAATTGTTCCGAGTGCTTCACTCAAAAAAATGCGACTGATTGACATTCAGCATAATGCTAAAAATGAGATTAATTTCGTTCGAATTATACAAGAATAGTATGATAAAAAAAATCTTTATACTGATGATGTTATTGCTTACATTTTCCTTTTATGGGCAAAATACTAATAATACTATGTCGTCAACAGCTATAAAAGCTAACTTTTCGATGAGTTCAATAAAAGCTTATCAAGAAAGTACACTATTAAAAATAGAAGATTATTACAATCACTTGGCATTACTATCGAATACTTCAACTTCTGATGCTTTAAAAACAGAAATTAAAGCAGCTCTGTTTTCTCTTTTTAAAAGTAATTACATTCAAGTATTTGATTTTACAGTGAAAGAGAAAACCCCAATTTCATTAATAGAATTGGTAGAAAAAATTAAAAATAAAAATTACAGTTTTTTTATTTCGAATTCTACAAATACTTATTTATCAAATCATTACTGGACAACTGCTTATGATTTAGAAATTCGCCAAGAAGATAATAATCGAATGCTGAAATGCTCCCAGAAAGTATATTTCAGACCAATAACAAAACGATTTGGAATGACAGAGAAAGAAGTGTGGACAATTAAATTAGGAGAAGCCGAGTAAGCTATTGCAAAAAAATCATCAACAAAAAAGCCCACTCTTTCGAATGGGCTTTCAAATATCAAAAATCTTGATTGCTTCGCCTGTTCGCTGAAGCTCGAGTCTTATGCTTCGAATGGAAGAATAGAAACGTAAGATTTGTTATCTCTTTTCTTTTGGAACTTAACAACTCCATCTACTCTAGCGTGTAGTGTGTGATCTTTACTGATGTAAACATTTTCACCTGGATTGTGTTTAGAACCTCTTTGTCTTACGATGATGTTACCAGCAATAGCAGCTTGTCCACCAAAAATCTTAACACCTAAACGTTTCGATTCTGATTCTCTACCATTCTTGGAACTACCGACACCTTTCTTATGAGCCATGACGTATTGGTTTTAAATGTTATTATTCTTGAGTTTCTTCTTTTTTAGCTTTTGCTACTTTTTTCTTAGGAGCTTCTACTTCTTCTTCAGTTGCTGGAGCAGCTTCTTTTTTAGCAGCAGTTTTTTTAGCACCTGGAAGTGTAATTCCAGAGATTTGGATTTGAGTCAAATATTGACGGTGTCCGTTTCTCTTTTTGTAACCTTTTCTTCTTTTCTTTTTGAAAACGATTACTTTATCTCCTTTTAAGTGTTGTAACACTTTGGCTTCTACTGAAGCACCTTCTACAGCCGGGGCGCCTAAAGTGATTGTTCCGTTGTCGTCTAATAAAAGAACTTTTGCAAAAGAAATTGCATCTCCTTCTTTATCCGCCAAACGGTGAACATAAACCTTTAAGTCTTTGCTTACTTTAAATTGTTGCCCTGCTATCTCTACGATTGCGTACATAACAATGATGTTTAGTTAATTTTTAAGGTTGCAAATATACAACTTATTCTCACATCTGCAATTACATTGGTGAAAAATATTTAAACTCTAAAAAACAAGCGTTTACAGTGGTATAAATCATCGGAAAAATCGCTAATCAAAACCTTATCTTTTGTTAAATGAACAAAGAAGTAAAAAAATAAATGAAAAAAAGTTAATTTTGGCGTAACAAAACATTCGTTTGATATACTTATATCAAAATCCAATAACAAATTATTAATCGTTATGAAAAAATCATTAATGGCTTTGAGTTCTGTTCTTATGCTTGGAAGTGTTGCTTCTGCCCAAAAGGTGACTTTTGAAGAATTCACTCTAGAAAATGGTCTTCATGTTATTTTGCATCAAGACAAATCGGCTCCCGTAGTTATTACATCTGTAATGTATCACGTTGGGGCAAAAGATGAAAACCCTGAAAGAACAGGTTTTGCTCACTTTTTTGAACACTTATTATTTGAGGGAACTCAAAATATCGGCCGTGGAGAATGGTTTAAAATCGTTTCTGGAAACGGTGGAACCAACAACGCAAACACTTCTGACGACAGAACCTACTATTATGAAGTGTTTCCTTCAAACGGTTTGGAGTTAGGTTTATGGATGGAATCTGAAAGATTATTGCATCCTGTAATCAACCAAATTGGTGTTGATACTCAAAACGAAGTAGTTAAGGAAGAAAAAAGACTAAGAGTTGACAATTCTCCTTACGGAAATTTATTTTCAG
This sequence comes from Flavobacterium arsenatis, assembly GCF_031456785.1. NCBI lineage: Bacteria > Pseudomonadati > Bacteroidota > Flavobacteriia > Flavobacteriales > Flavobacteriaceae > Flavobacterium > Flavobacterium arsenatis. Next base: position 29,366 of record NZ_JAVDVI010000014.1, read on the forward strand.
CTGTTAAACAAAACATCTTCAAGAAACACCCTTACCGTTGGGCTCCAATTGGTTCTATGGAACATTTAGATGCTGCAACTTTGGAAGAGTTTCAAGCTTTCAACAAAAAATTCTATGTGCCTAACAATGCCGTTTTGGTTGTTGCTGGAGATATCGAATATGATCAAACTATCAAATGGGTAAACAAATATTTTGGCTCTATTAAAAGAGGTGCTGATGTAAAAAAACAAACTTTTGTTGAAGATCCAATCACGGAAACCATCAGAGCTACTTTTGAAGATCCAAACATTCAATTGCCAATGGTTGTGGCTGCATACAGAACTCCATCGATGAAAACGCGTGATGCAAAAGTTCTAGACATGATTTCATCTGTTTTAAGCGATGGAAAAAGTTCAATGCTTTACAAGAAAATTGTAGACCAAAAGAAAATGGCTTTAGAAATTGGTTCGTTTAACTATAGCGAAGAAGATTATGGAACTTACTTCGTATATGGCCTTCCAATGGGAGAAAACACTTCTGAAAGCTTGGTTAAGGAAATTGATGAAGAAATCGTTAAGCTTCAAACGCAATTAATTTCTGAAAGAGATTTTCAAAAATTGCAAAACAAATTCGAAAACCAATACGTAAACAGCAATTCAAGTGTTGAAGGTATTGCAGAGAATTTGGCTACTTATTATATGCTTTATGGCGATATCAACCTTATCAATACTGAAATCGACATCTACCGTTCTATCACTCGTGAGGAAATTAGAGATATTGCTAAAAAATACCTGAATCCAAACCAAAGACTTCTTTTGGATTATGTTCCTGCAAAAGATAAAGCTCAAAACTAAGACATACATCATGAAAAAAACAATATTAATAGCAAGCTTGTTCTTAACAGTAATTATGCAAGCACAAGACAGACCACAGCCAAAACCGGGACCAGCTCCTGTAATCAACATCGGGAAACCGCAAACTTTTGAACTAAAAAATGGTTTGAAAGTAATGGTGGTGGAAAACAACAAACTTCCTAGAGTTTCCTATAACTTGACCATTGACAATGCTCCTTATGCTGAAGGCGATAAAAAAGGTGTTGCCGATCTAGCAAGCAGCATGATTGGTAACGGAACCAAAAAAATGTCAAAAGATGCCTTCAACGAAGAAATCGACTTTTTAGGTGCTAACATCGGATTTTCATCAAACGGTGCTTATGCAAGCGGATTGTCAAAATATTCAGGTAGAATATTAGAATTAATGGCTGATGGTGCCTTGAATTCTGTTTTCACACAGGAAGAACTAGACAAAGAAAAAGCCAAATTAGTTGAAGGCTTGAAAAACCAAGAAAAAAGCGTTGAGGCTGTTGCTGCAAGAGTCGAAGATGTTTTGGTTTTTGGAAAAAATCATCCAAACGGAGAATACATCACTGAAGAAACAATCAAAAATGTAAGCCTTGCCGATGTATTGAATGAATACAACAGTCATTTTGTACCTGCAAATGCTTACCTAGTGGTTATTGGAGACGTGAAATTCAAAGACGTTAAGAAATCAGTAGAAAAACTTTTTAGCTCTTGGAAAAAAGCCGTAGCTCCTGCAGTTTCTTACACAGATCCAAAAGATGTTCAGTACACACAAATCAATTTTGTTGATATGCCAAACGCTGTTCAATCTCAAATTTCATTGGTGAATGTAACGAACTTGAAAATGACCGATCCTGACTATTTTGCTGTTCTTTTGGCAAACCAAGTTCTAGGTGGTGATTTCAACAGCTACTTGAATATGAACTTGAGAGAAGCTCACGGTTGGACTTATGGAGCTCGCTCTGGAATCCGTGGAAACAAATATGTTGGAAAATTCACAGCAAGTACACAAGTAAGAAATGCCGTAACGGATAGTGCTGTTGTTGAATTCTTCAAAGAAATCAAAAAAATCAGAACTGAAAAAGTAGCTGATGATATGTTGAAAAACGTAAAAGCCGGATACGTTGGTAACTTTGTTATGCAAATTCAAAAACCAGGAACAGTAGCCCGTTATGCATTGTTGACACAAACTCAAGGTTTGCCAGCCGATTTCTACGAAAACTACATCAAAAACATCAATGCAGTAACTGCAGATGACATCTTGAGAGTTTCTAAAAAATACTTCCTAGAAGACAAAACAAGAGTAGTAATCACTGGAAAAGCATCGGATGTTCTTCCAGGATTAGAAAGCTTGAAAATGCCAATTTTCTACTTCGACAAATTTGGCAACCCAACAGAAAAACCAGTTGCTAAAAAATCAGTACCAGCTGGAGTAACCACTACAACCGTATTGGACAACTACATCAAAGCCGTTGGTGGAGACAAAGCCGTAAAAGCTGTAAAAACCATTTTGGTTACCTCTTCAGGAACTGTTCAAGGAATTCCAGTTGTAATGACTAAAAAAGCATCTGCTTCAAACAAATTTTTAGAAGAAGTTACAGGAATGGGACAAACACTAGCTAAAACTGTTTTCGACGGAACAAAAGGATACGAATCCGGACAAGGACAAAAACAAGATTTCGATGCAGAAAAAACAACTGCCATGAAATTCTATGCAAATGCATTTCCTGAATTAGCCTTGGCTAACACTACTGGAGCACAACTTTCAGGAATCGAATCTATCAATGGTAAAGATGCCTATGTTGTAAAAGCAGGTAAATTCAGTTTCTTCTACGATGTTGCAACAGGACTAAAAGTTGCCGAAACAGAAGACCTAGAAGTACAAGGACAAAAATTCACTAAAGGAACAACATTCGAAGACTACAAAGACGTAAAAGGAGTAAAAGTTCCATACAAAACCGTAGTGAATGTTGGAATCGAAATCGAACTAATCGCTTCCGATGTAAAAATCAACGAAGGTGTTACAGATGCAGATTTTCAATAATCAAATCTAAATTATATCATCAAAGACTGTCAGAAATGGCAGTCTTTTTTTGTTTCAAAGCATCTCAAATTTCAGGAGCAAAACGCTAGGCATTTTCAGAATCCATGTTCCCGCCTTCCTTCCAAATCTTTTTGTCTCGTTAAAGAAACGAGACAAAAAGGATTTTCCCTCCAGTCGGGGCTATGATAAAAACTTTAGGCTTCTATTAAACTTTTACACGTTTGTGTCAAATAGAATTCAATTAAATCCCAATCAAGAATTCTTTTAATAACCATCGAATTATATATTATCCTTATATTTGAGAAGTTATAATCTATACAACAACATCAAATCAATTAGAAAGAGCCCAACGACTTCAGGCATGCTTAAACTTTTAAATTTTATTTTAATAATCTTAATCTCCATTATAATTGCAGGACTCTATGGAATTCTTCACGACCAAATAACCTATACCATTTCAAATGAATATTACACCCTTTTCAAATTCGAGCAATTCGGAATCAACGAATGGGGAATTGACAATGAAAGAGTCAAAGTTGGGATAATCGGATTTCTAGCAACTTGGTGGGTAGGCTTTATACTCGGAATAATATATGCCATAGTCTCATTATTTCTCAATTCAAGAAAAATTTTAAGAATCACAATACAATCTGTTTTCTTCAATATTGGCGTGACAGTTATTTTTGGAGTTATTGGATACCTTTATGGAGCCGTTTTTTTAGAAGCAGATGAACTAAATTGGTATATTCCAGAACAAACCACAAACATTCAGGCTTTTATAAACGTTGGTTCAATTCACAACTTTGGATACCTTGGAGGGTTGGTTGGGTTGATTTTTGGGGTTTATTATCAAATTAAAAGAAATTAAATATTCTAATATTTCCAGTAATAATTATGCATTCCAATCAAATTAAACTTTTATTTATTTTACTTTTTTCAAGCATCATTACTGCACAAAACAATAAAGTAATTGATTGGGTAAATCAAAATGCGATTGCACTATCCGACAGGGATTTCAAGAACGATTTGAATATTTCAAGGGAACAATTAAGCCCGAATTTTATCAATGCCATTGTTTTTGGTTTTGGTGAGGCAACTCATCACAACAAGGAGTTTTTTGAAATGAAATCAAAATTTTTCAAATATTTGGTGCAAAATCAGGAAGTCAGAGTCTTTGTTATCGAAGAAAGTTTTGGAGCAAGCCATTTTATAAACGAATATCTGATGGGAAATGGTGGCGATTTGCTTCAGCTGATGTTGGGTCTAAAACAAGGAATATGGCAAAACCAGGAAGTTTTTGAATTGATTAGCTGGATGAAATCCTACAACGACACAAAAACAAATGCTGAAAAAATTCAATTTTATGGAAATGATTGTATGTTCAATTATGGAATTACAGCCATCATCAAGGATAAAATCCAACAGCAAAATATAGCAATAACATCCGAAGAAAAAGCACTGCTGGATTTCTTTTCAAAGCAATCTTTTCAGGATCAAGAAAAAACTATTCTTCAAGAAAAATTTAGTGCCGTAAAAGAATTGGGGACAAAAATAAGTGTAACTTCGAATGACATTAAGTTACGCGATGCTTTGAAGGCACTTGAACATTTTAGTGCTTTTCTAGTTAATCCCAATCAAGAAACAAGGGATAGGATTATGGCAGAAATCGTAGAAAAAATCCATAACCGTCAAAATGCAAAAATCTTCGTGTGGACCCACAATGACCACGTCAAGAAAACTGTTGTTTATAAAGACAAAACACCTTCAATGGGAAATTGGTTGCATCAAAAATACAAAGACCGGTATTATGCAATGGGCTTTGAGTTTGGAATTGGGAAACTCTTCGGTTTCAATGAGGGAAAGAAGGCATTTGAAAATGTGGTCTTGGAGGAACCTATAAAAAACACCAATTCAGAATTCTTCTTTAATGCAAATCACAATATCTTCTATTTTGATTTTAAAACGGCCAACCAAAATGAAGTCATGAATAAGTTTCTCTCCCAAAAAAGAGACTACATTCAAATTGGAGCTTATGGTCTTGTTTTAAAATACATAAAGTACAATTATATTTCAGAAAAATACAATGACATGTATGATGGTTTAATTTATATCAAGAAAATTAGTCCAAGAACATCGCTAAATTAAATTACTTCCTGGCCGACAAATAAACCCCAACCAAAACAATAAAAGCACCCAAAAACTGAATCCCGCTTAATGTTTCATGATCGAGAACACCCCAGAATATTGCGACAATCGGTAGCAAATAAGTTACCGAAGAAGCAAATATAGGCGACGAAATCTGAATCAATCTAAAATAAATCACATTGGCAATACATGTTCCCACAACAGCCAAAACACCAACATACAACATCGAAACCTGCACATCTGATTGATTAGCAATTTCAAAAAAATCAGTACAGCACAAGACTATTATGGCAGGAACCAGCAAAACCGCAAAATTACCTGTAGTAATGCTCAACGGATTCACATCCGAAAGGTATTTCTTAATCAAGTTGACATTCACTGCATAGCAAATGGCTCCCAAAATGGCCAAGGTTGCATACCAATAATTCTGTCCGGGATGGTTAACAGCTCCATTTAAAACCAACAAAATACATCCAATCAAACCAATAATGACTCCGAAAAGTTGTCGCTTTTGAAAACCCAGTCCAAAAACCAATGCACCAAGAACAAGTGTTCCCAAAGGCGTGAGTGAATTTAAAATGGCACTAACTGAACTGTCGATCTGGGTTTGAGCGATAGAGAAAAGATAGGCCGGGAAAAATGTTCCCATAAAAGCCGTCAAGGCAATGTATTTCCATTGATGCTGTCGGATGTTTTTCAAACTATTGAAACCAACAATCAAAAGAAAGGTTGATGCAAAAATCATCCTCAACGAACCAAGCTGAAACGGCGACAAACCTACAAGTCCGCGTTTTATAAGTATAAACGAGCTTCCCCAAATCAGCGAAAGCAAAATCAGCAAAACCCACTTGGATTGTCTGGATAGCATAATGAAAATTTTGTGTCGCAAAATTCTATTTTTTAAATGAATTTCGGCTTCTTTTTTTTACTAATTTTGTAAAACCTTTTAAACAAAGGAATTAAACCTAAACGTATTAAATTATATACATTATGAATTTCAAAAAATCATTTTTGGCTTTAGCCCTTGCGGGAATTTTATTTGCAAGTTGCAAACAAACTGCTACTGAACCAACAAAAGACGAAACTGCAACTACAGAAACCAGCACTACTGCCACACCAGGAAAAATTGAAACGGCAAGTTTCAGCATCGAAGGAATGTCGTGCGAGGTGATGTGTGCTTCAAAAATCCAAAAAGAATTGACCAAGACAGAAGGCGTTCAGAATGCAACTATAGATTTCGAAAAGAAAACGGCAACTGTAGAATATGATTCAGGGAAAACTACTCCTGAAAAATTGGTTGAAACTGTTGAAGCCGTTAATGGTGGAGATTCCTATAAAGTTTCAAACGTGAAATCTTCTGCCGATCAGGCGATGTTTTTCAAAGAAAAAGAGAAGAAAAAATCACGCAAACAGCGTAAAGCAGAAGAAAAAGCCGCTGCTGAAAAATCTTGCTCAACCGAAGAAGCTAAAAGCGACAAGCCGGGATGTTGCAAATCTAAAAAATCATGCTCTTCATCTGAAACAAAAAAAGAAAACACTTTATAATTTTAAATAGGATTGCATAAAAAAGGGAACTCAAATTTTTTGGGTTCCCTTTTTTTATGTTTTACTTCCATCTCAAACTTTCCATCAAGTTCTGCAAATCGTTCCGCACATAACTTGAAGCCGGCATGATTGAATCGAAATTGGGTTTTGTATAAAAATATACCGAACAATCAATAAAGTGTTTCGTGCTGTCGGTTACATAGAATCGGGTATTGGTTGCTGTATTTCCATTAACCTGATAGAACATGCCAAACACCTTGTCATTAGGATTTCTAAAAGGCTGTTCAATGATGTCATCGGCTTTAACCACGTGTTTGTAGGTTAACGTTTGGGCATCGGTTAAAAGGCTGTCAATATTATTCGTTACGGGTTTGTAGGTGAGATAAATCGTTGCCTTCATTTTAGGATAATCAATTGAAAGATTGCAATTTCCATTTTGCTTCACTATTCCTTCTGTATTCAAATCAAACGTAAACGGACAATTGGTTTCATAACGAACATATTCTGCAACCGGATAATCCAATCGCAACTGACTTGCTGGTTTTGGCACTGCATCATCTTTACAACTTATAACACAAATTATAATTGCCGAAAACAGAGCAACCGAAATACTATTTTTAAGCATTCTATGATTTTATTTTTTAGCTAAGTGTAACCTTAACTTGTTTTATTCTTTTTTTATCTACCGTTTCGATGGTAAAAATACAATCATCAAAAGGAACCTTTTGTCCTTTTTTAGGAAAATTGCCTAAAATTTCCAAAATCAGTCCGGCCAGTGTTTCTGCTTCGCCTTTTTGTTCTTCAAAAACTTCTTCGTTTACAGATACAATCCGGTAGAAATCCTTTAAATAAATCTTTCCTTCAAAAAGAAAATTCTTGTCGTCAATCTGCGAGAAATTAATATTTTCATCATCAAATTCATCGCTGATGTCGCCCACAATTTCTTCAATAATATCTTCTAACGAAACCAATCCTGATGTTCCTCCATATTCATCGACAACAATCGCCAAATGATTTTTCATGCCTTGAAAATCTTTCAAGAGATTGTCCAGTTTCTTGTTTTCGGGTACAAAGAAAGGTTCTCGCATCAATGTTTTCCAATCATATTCTTTTTTATCGATAAACGGAATAAGATCTTTCACAAACAAAACGCCTTCGATATGATCAATATTGTCCCGATAGACCGGAATTCTCGAAAAACCTTTATCTACAATCTTTGGGAATATTTCCTCGAAAGTCTCCTCAATTTCCAAGGCAAAAATATCTATCCTCGGACTCATGACTTGCTTGGTATCTGTATTTCCAAAGGAAACTATTCCTTCTAAAATTTTTTGTTCGTCGGATGAAGTTTCTTCAGAAGATGTTAATTCCAAGGCTTGGGATAATTTATCTACAGAAAAATTAGATTTTTCTTTGCCTAATTTTTTCTGCAAATAAATCGTCAACGATCGCATGGGTAAACTTATTGGCGAAAGAAATTTATCTAAAACAAAAATGGGATATGCGATAGTTTTTGCAAATTTCACATTGTTTCTACTTGCATAAATTTTTGGAAGTACTTCGCCAAAAAACAAGATCAGAAAAGTGATAAAAAGTATTTCAGTAAAAAATTTTAGCCAAGACGAACTGATAAAATCAAAAATAGTCCTGCCTAAAAAGGAAAACAGGACTACAATACTGATGTTTATAAAATTATTAGCAACGAGCAATGTTGCTAATAATTTTTTGGGTTTTTCTAGTAATTTGGAGATAATTTGCATCTTCCTTGGGTTTTCTTGAGAAGCATCGTCCAAATCCTTTTGGGACAAGGAAAAAAATGCGACTTCGGCACCTGAAACTATTGCTGCAAAAAACAACAGCAAAAATATGCCGATGAAACCAAGAATTAAATTAGCATCTAAAGTTTGAAAAAAATCTAAACTGGGAGGCTCGGGATCCAAATTAAAAAGAATTGGTTAAACAATTAAAACGGCATGTCGTTATCAGGCAACATACTGTCGTCATAAGAACTATTCTTTGGCGTTGGGATTGGGCTTGATTTTACACCTTCAGAATCTTTTTTCAAGCTCAAGAACGTAAATTCTGTAACTTGAATTTCTGTGGTATATTTTTGAGCTCCATCTTCTGTTTGCCATTGACGGGATTTGATTCGTCCTTCAACATATATCTTATCACCTTTAGAAAGGTATTTTTCGCAAATTTCGGCAGCTTTGTTTCTAACAACAAGATTGTGCCACTCGGTTGAATTAATTTTTTCTCCAGTGCTTTTATTGATGTAAGTCTCATTAGTTGCCAACGGAAACCTACCGATGCAATTACCTCCTTCGAAATAATGCATTTTTACTTCATCTCCTAGATGTCCAATTAGCGTAACTTTATTTATCGTTCCATTCATTTTGTGGGGGTATTTTTATTTTCAAATATAGTAATTATTTTAAAATAACAATTTAAAGTTGATATATTTCAAACCGTTGTTATTTAAATAATTACAACCTCATTTACTTAAACTTTTAAAATTTTAGTCTTTTTTCGGATTAGAAAATGTCTAGCTGAAGCATTTTTTTTGTATATTTTTTAACAACGATGACATCTAAATCATAAACCAAATTATAAAATAATGACGATTTACTATTTATTCGTCTTTCTTCCTATCCAAGAACTTTTCAATAAAGTTATAAATAACTATCGGAAAAGGAAAGGTTTTCAGAAGAGAATTATTTATTCCTTTTTCAATAAAACCATAAACCTCTATTTTCCAAAACTTTATATTTAGATTTTGATGAGAAAGTTTATGCATTTGGGCTTTGGAATTCATCTCTATGATAGAAAGAAGAGGGTTTTCTACGAACCTATTTTGCACGATTTCAATTGAAATTGTCTCAATATCAACTTCTGATTCTGTTTCAATCAATGGAAATTCATACAGATTGTGCCAAATTCCTTTATTGGTGCGTTTCTGAATAATAGTTTTTTCTTCTTCATCTTCAAAAATCAAATAATTAAAAAACCGATTCGTAACTTTTGTCTTCTTTAATTTCACTGGAAGTTGGTGAACTTTATTCAATTTCAAAGCCAAACATCCCTCGTTCATTACACAACTTCCACAATCCGGACTTTTAGGAACACATTGAAGTGCTCCAAATTCCATAATTGCCTGATTGAAAATGGCTGGAGTATCTTTTGGCATCAACTCCAAAGCCAGTTCTTGGAAAATTTTTCTTGAGGTTGGTTGCGAAATATCGGCATCAATATCAAAAACACGCGACAAAACCCTGAAAACATTTCCATCAACAACTGGAACCGCTTCATTAAAGGAAAAAGAAGCAATTGCCGAAGCCGTATAATCCCCTACTCCTTTTAATGAAAGTAGGTTTTTATAATTTTCGGGAAATTTTCCATTGAGCTCAAACGCTACATATTGTGCGGTTTTGTGAAGGTTTCTTGCCCGGGAATAATATCCGAGTCCTTGCCAAAGCTTCAAGACTTCTTGTTCTGAAGCTTTCGCCAAATCAAAAACGGTTGGAAAAGCTTCTGTGAAAGCAAAAAAATAGGGCATTCCTTGAGCCACTCGCGTCTGCTGAAGCATGATTTCGGAGAGCCAAATGAAGTAGGGGTCGCTGGTATTTCGCCAAGGCAAATCGCGTTTGTTTTGTAAATACCATTTTATTAATGAGTTAGAAAAATCCATGGGTAAATTTGAGTTAACAAAAGTAAAAGTTTATGTAATTAAAATTTAATGAATTAGGTTGATATATTGTTTTTTAAATTCATATATTTGCAACCTCAAAAAAAATAGTACATCAATATAAATTCGAAAGAAAATGACGAAAGCAGATATCGTAGCGAAAATTTCAGAAAAATTAGGTCTTGAAAAAGGAGATGTTCAAGCAACTGTTGAAACTTTTATGGAAGAAGTTAAAACTTCACTTGAAACCGGAGATAACGTTTATCTAAGAGGTTTTGGAAGTTTTATCATCAAAACAAGAGCTGAAAAAACAGGTAGAAATATCTCTAAAAACACTACAATCAAAATTCCTGCACATAATATTCCAGCCTTCAAACCTGCAAAAGTGTTTGTTGAAGGAGTAAAAACAAATAACGAAGCAAAATAAAACTAATTATTAATCACCAAAAATCGACAGATTATGCCAAGTGGTAAAAAAAGAAAAAGACATAAGGTAGCGACTCACAAACGTAAGAAAAGAGCGAGAGCTAACCGTCACAAGAAGAAAAAGTAGTTCTAAACTACTTTTTTCTTTTTAACGTTCATTGAAATATTGGATTTCAGATTTTAGATTTTAGATTTTCAGATTGCCCGAAAAACTGAATACTACAAAACTGACTTCCATTCGGGTACAAACCTGTTTAATTATTGTTTAATCCATCCTGGCTATGATTTAGGATTGTGGATTTTAGATTTAGGATTTCAAAATCCCAATTCGTAAATCCTAAATCCCAAATAACGGTTCGGATAAAAATTTACAGTGTGAATAAAGAATTAATCATCAGATCTAGTTCGGAAGCCGTAGATTTTGCCTTATTAAAAGATGGAAAATTAGTTGAATTACACAAACAGGAAGAAAAAAGCAACTTTCAGGTTGGCGATATCTTTATTGCCAAAATCAGAAAACCAGTTGCCGGGTTAAATGCCGCTTTTGTAAATGTAGGCTTCGAAAAAGATGCCTTCCTGCATTATCACGATTTAGGACCCAATTTGGCTTCCCAATTGAAATTCATCAAGCTTGTTAGCACAGGTAAAATAAAAGATTTCTCCTTAAAAAACTTTCAGTTTGAGAAAGAGATTGACAAAAATGGCGTTGTAACTGATGTTCTCAGTGCCAATCAATCAATTTTAGTACAAGTCGTAAAAGAACCTATATCTACCAAAGGCCCAAGAATCAGTTCAGAACTGTCACTTGCAGGTAGATTTATTGTTCTCGTTCCTTTTTCTGACAGAGTTTCGATATCACAAAAAATCGAATCCAAAGAAGAAAAAGAGCGTCTTAAACGATTAGTACAATCCATCAAGCCTAAAGGATTCGGTGTTATTGTTAGAACAGTAGCCGAAGGCAAAAAAGTCGCAGAATTAGAAAAAGACTTAACAACATTGCTCGACAGATGGTCGGGAATGTGTAAAAAATTACCAACTGCTCATCATCCATCAAAAATTTTAGGAGAACTCAACCGAGCTTCTTCTATCCTTAGAGATGTATTCAATGACACTTTCAGTGGCATTCACATAGATGACGAAGAGTTGTTTTATCAAACGAAGGACTATCTGCAAGAAATTGCACCTTCAAAACAATCAATCGTAAGGCATTATCAATCAAAGGATACGCCGATTTTCGAAAAATATAACATAGAGAAACAGATCAAAACTTCATTCGGGAAAACCGTCTCAATGAGCAAAGGTGCTTATTTGATAATTGAACATACAGAAGCTCTACACGTCATTGACGTAAACAGCGGAAACCGTTCCAATAAAGCAACCAATCAGGAAGACACAGCGCTTGAAGTCAATATGATTGCAGCCGCTGAAGTTGCACGCCAACTTCGCCTTAGAGATATGGGCGGTATCATAGTAGTCGATTTTATCGATATGTCTGATCCCGAAAATCGTAAAGTATTGTTTGAATTTCTTCGTGAAGAAATGAGCGATGATAAAGCCAAACACAAGATTTTGCCTCCAAGTAAATTTGGATTAGTTCAGATAACAAGGCAAAGAGTTAGACCAGAAGTCAACATCAAGACTAGAGAAGAAGACCCCAACAATGAAAATGGGGAAATTGAAGCTCCAATCCTGATCATCGACAAAATCACGTCTGACCTTGAAAGAATATTGAAAATCCATAAAAAAGTTGCACTAAATGTTCACCCTTTTGTAGCAGCCTATTTATCAAAAGGTTTTCCATCCATGCGTTCGAAATGGTTTTTTGAACACAAAAAATGGATTAAGATCATACCGCGAAATGCGTATACGTTCTTGGAATACCACTTCTTTGATAGAGATGGAAATGAAATAACAGATTAATTTAGAAACCGTCTCGTTTATTATAACGAGACGGTTTTTTTATTTGAAGCTATTCCGGCTATCCACTTCAATCTTTTCTTTTTTTAAAGAAAAAAAAGAAAAGGATTTACGCTACTATCCGGGCTAGGGCATTCGGTTTCAAAAGAAGCTATTCACTAATAATCTCAATCTTCCTTCTAATTTCGTTCCCAAAAGCATCCACAACCGTAATGTAATGAATACCCGAACTCGGTTCAATCGCCATTTCGTGAAAGGTTTTGGTTGTACCCTTGAAAAGATTATCCACATACCAATACAACTCCGTTTCCCTTTGAGAATGGGCTACTTTTAAAATTACCGGCTGAATTTCACTATTGAAATTCTTGGTCAGATAGATTTTACTGTTCATCTTTGGATAAATAAAATCCATCGACACGGTTTGTGTTGCAATACAATCTTCCCGGAAAGGCGGTAAGGTTTGGTATTCAATATGCTGACTTTTATAATACCATTCCATCACAGGAGGCAAAACAAACCATGATTTGGTTATGATGTTTTCTATATTTTCACAACTGCTGTTCACTCGAAACTGTTGTGTTTTATCCACATGAATCGTTTTATGATACGGACAAACTGTTGTCGTTTTACCTTTCAGCGAAACCATCTGCTTGATTTTTGGACAATTCTCTTGAGCCAAATGTCCGCTTAAACTGCAAACTTCCACTTCTTCCAAATCATTCAAAGGTGTAGCAAACCCTTTTTTTCTTGGTAATACATTGAAGACATCAAAAAGAATAGGTGCCGCACTCGAAACTCCTGTCAATGTTGGCCTTCCTTCGCCAGAGGCATTTCCAACCCAAACTCCAACCACATATCTTGAATTGGTTCCGATGGCCCAAGCATCACGGTTTCCGAAGCTGGTTCCCGTTTTCCATGCAATCTTTTGAGAACTGTCATAAAACCTCCAAGCCTCATCGCCCTCTGGCCTATTCACTTCTTCCATCGCATTATACGTGAGCCAAATAGCTCCAGCTCCAACAATGGTTTTCTGATAACTTTCTTTTCCGAAATCAGGTTCAAAATCACTTTGATAATTTAATTCAGTAAATTCATTTTTCCGGTATTTTCCTTGATTTTTATTGAAATAATCCACAGTTGATGACATTCCCGCATACGTCCTGCACAAATCCCACAAATTACTTTCGGCTCCACCTAAAATCAACGATAAACCATAATGATTAGGTGGTTTGGAAATATCTTTCAGCTTGAATTTCTGCAATTCTTCATAAAACTTATTGACTCCAAAATCCTGCAACATCAAAACGGCCGGAATATTCAAAGACCTCGACAAGGCCCGATGAGCCGGAACCGCTCCATCAAAAGTTAGATTGAAATTCTCCGGAGTATATCCTGATATCTGTGTGGGAACATCGGCTATCAAAGTGTTGGGCAACAAAGCACCTTCATCCAACATTGAAGCATACAACAAAGGTTTCAGAATACTTCCAGTGCTTCTTGGAGCTCCAATAATATCTACATCTTTTTGATGATTGGCATCGGTTGGAGCGTTTCCAACATAACTCATAATATTTCTATTGGAAACATCGATAACTAAAATCGCTAGATTATGCACTTCATTTTGCTTGTATTGGTTGTAATAATAGTTTGCAATTTGGTTTACACGGTTTTGCAAAGCGATTTCAACGGTCGTTTTTACTTTTTGACCTTCCTGTTTTTTTGAGATTCGTTGCAATAAATGTGGTGCAATTTGAGGCAAATCAAACGGTTTTTGTGGCAATGGTTCAGCAATTGAAAGCTCATAGGTTTGCTGGTCGATGATGCCTTCTTTTTGTAATTTCAATAAAAGTGCATCTCGCTTAATGCGTAATTTCTCCTGATTCTTTCCCGGATAAATCAAACTTGGAGCATTCGGCAAAACCGCCAAAGTCGCCGTTTGCGACCACGACAATTGATGTGATTGTACTCCGAAATAACGCCACGAAGCCATTTCTAAACCCACCACGTTTCCGCCAAATGGAGCATGTCCTGCATACAATTCTAAAATTTTTTCTTTTGAATGACGTAATTCTAGCCTTGTAGAAAGTAGTATTTCGATGACTTTTTCGAAATAAGTTCTGCCTTTTCCTTTTCTAGAAAGACGAATTACCTGTTGCGTCAATGTACTTCCACCACGAACTACTTTTCCCGCTTTCTGATTTTGACGAACAGCATTGAACATCGCCACCGGATTAAAACCGGGATGATTGTAGAAATATTGGTCTTCAAAATAAACAATACATTTCTTGAATTTATCCGGAACACTGTCGCTTGCAGGAAACCGCCATTGACCGTCACGGGCGATTTTGGCACCTAACAATTCGCCTTCTTTGCTTTCGATTACGGTTGAATAAGGTTCTTCAAATAAAGTTTTTGGCAAACAAAAATAATAACCTATCAAAAGCAGGAATGCGATTGAGGATTTTATTTTGTTGCGTTTTATCCAGTTGAGGATATGCTGAAAGAAAGATTTTATTTTCGTTTTCATTTTTAACACAAATCCCGAAACCTCGGGAACGAAGAAGGCACAAAGTTTACAAAGTAATTTTTCGAAATCCTAACAGGTTTTCAAAACCTGTTAGGTATTAATTTCATACAACTTAATAATTAATATCAGTAGGCGGTTGATTATAAAATATAGTAATCAAAAAGATACCTAACAGGTTTTGAAAACCTGTTAGGATTTACCTTTAAAATTCATCCATCTTATCAATCTCCTCCACTATATTATCATACTTAATCAAACTCTCATTATGACAATATTCAAAGTTTTGTTTTCCTCCAAAAAGTTCTAAAATATAGGCTCTGTCAATACTAGTTGGTTTATCAGAAAGGAAAGTTCCATACGAAGAATACGGATAACTTTTAAAATCATTCGTAAACTTATGCTTCACGGGATTAAGATGAACATACACAATCACTTGTTTCAAATAACCCTCATTATCTATCTTATTTCTCTGTAAATGCTCTTGAAAAAGACTTCCCGACCTTCCGTAACTGGTATTGATGCTTTTGGCATAAGCATTGAAAAAATTAGAAAAGGGCAAATGAATCTTATCTTGCAAAGCATCGGGCAAATCCTCCTTTGGCTTTATCCTAAGCACAATGTGAAAATGATTTTTTAATAAACAGTAGGCATAAACATCAGCAACTTGTAAGATGTATTTCTTTAAACGGAAAAGGAAAAAATTATAGTTTTTCTCCTCGATGAATATATCTTCTTTGTTGTTTCCTCGGTTGTAAATATGGTAATAATGACCTGCTTCGAAAGTTTCTTTGTGCATATAGTTTTGTTTTAATTTGAAATAAAACGAATTTGTTTTTAGATATAGAATACCTAACAGGTTTTGGAAACCTGTTAGGATATCACAATATTACTTCACAACCTCCACCCAAAATCCTTTGGTTCTCGCCAAGAAGGTATTATCATACATGGCTTCACATTGCAAACCTGGTAAATAATAGGTACCTAAATAAGAAGCATTCAACAGAACTCGGAATGTTTTGGTTTCATTGGATTTCATACTAAAATAGAAATTGGTTCTATCGTCTCGGATATCAATATAATCGGCAATATTGTTGGTTGCATCGCCATAATCTGTGAATCTCGTGTTGACGATTTCAAAACCTGAAGGCAGAATTTGTGTCAAGGCCACGTTTTCTACACGTTCATTTCTTTGATTTTTAACCGTTACTTCGGCAATAAATTCTGTTCCCTGATTGATTTTTGAAACATTGATGATGTTGCCTTTTCTGTCTTTGAAGACAATGTTTGCATCAACATTACTTTGAACAACTTGTTCCTGACCAACTGGCAGGATTCCGCTGTTGAGCAGTCTCACATAAAGGGCGTTGTCTTTATTGTTCTTAATCGTCACGCCATTATTTCCTGTTTTTACAGCTAAATCTCTATTTACTATTGATTTTGAGGTTTTTACAGTTTGATTTTTCCCATCATTGCTGTATTGAACATCGATACCTTTGCTTCCGTTGCTTAAGGCAAATTTCGACATGGCATACAAACAATAAGCCGTAGTTTGGGTACTCATCCATTGATTGCCTGACATTTGTTTGGCCAACTTGTTCGCCATTTCAAATGCTTTTTGTTTTTGGCCTAATAAAATTAAAGTTTCCAAAGCCATTGCACGGTTTCTATCACTCGAACCGTAATAATAGTAGTGGTATTTGCTGATTTCATCGTCAATTTTGCTTTTTGAAAGCAATGTCATTCCCGCCTGTTTCTGACCTGCGAGAACATAAGCCGATGCCAAACGAAGCTTGCTTTCATTGGAAATTCCAGTGGTTTCTCTCAATCGGTTCATCGATGATAAATCTGGAGAACCTGCCAAAGCCAAGGTATAAAGTCGGTAGGCTTGTGCCAAATCATTGCCGTATTGCGGAACGAATCGCCAGTTTTTAGCTTCTTTCTTCTGATAGGAAATCCATTTTGATTTGAAGTTTATTGGCAACACATAACCCTTTTTCTCTGCTTCCATCAAGAAATGTCCTGCATAGGAAGTTCCCCAATCGTCTGCGTTTTGATTTCCTGGCCAATACGCCAATCCCCCATTTGCCAATTGAAAGCTTCCCAAACGATTGATTCCTGCCGTTACATTTTTCTGGATACTGCTTTGTTGTGACGCACTCAAGTCAGCCACATCGCCCAAAAACAATTGAGGGAAACCAGCCGATGTGGTTTGCTCCACACAGCCATGAGGATAGGAAATCAAATACTGCAATCTTCTGTTGATGTCTATGGTTGGCATCGAGGAAACTTCAAGTTTGGCTTTGTTGCTTCCGCTTACGCCAAAGGTTTCCCACGAAATCGTCTTGGAACTGTTAGGCTCTAAAATCACATCCTGAAACACATTAGTAACTGGGTTCGGGTTTATCAAATCAATCTCAACATCGTAAGTAGATGTTTCGCTTCCTGAAGTGGCGATAATCTGTACTTTCCCGATTCCTGTTGCACTTCCAACAGCCAACTCAAAATAGGCCATCTTTTCATCAGGCTGAGTGAAATTCACGGTTTGAGTTGTAGCTCCATTAACTCGCAAGCCGTTATTCGTCTTGATTTGAACCGTTACATTTTTGACTTTATTTTCCATTGCAAAAACCGTTACCGGAATCGTTACTTTCTCGGATGGAGATATTTTTCGTGGCAACGAAGCCAATACCATCAACGGACTACGAACGGGTGTGGCTTTTTCGACGCTTCCGTAAGCACTTGTGTTGATGTCTCCAGCAACGACCATTGTTCGAACTGACCCTATATATTTTGGCAGTTGAATTTGATGCCTCTTGGTGTCTCCTTTTGGCAATACAAATGGCCCCAGATACACCACAACCGGTTTGAAACGATTGGCTTTCTTGGCTTTTCCGCCACCCAAATCCTCATCTCCACCGATGCTGAAAATCTGATTGATTTTTCCACCATAGGCACCAATAATATCATCATAAACATCCCAAGTTTTCACGCCAAGTGCTTCTCTTACATAAAAACTATTCCAAGCATTTGGTGTTTTGAAACGCGTTAAATCCAGCAAACCTTCATCTACAACTGCAATCGTATAAGTCATTGCTTTTCCTGATTTCTCCGAAACTTCCAAGCTAAATTTCTGTTCTGGCTTCAAGACATCTGGCATTGTAATTTTTGGTTCAAGAATCGTATTCTTGTCAATCACTTCAATCGGAATGATGCCATACATCCTGATTGGCGAATCGTTTTTAGTTGTGGCGTGAGGTTGCAACAACGTGATATTGAAATACACATTCGGAGCCATTCCGGCCGTAATTGGAACCTCTACTTTTGTTTCGCCTTTTGTGGTTTGTGTCCAAACGGTTTGCACTACTTTCGAACCATTTTCAACCGAAATCAGAGCCCTGCCTCCTTGACTCGATGGGAACGAAAGCTTCGCCACTTCGCCAACAGCATAGTTCTTTTTATCGGTAGAAAAAACCAACATATTTGCCGTTGTTGCATCTGTATTCTTGGTTTTACCGGACCACATTGGCCAATCGATTAAAACCGTTTGAGCCGTGGCGTGACCATCGTCTCCGTCTTGAACACGAACCAAATATCGGCCCCATTCCTCATCGGTTACAGAAAATTGGAAACTTCCCTTTCCTGAAGCATCGGTATTTACATAAAAACTCTTGAAGGAAGTAGTTGCATTCGAAGAACTATAATTCGACAAATTATCATACGAAGCATCCCACCACCAACGCCATTCGACTTTATAAACACGAACTTCTAGGTTTCTTACGGATTTCGGACGGCCGTTTTCATCTACTGTAACCACTTCGAAACGGTTGTTTTTTCTTGTTTCGAGCATTCCATATTTGTTAGGTTCTGGTGATTTTATGCCTACATAAGTATCGTATGGAGAATAAGTTGTCGCCATAACATCGGTACTGAAATCGCCTCCTTCTTCATATACTTTTGTGATGAAGGAAGCCTTCAACATTCCTGGTGCTTGTCCGTTCAATTTTGGATTGATGTTAACCGAGGCTCTTCCGTATTCGTCAATCTTACCAGAGAAAATATTGATCTCTTCGGTGCTGAATTTTCTAACCACATCATCAAAAACATAATTGTTGTAATTTTTGAATGTAGTATTTTGTTGCGAAAACTTTGCCTGCATTTCTACTTTTAAATTCTTGGCAATCGCTCCGTGAAGCCAAGTCACTTCGAGATTGCTTGTGTTTGGATAAGAAGAAGAAAGAACTGCATTTTTGAACGTATTCTTGATTTTTAGACGGTTCGGCTTGATGGTTTCAATCTTGATGTTCTTAAAGAATTTCGCACCACCAACACTTACCATCGCTTCCCAACTTCCCGTTGGAGCATCTGAACTTGTTGGTACCACAAAAGCATAATGGTTCAAATCGTTTGCTTTTTTGACCGTTTCATAGGTTACTTTTCCTCTTGGATCCGTCAAGCGGAATTTTATCGGGTGGGATTTTGGCAGTTTGTTTGCTTGGTCATTCAATATAAACGATAAATACAAATTATCGCCAGGTCGCCAAACGCCACGTTCACCATAAATATAGCCTTTTAGTCCTTTTTGCAATACTTCTCCAGCTACATCAAAATTACTGACCGACAATGAAGTACCATCGTCCAATTTCACGTAAGTGCTGTTATCGCCGTGCGTCACAATAGCAAAATAGGCAAACCCTTTCAATTGGAAATTCGCAAGTCCTTCTGAATTGGTCGTTGCCGAAGCCAATTTCTGCTGTTGGTAACTGTACACATCAACTGTTGCTCCAGAAACGGGTTCGGTGGTAACGATGTTGTTTACGGCAAAGAAATAGGATTTGTTTTCGCCTCTTTTGGCAATCACACCCAAATCCGAAGCTAAAATGTTGGTTCCAATAGTAGCGTTATAGAAATAGGAATTCGTACACGGGTCACGGCTTTCTCGCCAGTCGTAATCTTCGTAATCATAGTAGTAATAGTCGTCGTAACTACCGCTGTAATTTACGTCATTTTCATCGATTTCTTCTTGTTCAGTTCCATAATCCTGTTCCAAACTTTCGCATCTGTAAAGCGAATAAGCTTTTTTGAAGGTAAATTCTACTCGGTAAATCGCTCCTGGTTCTGGCGTTATTATTTTGGACAAATCCATTGCAAAGGTGTTCCATTTGCTGGTGTTAATCAAGGTATTTTGTTTCAGGTTGATGGTTTTTTTGGCAACTGGTTGAGCCACCCTTTTGAGGTTTCGAACCCCATTCAAATCGTTTTCCTGAAGGAATTGCAGAATGTTATTTTTATAAATCTTATATACTTTTACATCAACCGCCTTGAGGTTTACGGCTTCGAAATTAATCTTCAGGTTGTTTGAACTTGGCATGATCGTTCCGTTCTTGATGAAGCGAACATTTGGTTTAAGCTGGTCGAAAAGCACTTTCGTTGAAAAGTTTTTCTTCATCTTATAACCGTCTTCACTTTCAATTCCTTGGAAGACTTCTAGCAATAAATTCCCTTTTAAAGGTTCGTCAAAAAACACTTTCAGGATATTTCCTTGAATGGCATATTTGATATTTTCGGCCGTTTCAACCGAAACCAATCCTTGGAAATCCTGACCTTTCAACAATGGGTCAGAGAAGTTAATTAATAGTGTTTGGTTGCTGTTGTTTGCCACCTCAACATTCACGATGCTGAAATTATCCTTCCCGACAACGGTATAATTGATCTTGCCTTTTTGTTCGATATCAAAATCGCTTCCGTCGTATAAAATCTCCAAAGTCGAGTCTTCCACAAAACGCTGAATACTATCGACTACAAATTTGAATTCTGTTGGCGAACTCATGGCTTTATCAAACTTTATCTTCAGTTTCTTGCCTTTTTGTTCGGCAGAAATGATTTTCTGAGCCGTCTCCAAATCCATGTCATCGGCGGTTTTCAGGGTGGCGTTCAAGTACTGATAGTCCTTGCTGTAGGATTGCACATCATTGGTTGTGATGATGAAATCCTGCTTGATGGTTTTCACCGTAAACTTAAAATCATCAAGTCCTTTTGGGGTGCCAATCAGTTTCGAAAGATGAAACGTTACCTGATATTCGGTGTTCTGGTCGAGTTTTTTTTCGGGCACAAAAGCCAGGGTGTTGTTGGATAGTGCGATGACTTTCCCGCCTATGCTTGGGGAAATATCAAACAAATCGATGTCTAAAACCTGATTGGCCTTCCACTCCTTTTTATCAAAAGCCAAAACCACACGGATGTCGGATTTGGAAGAAACCAAACCACCGGTGAAGTTGGTAATGAACTCCTTAAACAATGAAAAATCTGAATTGAATTCGGATGCAGATTTCTTACTGCATGCTTGAAACAATAAAAACACAAAAAACACGACAACCAATCCTTTCGTTTTCATTTTGATAAAGAGTTAAGAGTTACTAACAGCCAAGCTGATTAAGCCCATAACTGTTAAAGTTTGTTTTATATTGTAGTAAATATAAGTTATTTTGTAAAATTAATTTAGAAGAATTTTCATAAGGTAAAAAAGTTAAAAAACACAAGACAAATTGTATTCTTGGCGTTGGTTTCCGACAGCGAAGCTAGCCTCGATTGCAATGGAAATCCTTTTCTTCACTTGCCTTGGGTTTGACCCCAAGGCAAGTGAAGAAAAGATTGTAATGGAAAGCGGGATTAGCTCCTAAAAAACGGAATGAAATTATCCTTTTATCTTTTTTAGTGAAGTTTTAATGCCTTTTATGAGGGAAGAACTAAAGCCTTCGTGCTCCATTTCGTTCAAACCGACAATGGTACAGCCTTGAGGTGTCGTCACCCTGTCAATCAATTGTTCGGGATGCACGTTTTCCTCCATCAGCATCTTTGCAGCACCCATTACGGTTTGTGCCGCAATGGCCAATGCGGTCTGCGAATCGAAGCCAATTTCAATTCCGGCCTGCATCGAAGCACGGATGTAACGCAAGGCATAGGCGGTTCCGCAAGCTCCGAGAACCGTGGCGGCATCCATAAGTTTTTCGTCAATTACGGGAACAGTTCCTAAATTTTGAAACAATTCAATAACATTTTTTGATTGTTCTTTGTGCCTTTCGGCAAATGAAACGCAGGTTGCCGAGGCTCCAAATTGAGCGGCAATGTTGGGCATGATTCGGATGGCGGCGTGTTGTTCGCCAATTTTTTCCTGCAAGGCTTCGATGGAAAGTCCGCTAACGGCCGAAGCGATGGTTTTGTTGGAAATGACAGGTAGGATTTCGCCTAGAACCACATCCACCTGATAGGGTTTTGTGGTGAGAATGATGACATCTGCGGAAGCGATATCGTGTTTATTATCGGACGATACTGTGATGCCTTTTTCCTGCAAATAGGAAATTGTTTCTATGTTTCTTCTGGTTACAGTGATTTGGTTTCCTTGTGCATACTTTGATAATCCGAGTGCTATAGCCACTCCAAGATTTCCTCCTCCGATGATGTGTACTTTCATTTGTTAAAGATTGAAAGATTAAACGATTTTCAGATTGAAAGATAGGGAGTTTTTCCAACAAAAAGCAGTAAGTCGGAGAAATTAATTCGCAAAAGACCTAAAATAGGGTTTTATTTAACCAAATGATTTAAAATCCAAGAATAAGCTTGGCAATGGAGAAATAAATAAGGATTCCGCAAATATCGTTGCTTGTAGTGATGAACGGACCCGTAGCAAGTGCAGGGTCAATGCCGAATTTATCCAACATCAAGGGAATAAAAGTTCCAATTAAAGAAGCGATAATAATTACCGACATCAGGGAAATGGTTACGGTAAGCCCGATTTCATAGCTAACTCCAAGAAGCAAATGGCTTCCTAATAAAAGTATGGTCCCGAGGATAAAACCGTTCAGTAAACTCAAGCTTACTTCTTTTACGAGCCTGTTCCAGAGTGAACCTGTAATAGTATTGTTGGCCAAACCTTGCACGATAATCGCGGATGATTGTACACCAACATTTCCTGCCATAGCGGCAATTAGTGGTGTGAAGAAAAATAATTCCTTGTAGATTGCCATAGCATCTTGAAAACCTTCGAGCAACGTAACGCTGATGAAACCTCCCAAAAGTGCCAAAACCAGCCAAGGCAATCGTGCTTTTGTGAGTTCGATAACGCTGTCATCGGCCTCAACGTCTTGCGAGATACCTGCCGCCAACTGGTAATCCTTGTCGGCTTCGTCCTTGATTACATCCACGATATCATCGATGGTGACCCTGCCTACTAATCGGCCCATTTCATCGACTACCGGAACGGCTTCCAAGTCATACTTTTGCATGATTCGGGCTACCTCAACATCTTCATCATCGACTTTAACGAAATTGAGCTTTCGGATATAGACTTCGCTGATAGGCGTTTTGGTTGACGTGGTCAGCAAATCTTTCAAGGAAAGTCGGCCTTTTAATCGGTCTTCATCATCCACCACATAAATAGAATGTACTCTGGAAATGTTTTCGGCTTGGATTCGCATTTCTTTCACGCAAGTGAGAACGTTCCAGTTTTCGTTTACTTTCACGAGCTCCTTGTGCATGATTCCACCTGCGGTATCTTCGTCGTAACGTAAAAGTTCAACGATATCCTTTGCGTGTTCAACGTCCTGAAGCTCGGAGATTACTTCTTCTTTCTTGCTTTGAGAAAGTTCGGCGATGATATCGGCAGCGTCATTCGTTTCGAGTTCGTCCAGCTCTTCGGCAATCTCTTTTGGCGAAAGCCTGCTTAGGATGTTTTCACGTAAATCGTCGTCGAGTTCAAGCAGAATCTCGGCGGTTTTCTCGCTATCGAGTACCTTGAAAATATAGGTTGCTTCGTCAAAATCAAGTTCATCAAGGATTTCGGCAATATCGGCATGGTGCAAATCGTTCAATAAAACTTCTAATTGCTTATCGTTTTTGCTTTGAATGAGTTGCTCAACCTCTATTATAAAATCCTTACTGACTTTAAACTGCATCTGCTTCTATTTTTTTGGTAAGTTCGATGAAGTCCTGAACGGAAAGCTGTTCCGGACGGAGGTCAAAGATAGTATCTTCTCTTAAATTATCCGATAGATTTAATGTTTTTAAACTGTTACGTAATGTTTTTCGACGTTGTTGGAAGCCTGTTTTTACTACTGTGAAAAATAATTTTTCGCTACATGGCAACGTGAAATTTTCTTTTCTGCGTAAGCGTAAAACACCCGATTTTACTTTTGGTGGGGGAATGAAAACATCTTCGTTTACTGTGAATAGATATTCTGCTTCGTAAAAAGCCTGTACTAAAACCGAGAGGATTCCGTAGGCTTTTGTTCCTTTCTTTTCACATATTCTTTGAGCAACTTCCTTCTGGAACATTCCTGCAAATTCGGGAATCTGGTTGCGGTATTCCAAAGCTCGAAATACAATCTGAGTGGAAATATTATAGGGAAAATTGCCAATGATGGCGAATTGCTTTCCTTCGAAAATCTCATTGATGTTGTATTTCAAGAAATCTTTTGAGATAATTTTGCCGTGGAGTTTAGAATAGTTTTCGTCCAAATAGGTCACTGATTCCGTATCAATTTCTATTACATAGGTATTGATAGGTTTATCTAGCAAGTATTTTGTAAGCACTCCCATTCCTGGTCCGATTTCCAGAACATCCTGATAGCCTTCAAAGTTTAGTGTATCGGCAATGTCTTTTGCAATGCTTTCGTCTTTCAAGAAGTGTTGCCCGAGATGTTTCTTGGCTTTTACTTTTTCCATTTTAAAGTTTAGATTTTAGATTTCAAATTTTAGATTGTGGCAACCTAAACTTAAAATCTTGATTAATGTTCGGAAATAAGTTCCAATTCTGTTCGGAAAGCCAGCATCTTGTCGCCAAAAAGCCTATGCCCTTCTTCTCTAAAACGAGGGGCATCTTCCTGATAATATTTCTCGAGAGTTTCCTTACTATCGGTTGTGTACTGAATGGAATATGTGGTTCCTCCCATTTCTTCTTCAATCAAAACCTTTACCATTCTAGCCGAGGAAAATTTTCCTGTTGCAAGAATTTCGTTGATGTGTTTTTGTTGCATCCAGTTCAGCCATTGGTCGTGAACACTTTCGTGGATGTTTATGGTTACGTTGTATATGATCATTTTGAATTAGGGTTTAGGATTTGGGATTTTAATATTGGAATTTATAAATTAGCATCTCCTCTTAACTGACGGAATTTCTTTCGAGCTTCGATAAAGTAGATACTATCCTGATGATTGAACAAGACGGTTTCGTATAAAGGCTTTGCTTTCTCAGGAACTTTAAGGTCGTTATTATAAATTTCGGCAGAAAAATACAAAGCTTCATCTATATAAATTCCTTCCTTGTGATTGTCAATAATATTCTGGTATTGGCTTAAAGCCGAATTATAATCGTGCATTTTTTCATACGTCTGCCCTAATCTTAAAAGGGTTACGCTTTCAATCTCGTTGCCTTTGTTTTCCTTCAATATGTTTTGAAATTGTGCCAACGCTTCTTGCGTTTTGTTTTGATATAAAAGATAATCGGCTCTTGCGAATTTCTTCAAGGCAACTTGGGTAGAATCGGCAACGGTATTGTCGTTTATCAAAAGAAAATATTCCAAAGCATCATTGGCAATCAATTGTGTCGAGGCCGATTTCAAAACCTTAAACTGACTTGTCGCATACACAAAATCGCCTTTGAAATAGCTCGTTTTTGCAGATTTCAAGCTTGCTTCATGCCCTACTGCATCATTTTTTAAATCTTCTTCAATTTGAGAATAATAAATCAAGGCCTGATTAAATTTCTCTTCGAAAAGCAAGATGTCCGCCAATTCCATCTTGATTTCCGCTTCTTGGTATTTGTTGATGGGAAGTTCCAATGCTTTCTTCAAAATAGCTCTTCCTTGTTCGGGGTTTTTCATGTTGAAGGTTATAAAATGGGCCTGAAGTGTCTGTAAAGACAAGGAATACGGACTAATTCCAAACTTTTTCAATAGAGTTTCGAGTTCGGTATTGATTGCAGGATACTCCTTTTCGGTTGCTTTTTCAATCTTGTTTTCCATCAAAAACGAATGGGCAAAAATCTGCAAATCAATATCTTGTGTGTTTTCCAAAACAAAATTTATGATTTCAGTTGCCGATTCTTCATCGCCTTCCTCAATTGCCAATTGAGCCAGGTTTACGATGTTTGAAAACGTTTCCTGCACTCTTTTATAAATGGCTTTTTCTTGAATAAAGGCTTTTCCGTATTCTTTTTGTTGCACAAAAAACCAGCTCAAATATTGGTTCCAAAAAATATCCGGATCCATTTGAGTCCTTTTGAGCAATGCTTTTCTTAATGATTCATTGAAGCCTGTATCGCCTTCATCAGTCATATATCTAGAGAGTTGATTCTGAATCATTACTGAACTTTGAGGATTTCGTTGTGCTTCTTCAAGGAACTTTTCAATCATCATGTCGGTATTTCCCTGTTGACCATAAATGACTGCCATCTGATAAGTAAATGGTTGAATGGATTTAGCCATCTGATAGGCTTTCAAAGCATAATCAAGCAAGGCTTTCTTTTCGAAATTAACAGCAATTGCATAAACATTCGATGGGTTTTCCTCTATTTTTTCCAATGCCTTGTCGTAGAATTTTTTGGCATTAACCTCATCTTTTTGCAATTGATAGTTGTAGCCCATTTCAACCCACATATTCCCTTGCTTATATTTGTCCATACGGGCTTGGATGAGCTCTTTGGCTTTATCAAAATTTGAAAGTTGTTGGTTGGCTTCCACCACTTTTTGGAAATACAGATTGTTTCCGGGTTGGTTTTTCAATAATTCCTCGTAAGCGATAAGTGCTTTTTCGAAGTCGCCTTTTTCAAAATAATTCTGTGCCAACTGTTCGTTTTGGGCGAAACTTGCTAGTGTAAAAAATAAGAATATATATAAAAAAAGGTGCTTCATTTGAGAATTAGAATTTAGTATGACTGAATCAAAACATCGGTTGGAATATTCAAAACCTCGTGAATTTTTCGAATCATTTCAAGTGATAATTTTCTTTTACGGTTTAGGATTTCGCTTGCACGGCTTTTTAGTCCGACAATGTTGGCTAAATCATTTTGGCTGTAACCTAATTGCTCCATCCTGAATTTAATGGCTTCAATCGGGTCTGGCAAACCTATCGGGAATTGCTCATTTTCATATTGGTCAATTAAAATCCCGAGTACTTCAAGTTCATCTCCTTCCGAAGAATCCTTTTTGGCATCAAAAATCAGCTCAAGTCTTTCGAGGGCTTTTTGATAATCTTGTTCTGTTTTAATGGGCTTAATTTCCATGCTTAAATTTCGTTTGCATTTATTTTGTCGTATTCCGAATGTGTGCCGATAAACCGAATCCAAATCATCTGGTATTCATAATTGATTTTGACAATCAATCTGTAATTGTTTCCTTTTATATTAAAAACAATGCGATTATCATTCAAAATACTTGCACTAGGATAATCTGTTTTTATCTCGTTCGGATTTTTCCATTCAGTATTACTAGCTTCTTGGAACCAGGCTTTTAATTGCTGTTCACAATCGGAATGCAATTCCCAAAAATCCCGTAATATTTTTTTCGCGATGACTCTCAATCGGTTGGCTTTTGACAAAGTTAAACAAAGTTCCCAAAACGGGAAGTTATTTAACGTTTATTTTCAAAGGACGAACTCTTTAATTTTTTTGCCACAGATTTAAAGAATTAAAAATGATTTTTAAAATCTGTGAATCTGTGGCTAAAAAATTTAATGCTAAAGAAAATCAAAATCGATTCTCTTTAGCATTATAAATTTAGAACTTTCTAAAAAAGGATTAATCAATAATATCAAATCCTGTATATTTTCGCAACACCTCAGGAATCACAATCCCTTCGGGTGTTTGATAGTTTTCTAAAATTCCGGCTAAAACTCTTGGCAATGCCAATGAACTTCCGTTCAAGGTGTGTGCCAATTGGTTTTTTCCGTCTTTGTCTTTGAAACGCAATTTCAATCGTTGTGACTGGAAGGTTTCGAAATTTGAAACCGAACTGATTTCCAACCAACGGTCTTGAGCTGTAGAAAACACTTCAAAATCGTAGGTCAAAGCCGATGCAAATCCCATATCGCCACCACAAAGGCGTAAAACGCGATAAGGTAATTTCAATTCGTCAAGAATTTCTTTTACGTGTTCTACCATTCCTTCTAAAGCTTCATAAGATTTTTCTGGATGTTCAATTCGAACGATTTCTACCTTATCAAATTGATGCAAACGGTTTAATCCACGAACGTGTGCACCCCAACTTCCAGCTTCTCTTCTAAAACAAGGCGTGTAACCTGTACATAAAACTGGTAATTCATTTTCTGATAAAATTACATCACGAAAAATATTTGTAACCGGAACTTCGGCAGTTGGAATTAAATACAAATCGTCTTTTGCATCATGGTACATTTGACCTTCTTTATCTGGCAATTGTCCTGTTCCATAAGCTGAAGCTTCGTTTACCATATGTGGAACTTGATATTCTAGGTAACCAGCATCTGTGTTTTTATCTAAAAAATACGAAATTAAGGCACGTTGCAATTTGGCTCCTTTTCCTTTATAAACAGGAAATCCTGGAGCTGTAATTTTAGTTCCTAATTCGAAATCGACTATGTCGTATTTTTTTATTAAATCCCAATGTGGTAATGCACCATCGTGCAAAACTGGGATTTCGCCAGATTCAAATACATTTAAATTATCATCAGCACTTTTTCCAGCAGGAACAATGTCTGCTGGTAAATTTGGAAGCAAGTACATTTTTTGCAACAAATCGTTCGCTAAAGTTTCAAGACGTTCTGACGCGTTTTTACTCGTTTCTTTTAGTCCAACATTTTTTAACTTTAAAATCTCGGCTTTTGCTTTTTCACCAGTTTTCATTAAATCACCAATGTCCTTGGATAACTTATTAGATTCTGCGAGAGCATTATCCATTTCGGCTTGAACCGCTCTACGATTTTCATCAATAGCCACAACTTCGGCAACCAACTCTTTGGCATCCATATTTCGTTTTGCCAAAGCGGTAATTACTTTCTCCTGATTCTCTCTAATAAATGCTATCTGTAACATATCCTGATTTTTATAAGTCCGCAAATTTAATGAAATGTTTTTATTAAACAGAGGAATCTCGTTCAATTGAATAATTGTTAAAAATTAAATGGATTACATCCGCATTTTATATGTAAATCTTATTATTACCTATATTTGAATAAAATTTCTACTTTTTAATGAAAAATAATTACCTCTTTGCCTTTTTGCTTTGCACTTTAGCAACCTTCTCGCAAACTACTACTTTTGAAATTGCCGAAGCAGAAATGAAATCGGCTTCACAATTGATGGCGTTTGCTACCAATCCGAACACGGCAAATTATGACGTTACCTATCATAAATTGGAATTCACAGTTAATCCGGCAGTACTTTTTATCACAGGGAAAGTCACCACTACTTTTACGGCTTTGGCCAACATGTCAACCGTTACTTTCGACTTGACTGATGAACTAACGGTGAGTTCGGTTACTAAAAACGGGATACCTTTGTCTTTTGTTCAAAATGGCAATAACGAATTGGTCATCACACTTCCAGCCATGCAAATTGCAGGAACTTCTGCAACGGTTGTCATCAATTATTCAGGAGCTCCAGCTCAAGGCGAAGATGCTTTTACCATAGATTCTCATGATGGAACTCCAGTGCTTTATACCTTGTCAGAACCTTATGGAGCACGAGATTGGTGGCCTTGCAAACAGGACTTGAACGACAAGATTACCGCTATTGATGTGTATATTACAGCTCCATCTATTTATACAAGTGTTACCAATGGACTGGAAATCGCTCAAACTAGCAACGGAAACGGAACAAAAACCACACATTTTCAGCACAATTATCCAATTCCTGCCTATCTTATTGCCATTGCCGTAACCAATTATCAGGTTTTCACCCAAACTGCAGGAACAGCTCCTAATGAATTCCCGATTGTCAATTATTTATATCCGGAAAATGCTGAATCGGCTCAAAACAGCTTGGCGGTAACGCTACCGATTATGGATTTGTTCGAAGATTTGTTTGAAACCTATCCTTTTGCCGATGAAAAATATGGTCATGCCCAATTTGGTTGGGGTGGAGGAATGGAACACACGACGGTTTCGTTTATGGGAAGCTTCGGCAGGGGATTGATTGCCCACGAATTAGGACACCATTGGTTTGGAAATAAAGTAACTTGTGCCTCCTGGAACGACATCTGGATCAACGAAGGTTTTGCAACCTATATGGAAGGTTTGGTGGTTGAAAATTTTGATGGAGAAAATGCCTTTATAAATTGGAAAGACGGTTTGATTTGGAACATCACTTCGCAACCAGGAGGTTCGGTTTATGTTCCCGAAAGTGATATTTTGAATGTAAATAGAATTTTCAGCGGAAGACTTTCCTACAATAAAGGAGCGATGGTCGTGAACATGCTTCGATGGAAATTGGGCGATGCCAACTTTTTTCAAGGTTTAAAAAATTTTCTGGCCGATACTGATTTAGCATTCGCTTATGCGGGAACGGAGGATTTGAAAACACATCTCGAAACCATTTCGGACGAAAGCCTAACTGAATTCTTTGATGATTGGGTCTATAAACAAGGGTATCCAAGTTATTCCATCGAGGCACAAAATATCGGAAACGGACAAGTGAAGTTTATCGTAAATCAGACACAATCGCATCCTTCGGTTTCGTTTTTCGAGATGCGACTTCCTGTGAGAGTTTACGGAAATGCGGGTCAAGAAATGGATTTGGTTTTGAATAACACCTCAAACAACCAACAGTTTATCGAGAATGTTCCGTTTTTGGTTACGTCTTTCGATTTTGATCCGACAAAGGAAATTATCAGTCAAAATAATGTTACTATTTTATCTACTGAGGGCTTTCCTTCTGTTAATGAATTGGTGCTTTTTCCAAATCCATCTTCTGAAATAGTGCAGTTAAAAGTTCCTCAAGATATAAAAGTACAAGAAGTGATTTTCTACAATACCATCGGACAAATCATTAAAACCTCCACCGAAACTTCATTGAATGTAGCTGATCTTGCTTCGGGGGTTTATTTTGTAAAAGTGTTTACGGATTTTGGGGTGAAACAGATTAAGTTTGTGAAGGGGTAGTTTTTAACAACTGAATTACTATTTCAATATCTTGTATTGACATTTTTATTACCGACTCGATTTGTGATTTTCCATTCGAAATTAAAAGCACGCCTTTATTTTCATCTTCATATCCAGCTGGTTTAATAGAATATACAATTGCATTTTTATCAATGCTTTTTTCACCATCTTTGAACCATTTATAGTCTGCGAAATATGTTATTTCATCATTCTTAAAGACGATAACTTCTTTACCATAACGATTCCATAAACTAACACGCAACATGTAAAATCCAATTAAAGAAAATATTCCTAGCACCAAAATTCCTCCAAATTTTATTCCTTCTCCTTGAATCGCATTAAAAATTAATCCAAAAATGGGAAGGGTAAAACATAAAAATGTAAAGAGAAATAAAACACCTTGTATAAATAATGGCGATTTTACAACTTGAAGTTTTAATTGCTGGTTTTCAAATGAAAATTGACTCATATCTTTTACTAATTTAATAAACTCGTTAACTGTAAAATTATTTTTACCACATAGATACATAGTTTTCGCCAAAATTAAAAGATATCTCATTTTATATAGCCGAACATAGCTATCCTATTTGGTGCGAGATAAGTTATGAACCCAAAAATTAGTCTAATATCTCCCTGTTTTTACAAATTAATTTGTGAAAATTTGTGTAATTCGTGTTGAAAATTTCAACTACTGAATCGCCTTTATCCTAGAAGCCAAAAAGGTAATAAACAACCCGAAAACCCCAATAAAAGCAAACGAAAATTTCAGTCCAAAAGCTTCGGCTATATAACCAATTATAGGTGGTCCCATCAAAAACCCGAGAAAACTTACACTCGAAACTATTGTTAAAGCTTCACTCGGAGAAACGCTTTCATTTTTTCCAGCAACACTGTAAACCATCGGAACGATAGTGGAAACTCCCAATCCAACTACCATAAAAGCTATTGTAGAAGGTATCAAATAAGGAAAAAACACAGCCGTAAAAAGTCCAGCCGAAATCAGAACCCCGCTGATTTGCATTACTTTTTTTCTGCCCAATTTGAGAATAAATTTATCGCCTACAAATCTTCCGGTAGCCATCATAATCATAAACGAAGTATAACCAAGAATTACCAACGCTCCAGGAGCTTTTACGATATCTTTAAAATAAACCCCACTCCAGTCGAACATCACGCCTTCGCTTGCCATACAGCAAAAACCAATGACACCGAGCCATAAAAGTGTGGCATCGGGTTTGGTGAAAAACTTCTTCTTTTCGAGTTGTTTTTTGGCTTTAGCCTTAATCAGATGCTTGAAATTAAGCGACATCACAACGAGAACAAGCCCAAAAACAATGATAAAATGGATGTAAGGTTTAAGTCCGAAAGCCAACATGACCAAACCAATCAAGGCTCCGGTGAATCCGGCCGTGCTCCAAGCTCCGTGAAACGACGACATGATGGTTCGCTTGTAAAGTCCTTCGGCATAAACGCCTTGTGTGTTAACCGAAATATTCGTGAAATTTCCAAAAATCCCGAAGATAAAAAGCACTAAAGAAAGTTGCAACGGCGTCGAGGCCAAACCAATATTGGTCATCATAAAGGCATACAAAACCATGGCAATCAGAATCGTCTTGTGGCTTCCAAATTTGGCAACAAGTCTTCCAGAAAACGGCATTGCTAGAAGTTGCCCTAGCGGAATGGCAAACAAAATTGTTCCCAATTCGCTTTCGCTTAAATTTAACGAAGCCTTCAAATCGGGAATTCTGCTGGCCCAAGTCGAGGAACACAATCCCATGGCAAAATAAAACAACGAAACAGCCCAACGAATCCTTATTAAATAAGATTCCTTTGCATACTTGTAACCTTTTAATTTGGGGCGGGTGTTGAACCTGTTGATAAACCTGAATTCCATAACAACATCTTGGTTTGAGACCACAAATGTCCGATATTTTCCAATGCCAAGAAGCAACACCATTCATTTTTCCGAACTTTTGAGAAAAGGTCAATTATAAATAGTGATACCTCAAAAAAAGAAACTTTTAGCTTGTTATTTTTTACCTTTTAAGTTACAGACTAAAAAACTATATTTGCCGATTAAATCCTTACCTTTAGAGGGATAGGCGAAAAGCGAGGAAGAAAGTTGAATTTAAAAATAATTTGGCTTCGGGATTGCGTGAGGGATTGGACGAAAATCCTTTTCTTTTTTTCTTTAAAAAAGAAAAGATTGTAGGGAAAGCCCGACCCTTGTGGTCACGCCAAAATAATAATTGATACAAAACGAAGATGAAAAATATTAGGAATTTTTGCATTATTGCACATATTGACCACGGGAAAAGCACATTGGCCGACCGTTTGCTTGGTGCTACACAAACCGTAACAGCCCGTGAAGAAAAGGCCCAGTTGCTTGACAATATGGACTTGGAGCGTGAACGTGGTATTACCATTAAAAGTCACGCCATCCAGATGGAATACAAATATAAAGGTGAAGACTATATCCTGAACCTGATTGACACCCCAGGACACGTCGATTTTTCGTATGAAGTTTCGCGTTCGATTGCCGCTTGCGAAGGTGCTCTTTTGATTGTTGATGCTGCACAAAGTATTCAGGCACAAACAATTTCTAACTTGTATTTGGCTTTGGAAAACGACTTGGAAATTATTCCGGTTTTGAATAAAGTTGATTTGCCAAGTGCCAATCCAGAGGAAGTTAGCGACGATATTATCGATTTATTAGGTTGCAAACTGGAAGATATTATCCATGCTTCGGGGAAAACTGGTTTTGGTGTCGAAAATATATTGGCTGCCATTATCGAAAAAATTCCTGCCCCAAAAGGAAACAAAGACGAACCTTTGCAGGCTTTGATTTTTGATTCGCATTACAACCCATTTCGAGGAATCGAGGTTATTTTCCGTGTAAAAAATGGGGAGATTAAAAAAGGGCAGAAAATTAAATTTATGGCCACCGGAAATGAATATTTTGCTGATGAAGTAGGAACATTAAAGTTGAATCAGGTCCCGAAAAGCGTGATTTCTACCGGAGATGTTGGCTATTTGATTTCTGGAATAAAAGAGGCGAAGGAAGTAAAAGTTGGGGATACCTTGACGGATGCCAAAACGCCAACTACTAATATGATTACGGGTTTTGAAGATGTAAAACCAATGGTTTTTGCTGGAATTTATCCGGTTGACACCGAAGATTATGAAGATTTGAGAGCTTCGATGGAAAAACTGCAGTTGAACGATGCTTCACTTGTGTTTACACCTGAAAGTTCTGCCGCTTTGGGATTTGGTTTCCGATGCGGATTCTTGGGAATGTTGCACATGGAAATCATCCAAGAACGTTTAGAGCGTGAATTTGATATGACCGTAATTACTACGGTTCCCAACGTTTCTTATTTGGCTTATACCAAAAAAGAACCGGAAGTTGGGTTTGTAGTAAACAATCCATCGGATTTGCCAGAACCTTCCCGTTTGGACCGTGTGGAAGAGCCTTTTATCAAGGCAACCATCATTACAAAAGCCGATTTCGTTGGTAACGTAATGAGCTTGTGTATCGAGAAAAGAGGCCAGATTACCAATCAAACCTACTTGACAACGGAACGTGTGGAATTGAATTTCGATATGCCTTTGGCGGAAATCGTATTTGATTTTTATGACCGATTGAAAACCGTTTCTAAAGGTTATGCATCTTTCGATTATTCCCCAATCGGGATGCGAACTTCAAAATTGGTTCGTTTGGATGTTTTGTTGAACGGTCAAACTGTTGATGCACTTTCGGCTTTGATACACGAAGACAACGCCTACAACATCGGTAAGAAAATGACCGAAAAATTGCGTGAATTGATACCAAGACAACAATTTGACATCCCGATTCAGGCAGCAATTGGAGCAAAAATCATTGCCCGAGAAACGATTAAAGCATTAAGAAAAGACGTTACTGCCAAATGTTATGGTGGTGATATTTCTCGTAAACGTAAGCTTTTGGAGAAACAGAAAAAAGGTAAGAAACGTATGAGACAGGTTGGAAATGTTGAGATTCCGCAGGAAGCGTTTATGGCGGTTTTGAAGTTGAATGATTAAATTGTATTAAGATAATTGTATTAAGTATTAAGACAGACCCGATGACGAAAGTTGTTGGGTTTTTTGTTTACAAGCATAATTTAATTAAATTTGTTTTATGGAAACAATCAAACTAAATATCGACCTTACTTTTAACCAACTTCTTGAAGCTGTTAAACAACTGTCTCCTAAGGATAGATTAAAAATCAATGATGCAATTTGGTCTGATGATATGGAAGTTCCTATTGAACATCAAAAAATCGTAATGGAAAGAATTGAAAAATCTAAACTAAATCCAGAAAGACTTTTGGATTGGGATGAAGTTTCAAAAAAATTATAATCTTTGAGTTTCAAATTAAAAATTGATATTGATGCGTTTCAAGATATTGAAGAAGCTGCAGAATGGTATGAATTACAATCTAAAGGTTTAGGTTTACGCTATAAAAGTCAAGTGAAAAAACAAATCAATTCCTTAAAGAAAAATCCTTATTTGTTTTCAATAAAATACAATAACATTCGTTGTCGAAGAATTGATAAATTTCCTTTTTTGATTCATTATCTAATTGATGAAGAATTTCAACTTATTAATGTTTTTGCGGTTTTTCACACCTCTAGAAATCCAGAAATCTGGCAAAGAAATATTAAATAAAATCTGCACAAAAACAAGGTTTCTTAAGCCATCAAACTTCCGCAAATCCCCAATCCGGCAATTAGATAAACCGTTGCCAAAATAAAGAACACCTTTGCTGATTTGGGTTGGTACTTTTTTATGGAAAAACCAATAATGGTAAATAAAAGTGGCGGACCAACCATTATGAGTACAAAAATCGCAACTAATCCATTTAAATTTCCTACTTCTAAAGCTGTCATATTATTTGTGTTTTAGTTCTTAATTCTTCCAATTTTTCTCGTTTTTCATCCCGGTAAAACAAATTCATCGTTTCAAACGGAATGATCTTATTGTCTTTGTTGACGATATGGACACATGATTTTTTGATAGCGCGAACATCAAAATTATAAGCATCAATAAATTGCATGATGATGATTCTAAACAAATTATCATAACCCAAATCTGGAGCATCAATATTTGGCAGACAACACAGGATGGATTTCAAATTTTCTTCGGCAACTTCAACTGAATTTCCTGTACTGAAAAGTTCAATCATTTTGCCTTGAAGTGCTTCGTCTTGTTCATAAATAATGGTGTTTTTACTGTTATCGAGCAAATCGTTTGGATTGATATAACGCGTCAACGGAAAAACCTCATCTCCTAATTTCAAGGCATATCCCATTACCAAAGCATCGGGATTGCAGGGAACCGGAAGCAAATCATCAGAATTAAAAATAGAAGTTTGTTCTAATATTTTCCTTCTAACTTCCGTCAAAGTCATCCTGTCGGTTGCGGGATTGAAATTCTCCAATCTTCCAGCAATTTGAGTGGGTTGAAACGTAACACCGCGAACACATTTTTGCTTCAAAGCAAAATCTATTATTTTCCCAATTTCATTATCGTTTAATCCTTTTTGAAGCGTCACAACCAAAGTGGTCGACAAATTCAATTCGTTCAGGTTTTCCAAAGCTTGTTCCCTAATTTTGCTTAAATCAGCACCTCTTAATTCCTGTAAAACGCTATCCTCGAAGGAATCAAACTGCAGATAGATTTCAAAATCTGGAGCATACGTTTTTAATTTTCTTGCAAATTCTTTGTCTTTGGCTATCTTGATCCCGTTAGTATTCAACATCAAATGTCTTATTGGAAGTGATTTTGCATAATCTAAAATCTCAAAAAACTGGGGATGAATTGTTGGTTCGCCTCCGCTTATTTGCACGACATCAGGTTCTTTTTCGTTCAAGACGATGGTGTCGAGCATCATTTTTACTTCCTCCAATGTTCGGTGTCGTCCATAAGAAGGCGAAGAACCTGCATAACATGTTGGACACGTCAGGTTGCATCTGTCGGTAACTTCAACAACCGTCAAACAGGAATGTTGTTCATGATCGGGACACAAACCACAATCATAAGGACAGCCGAAATGTGTTTTGGTGTTGAATGTGTAAGGTGTTTCAGAGGGCTTGTTATAGTTTCTGATGTTTTTATAGTACGGAATATCATCGGCAATCAGCACCTTCGAGTTCCCGTGTTCCGGACATCTTTTGAGCATATAGACATTATCATCTTCAAAAACAATTTTGGCATCAATCCGCTTCAAGCATTCCGGACAAAGGCTCAACGTGAAATCATAATAGGTATATTTTCTAACGGGCATTCTTTACAAGATTTAAAATTGTTTTACGGTAATAAAGCATACAAATTAAGCATAAAATCTGAATGGAACTCAATCCAGCTAAAAAGAAAGTATTGGGTTTTATAAACTCTATACAAAACCGGAAACCAAAATAGGCAATCATGAAATATTGAAACAGTAGTCCGTTTTTTAAATTTGTTCGTTTTAATTTCCATAGAAACACAAACAAAACAGCCAAAAACAGGAGTTCATACAAAGCAATTGGATGTCGCTTCAAGCCATCTCCAAGATTCATGCCCAAGAAAAAAGTGGTCGTTTTTCCATACGTAAATTCGTTTGTCCCTGATAGAAAACAACCAATCCTTCCGATAAAAATTCCTACGATGATGGGAAACGTAAACAAATCGCCAGAAGATTGTTTTTCGCCAATCATTTTTTTCGCTAATTCTACTCCTAAAAGTCCGCCAAATAATCCGCCCATGATGGTTTTGGTATTAAATAGATTCAGGAAAGAAAAAATGTCTGATATCCAAACAGGATTTTCTAGAAAGCCTACAATTCTCGAACCTAAAAAAGCTCCGATAGCAGCTCCTAGAATTATGGACAATCGATTGGTAGATTCAATAGTATCAGTAGTTTTTTTTCGTAGAAAGATATAATAACGATAACCTAGAAAGAACGCCAAATATTCTAAAATCAGATGAACATTGATTTCATATCCAAAAAGAATGGGTTCGAAGGGAAGCGTCATTTTATAAATGGATGATTTAAATATTTATTTGATGATGAAAAATCCGTTATTGTAAAGATGCAAAAAAATATTGTTTTTAGGCTTCTATGATAAAATACTATCTTTGAAAAAACCTTTCCAACATGGACGAAACCCCAAAAAAATTCGATAGAATTGTTGCCATCCTTATCCAATTGCAATCCAAGAAGATTGTAAAGGCACAGGAATTGGCAGAACGTTTTGAGGTGAGTTTACGAACTATTTATCGCGATATTCGGACTTTGGAAGCTTCGGGAGTTCCTATTTATGGCGAGGCCGGAATTGGCTATTCCTTGATGGATGGCTATCGTTTGCCTCCAGTGATGTTTACCCGAGAGGAAGCCAGTAGTTTTATTGCAGCAGAAAAATTGATGCAGAAGTTTACGGATGCGGAATTGGGAAGCCATTATGCTTCTGCTATGTATAAGCTGAAAGCGGTACTTCGGGGTTCGGATAAGGATTGGCTAGCTTCAATTGAATCGAGTGTGTTGATGCAAACTTCTGGCAAGACCATCAACGAGAAAGCTCCTAATGCTTTGGCTTTTCTGTTTAGAAGCATAGCCGAAAAGACCCAGGTTACTCTAGGTTACGAAGCCATTGAAGCCGATGGTATCACGGAAAGGATCATTGAACCTGTAGGTGTTTTTCACGACCACAACAACTGGTATTTTCTGGGCTATTGCCATCTTCGAAAAGATTACAGACAGTTTCGAACGGATCGAATCCATACGATTAAAAACACTACTATCCCATTTGCCATCGAGCACCAGCCATTGGATTTTTATCTTGAAAAAGAAAAGAAGCATTTGACCACGACAAAAATCATCATCCGGGTTGATAAAAAGATTGCAAAATATATTGACGAAGACAAAAAGCACCACGGCTTTGTTTCCGAGAAAACAATTGGTGGTGCTGTTGAAATGACATTTATGTGCCAAAATATCGACGAATATTTCCCTCGTTGGTATTTGTCGTTTGGCGATTATGCTTCGATTATTGAGCCTGAAGCATTGAGGGCAAGGGTTTTGGAATTGATTGAAAAAACAAAAACTGGACTACAATAAAACAAATTATCGCTCCCAAAAAAATGGCGGTTCGATTCCAAGAGCTCTCAAATAGACATATCCCTGACCACGGTGGTGCACTTCATTATCAATAAAATAGAAGATGTTTTGAATGATTGGGAATTCATATTGCCCAAAAAGGTTGAAGGTGTCGCTAAAATCTTCCATACTCAACTGTTCCCAGTAATTGTTGATTGTTTCTGTATCCTTGTCCCATTGCTCCAAAAATTGAGACTTGGTGGTGAATTTTTCGGCTTCTTCCTGAAAAGGTTCTACTTCACGGTTCACGATTCC
This sequence comes from Flavobacterium arsenatis, assembly GCF_031456785.1. Classification (NCBI taxonomy): domain Bacteria; kingdom Pseudomonadati; phylum Bacteroidota; class Flavobacteriia; order Flavobacteriales; family Flavobacteriaceae; genus Flavobacterium; species Flavobacterium arsenatis. Next base: position 69,032 of record NZ_JAVDVI010000014.1, read on the forward strand.
TTTCAAACCTGGAGCTCCGATGGCGATTAGCTCGGATGTTAATTGTGCAAAGGTTCTCATACCTGCAATTGAAAATTCGAAAAAGTCTTTTTCTGGAAAAAGTTCGATTACTCGTCGGGTTAGGGTTCTGTGTCCTTGCCAGTGTTTTACTAAATCTTCTTGACTGATTACTTGGGCTGTTGCGATCATAATGTTGTTTTTTTAATGATTATACAGCAAAGATAAATCGGACAAGTGACAACAGTTTGTCAGTAGGGTTTGGGAAATTTAAAAAATATTTGAATTTTAAATGCTATCAAAGAAAAATCCCATAACACTCGGAACTGCTATGGGATTTATAAGAAAGATTATTGAAAATTATCTCTTCATCGAAAAGTGGGCCTTGAATTCCTTATCAAGTCCGTCACGGTTTTTGTATTCCAATAAAAACCAGTAATCAGTCGAAGGAAGTTGGTTGCCGTTTAAGGTTCCGTCCCATTCTTCGCCAGAAGCATTAAGGAATTTTACCATTTTCCCGAATCGGTCAAAAATATAGGTTTTTGCATTCAAGTCGGTCAAGCCTTTGATTCCCCAAGTATCGTTATAACCATCACCGTTAGGTGTAAAGAAACGAGGATAATTTAAGGCAAAAATCGTAAATTCTAAATCCTGGCAACTGTTCTTGTCGATAACCGTGATCGTATATTCTCCTTGATAGGCATACGGGAAGACGTTGCTTTCCTGCGGAACGCCGTGATTCAATTGAAACAAGTAAACTCCGGAACCTCCCGTTACATTTACGGTTATGGTTTGATTTTGACTAAAATCTTCTCCAACTGTAGCTGTAGCTTCAGCAGTTGAAGAAGCAAAAACCTCACAACTTGTAGTATTCGAACATCCTGAAATAGTATTGGTTACCGTAACTTCATAAACTCCTAATTCAGTTGCCACATGCCTATTAGTTATTGTTGGCAAAGGATTTCCATCCAAAGTCCAAACAAAAGTGTGGTTTAGATTCGGAACGCCACACTCAATCCTAACCGAATTTAAAGGCAATCCGGAAACATTACTTATACAAAGGTATTGGTCATCTAAAAGTGGTTGCGGAATGGCATAAACAGCTAGCGTAGTTTTGGCTTCCGGTGCACAACCGCTGTTTAAAGTATAAATGATGTCGACAAAATTAGACACTATTCCTGTAACAAGACCGTTGGCATCAACTGTGGCAATACTTTCGTCACTGCTGGACCAAGTGCCGCCCGGAGTTGCATTGGAGAGTTGAAGTGTTTCGCCAACACATAGTTTATCATCTCCTGTAATTGGTGTTATTGCAGCCGTTGCATCAATTGTAAAGTTGAAATCATCGCTACCGCCAGCGGTGCAAGTGGCATTGTTTTGCAAAAGAGTATACGTAACCAAGTGGCTTCCGGGTGTACTGGCTACAACATTTATCTGACCTGTTGTAGGATTGATGATCAAGCCAGGATCGGATGTAAACGTTCCGCCTGTTGTGAAACCTGTTGCTAGAGTTGGATTGACCGGAGGGTCATTTGGACAAACTGGTGTAGCATAAGTAAAACTCACAACAGGAGTACTTAGGCTCTGAATTACAACTGGAAAAATATCATCTCCAAAACCTCTACAAATACTAGGATCTGCGGTAACGGTATAAGTAACTATATAAGAAGCGGGAGTACTTGCCACTACATTGATTTCTCCTGTATTCGGATTAATAATCAAACCTGGATTGTTCGAAGTATAAGTTCCACCGGTTGTAAATCCTGCAACTGGAGTTGGAAAAATAGGTGAACTGCTTTCGCATATTGGTGATGGGTAGGAAAAAGCTGTTATGGGTGTTATGCTGCCTGTAATTTCTAAAGGAGCAGTAAATGAATTGCCACCTTGACAAATTGAAGGATCTGCTAGAACGCTATAAGTAATGGTATGAGGACCAACCGTACTTGAAGTGATATTGACTTCTCCTGTAGCTGCATTAATGATTAAACCAGGGTCAGAAGTAAATGTTCCTCCTGTTGTAAAGCCTGTTGCTGTTGTTGGAGAAACTGGTGCACTAGCTATACAAACTTGGGTTGGATAGGAAAAGCTCACTACTGGGGTGGTTTCTGCTACAAAAGCAACCAATGTGTTATCTGTTCCAACAAGTAAACAATTCGCAGGATTTGCTACAATTGTATAAAACACACTATGAGGTGCGGCTGTACTGGTTGAAGGGTTTATTTCTCCTGTTGTAGGGTTGATGGTCAATCCTGAATCGGATGTAAAAGTACCTCCTGGAGTAAATCCTGGGTTTAGAATTGGCATTACAGACGTACTGCTTTTGCAGATGTTAGTAGGATAAGTAAAGCCAACAACTGGAGTAATTGAACTTTGAATTACGACTGGAAAAGTATCATCTCCAAAACCCATACAGATGCTCGGATCTGCGGTAACGGTATAAGTAACTATATAAGAAGCGGGAGTACTTGCTACTACATTGATTTCTCCAGTATTCGGATTAATAATCAAACCTGGATCGTTTGCACTATAAGTTCCGCCAGGTGTAAATCCTGCAACAGGTGTTGGCAAAATTGGTACACTGTTCACGCAAACCGGAGAAGGATAAGAAAATCCGGTTATTGGTGTTATGTTGTTGGTAATTTCTAAAGGAGCAGCAAATGAATCCCCACCTTGGCAGATTGATGGATCGGCTAGAACGGTATAATTTATTGTATGAGGGCCAACTGTACTTGAAGCAATATTGACTTCTCCTGTTGATGGATTGATTGTCAGGCCTGGATCAGATGAAAAAACTCCTCCCGGTGTGAATCCTGAAGCTGTTGTTGGAGAAACTGGTGCACTAGTAGTACAAACTTGAACCGGATAGGTAAAATTGACTACGGGAGTAACTTCTGTCACAAATGTAACAAGAGCGGTATCTAGACCTGGAGATAAACAAGTTGCCGGATTTGCAACCACTGTATAAACAACGCTGTGTGGAAGTGGCGTACTTGCTGATGGATTTATTTCTCCGGTTAAAGGATCAATTACCAATCCAGAATCAGAAGAAAAAGTTCCCCCTGGTGTGAATCCTGTGGATAGAATTGGCATTACCGAAGTACTGTTTTTACAAATGTTAGCTGGATAGGAAAAACCTAGTACTGGTGTAATTGCATTTACTATTTCTACTGTAAAAGGACTTGATCCTCCAAGGTTGCAACCTCCAGAAGAAGCAATCGTATAGGTAATGATATAAGTATTAGGAGTACTTGTTGAAGCATTTATCTCTCCTGTTGTTGTGTTGATGGCCAGTCCGGCTATATTAACGGAATAAGTTCCTCCTGTTGTAAATCCTGTTGCAGGAGTTGGAAAAACTGAAGCACTTGTTGTGCAAATTTGTGTTGGATAAGAGAAGTTTGTTACGGGTGTGGTGGAGGGAATAACTTCCAACAAATCAGCATTACTCACTACAGTATTGCTTGTTGATGTTGCCACACAAAAATATTGATTGTTATCAAATGACAGCAAAACCGGATCAATAGTTAATGTATTGGTACTACTTCCTGAATAAGATCCTGTGTCAGTGACATCCAACCACATGTTAGAAGCATCCAGTACTTTCCATTGATAGGTAAATCCCGCAGGATTGCTCAATGTGGCCGAAAGACTTACTTGCCCATTTTCGCAAGTAGCAGGAATAGTAACCACTGGCATGGCTGGAGCGGGTATTACAGTTGTGGTATGCGAACCGACATTGCTACAATTTTCCGAATTGGATGAATTCCAATCACTTCCATTAAATACTAATTTGGGAGCAACCGCATTCGGATTTCTAATCATGCTAAAACCTGTATTGTTGGGTGTTTCAACAGTGTCAATGACTGATCCGTTTTGAACCAATTCCAATCTATCATCATCATTAAAACCAGTAGCAAAATTAGTACCCGTTACTGCTCCACATGGGATTGGACTACCAATTCCAATAAGATAAATACCTCCTGCTGGAACAATTCCAGACAAAGCGATTTCGTATGAAGGAGTTGTATCTCCAACATCTGCGTATCTTCTGATGGTGTAACCTGATAAGTCAATGGGGTTTGCTGTTCCGTTGTAAAGTTCTATAACACCTCCTGATCCTGCTTGAGCATCATAAAGTTCCGATATATATAAATTGGAAGCACTAGACCCAGTTGACTCGATTACTGCAAAATACATAACACCAGTGCCTTCACAGCCATTGGTAGTTACAGAAATTAAACCGCTTAAATTATTTCCAGCAGGAATATTTGCTGTTATTTCTGTATCGGAAATCACAGTAAAACTTGCAACATTCACACCGCTTAACTTTACCGCAGAAGTTCCCGAACCTGCCAGAAAGCCACTTCCTGTTATTGTAATGAATGTGTTTTCTGGTCCCATAGCTGGAGTGTGGCCCAAAATAGTTGGTGGTGTACAGGCTTGTGTGACGCTTCCTTGCAATTCAAAATCATCTAAATTAAAATTTCCTGCCCCTCCACCTGTCAAAGCAATTGTGACTGTGACTGTGCCTGTCAATCCTGCAACATTAGTTACATTCGTCGAGCCAACTGGAGCTCCTGTTTGAGGGATCGTACCATTCCCTACTGCAATCCCATTAATCGACATGGCCCAATTTTGTGGTCCTGCATTACTCCTTTTTCTCCAAAAATTAAAGGAAGTCACTGATACTTGATAATTTGCAGCAACATTGAATGTAAGTGTAATTGTATTTGCACCGTTTGTTGTTGTAATTGCATTTCCAGTAGATCCATTAGCATCCGTCCAAGCTCCATTAGTATTAGTCCATGAGGAATTGGAAAGATTTGGGGCTAAAGTTGTAGGAGCTACATTGTAGGGATGTGAATTTATATTTCCTGTACCAAAATTGTGAAAATAAATCTGTCCTTGAGCCTTGAATCCAAAAGCTAAAAATAATAATGAAAGAAAAAGTATTCTAGTACTATATTTTAGGGTAAATGTTTTTGTCATATTTTTTATGATATTATTGTGCACACAAAATGGGCGGCGAAAGTAGTAATTAAAATACTCCTCCGTATTTTTTCTATTTTATTAAAAGGTTAAATAATCCGGCTCAAGCCTATTGATTGCTACAGATTTGGGAAATTTCTTCATCAAAAAGCTCATCGGATTTCGATTTTGAGTTTACAAATATATAAGGATTAGCGTAACGCTGTGAAAAATGTGAATAAAAATCATTGTTTGTCAACTAATTTTACAATTTTACCAAGGTATTTCTCAACCAAATACATAAAAAAACCTCCGAGTATGTCGGAGGTTTTAGGGTTCAATGAAATGATAATTACAATTTCATCCTGTTGTCTTCAGAATTGGTATCAATCAATTTGTTGTAAGGATCAACTCCAACTTCCATCGGTTTTTCATCAACAATGATCGTAAGCTTATTGGCAATTTGATCAATTTTATAACGCTTGTTGTAGAGTTCATTTTCCAATTCAAAGTCGCCTTTCTTGGTTTTTTCTCCAAAAATTCCCACTTCGATAAAATCATTCAACGGATAGGATTCCAGATTTGGCTTCCCTTTATAAGTCAACATCTTGCCGTTTTTATCTTTAAATTCCTTTTTCCCTTTATCGTTTGATCGGTATTTGGAAACCGTAAATTTAATATCAACCTGATATTTACCATTTGGTAGCTTTTTAGAAGTTACCTTTTCTACCTTGTTGTCATATAAAGTAATGGTTTCAAACATATCCTCAATCAAATACTGGTATTTTTCAGGAGTTCCTTTACGGATGTGATTCACAAATTCAATCGAGTTCGTGTAGGGTGCTTCTTGAAACGCCACTTCTTTTACGTAGCCCTTCAAGATGTTGTTAAAGTTTTTCTCACCAAGATATTCGCTCATGGCATACAAAACCAATGATCCTTTTTGATAGTGGATATACTGCTGATTTTCATTATACATCAAAGGATTCTCATGTTTCCACTCAAAAGTTCTTCCCATCAAATAACCATCAAGGGCATCTTTCAAGAAACGACGCATTTGTGCTTTACCGTATTTATGTTCCAAAACTTTCAACGAGCTGTATTCTGAAAGCGATTCCGACATCAATGTAGCTCCTTTCACATTTGCTCCAATCACCTGATGGGCCCACCATTGATGTGCCACTTCATGCGAAATTACCGAAAACGGATAATCAACTGCATTTGGATCTTCTTCATCCACTTTGGCAATAAAACCAATGGCTTCAGAAAATGGAATCGTGTTTGCGAACGATTGTGCAAAGGTTCCCATTGTTCTTGGAAACTCGATAATTCGAACCTGTTTGTGCTGATATGGACTGAAATTCTCTGAATAATATTCCAATGAACGTTTCATGGCATCCATCATTCGATCCAAATTGTACTCGTGATCTTCATGATAATAAATTTCCAAATTCACCCCATTCGATTTCTCTTTTTTCACCTGATATCTGGCCGAATTAAAGGCATAGAAATTCAGCATTTTCTGATCCATTTTGTAATGGAAATAACGACGTCCGTTTTCTTTCCATTCCTTCTGAAGGTATCCTGGTGCGATTGCAATTTGATCTTCGGAAGTGCTTACCGTGGTTTCAAATGTAATCCAATCGGCTTCATTAGAGATATAAGTGTTTTCCCTTGCATGTGCATCATCTGTAGCAGCCATTCGTTCTTTGGCTGGCAATTTATATTTCTTACGGATATCATTATCGGCAATTTCTGCATATTCATTGTAGCCAAATGATGGAAACATCCCATTGTTTAGGAACGTTCCGTTTTCGATAACTGACGAACGGTCTTCCAAAAATGTATTCGGACGATTTTTCACTTCAAAGTTCACTAATAATGTATCACCTGGAAGTATAGATTTTTCTAATTTATAGATGTCAAAATAAAGCACGGTATCTTTTGACACTAATTTATTCTTTGCTTCGAATGTAATAGATTTCAAATTATCTCCATAGCTGATGAACAACGAATCGATGTTTTTATCGGTTTTGTTCACCATCACATATTTTACCTTTGCATTATAGTCGCGTTCTTGCGGGAAAATAGCCATATCTACCTTCACATCTACAATTCTTGGCTTTGGATAATTTTCGTATTTCTTGTATTTCTTTTCAAAATCTACTTGTTGCAACTCTAATTCTTGACTTGAATAATACGGCTGATCTACGGTGTCATGGCGGTATATAGCAGTTCCTAAACCTAAAAATGCAATTAAGGCTACAAATGTTGGAATCAAAATAGCCGGTCTCATTCTTCTGCCTGCAATTTTAAGACGCTCTTTGGCTCCGGAAAGAATTCCTCTTCTAAAGAATAAAAGCGTAACACCGTATAAAAAGGCAATAAACAATAGCCAATAGATTTTATAAATAAAAAATCCTCTAACAGATCCGTATTGGTTCATATCAGAATATTCATAATCCATACCGGAGTTGAAACTAAATATTGGATGTTCAATTCCCAAGGCCGAAACCGCCGGCAAAGCCAAAATCAAAACCAATATCACAAAGAATCCTGCCAAATAGTTTTTGAAAAACGATTGGATAAACAACGAGAACCCTATCAATACCACATGACCAATCAACCTAAATCCGAACAATTCCTTGATGTAATGCAGGATTTCGAAATTATAATAGCTGTAATATACTTGAACCAACATACAGGCAATCATCCCTAGAAAGAGAATTACAAGTGTCATTCTAAAAAGTGCCAAGAATTTTGACAAAAGCAACGTCCAGTTTGGTATTGGTGTAGAATCTACCAAATTCCCCATTCGGCTATTGTTGGCCAATTGAAGCAAATATCCAGAAAACAAAAAGATCAATATTCTGATGAAGAAGTTGAAAGTTCGCCCTAGATTATCCACAACTTTCCAAGTGACGGGATAGGTTCGCGTTCCATATAATTCCTGACCTAAAGAAAAACCAGATATCAATACAAATAATACTAAAACCGCAGCAATCGTAATGAAAATCCAGTTCTTTGTAATCAATTTAAATTCAAAACTAGAGATGCTCCAAGCTGTTTTTAGGTTTTGTATGAATGAATAATCATAATTTACTTTTGGCAAATTGATGCGAATGATGCTTCCGAAGTTGTTCTTTGTAATTCGTTCGGCTTTCTTTTTTCTGCCTAAAGTTAGTGGCGAATGCGTGAACGAAAAAGAAAAATACAAAGCAATGAATACCAAAAGCGACACTCCGATCCAAATCAAACGATTGTAAATAATTACCGCATCAAACGGAATATCTTTAGTGTTCTGTTCTTCGATTGTCCAGTATTTCGTTACATAATTCAATGCTTCAGATCCATAAGGTTCAACCAAAGCTGCAACATATTTATTGTCCATATCATTAGTGATATTCTCTAACAATGCTTGGAAAACAAAAAGCAAAATCACAAAAATAAAACCGATGTAAACATTTCTAGTCAAGGTTACCAAGGCAAAAATAATGCTTCCGATGAAGAAAATATTTGGAATCACAAAAATCACATAGGCTTGAAAATAGGCCCAAATATCAATTGGTCCTAAAAGACTTTCATTGGCGAAAGGCAAAACCGTAGCCAATAAAAATCCTAGTCCAATTGAAAAAGTAATGAAGATGGTTATAAAAAAACCACTCAAGAACTTCCCAACTAAATAATCAAATTTATTAAAGGGATAGGAATATAGAATCGTATGGGTGTTGTATTTGAAATCCCTATAAACAGTGGCCCCAATAACGGTTGGAATAATAAAATAGACCAATTGTGACAATTCACCTAAAATTGCATTGATGGCAATTGGTGAATTAAAAATCGTGTTAGAAGCAGTGGTGGCTCCAAAAAAATCAAAATATCCTACTATAAATGCCATTGCAAAAAAGGCAACTATGAAGAAAACCGCGAAATACAAATAAAAAGATATGTTCTTGAACCATCTTTTAAACTCAAATGAAAATATAGTGCCTAACATTATACCGTTTCTTTTTTAAGTGCAACAAAATATACATCTTCCAATTGAGGTTTTGCCTGAACGAAAGTTTCATTCGGTTGAAAATCGCTATAAACACGGATATTCAAAGTGTTGTCCTGATTATAGTTTGAAGAAATGATGTTGAAGTTTGTAGAAAATGCTTCAAATTCCTCACGGTCGATGATTCGCATCCACATTTTGCCTTCCAATTCTTTTTCGGCGTCGTTTGGAGTTCCTCTGTATAAAATCTGACCGCCGTTTAATATTGCAAGTTCGTGGCACAATTCCTTCACATCATCTACAATGTGGGTCGAAAAAATAACGGTGTGGTTCGTTCCTATTTCCCTTAAAACATTCAAGAAACGGTGACGTTCAGCTGGATCAAGACCTGCAGTTGGCTCATCTACAATGATTAGTTTCGGGTTGTTCAAAAGCAATTGTGCAATCCCGAAACGCTGTTTCATTCCGCCAGAATAACCGCTAACACTTTTATGACGAACGTCCCATAAATTGGTCACTTCTAAAACTTCCTTGATGATTTTTTTTCTGTCGGATGCAGAAGCAATTCCTTTCAATTTTGCAAAATATTCCAATAATTTTTCTGCCGACATATTCGGATATACACCAAATTCCTGCGGCAGATAACCTAAAATCTTACGCAAAGACATATTATCTTCCAAAACATTGATGCCATCAAATTCAATAGAACCTGAATCTGGTTTTTGCAAAGTTGCAATGGTTCGCATCAACGAAGATTTTCCGGCACCATTCGGGCCCAAAAGGCCAAACATTCCCGAACCAATTTCTAAATTCAGATTGTCTAAAGCTTTAACTCCGTTTTTATACGTCTTACTTAAGTTATTAATTTTAAGTTTCATAATTGGTTATTTTAAATTGATTTAAATAGTAAGTAGAACGACAAGCCTTTTTGTTACAGTTTATTTAAGCTTTTTTTTAGTGCGAAATAACCTCCGCAACTTTGTACCTTTGCAACTTTGATACTTAAAAATAATGATAGAAGATAAAACACCTCAACGAACAAGTATTTCGCAATTGGGCGAATTCGGATTGATTGACCATTTGACCAAAAATTTCGAAATCAACCAGCCTTCCACTTTGAAAGGGATTGGAGATGATGCAGCCGTTTTGGATTTTAAAGACAAGAAAATTGTGGTTTCCACCGATTTATTGATAGAAGGCGTTCATTTTGATTTGGCCTACATGCCCTTGAAACATCTGGGATACAAATCAGTCGTGGTGAATGTTTCCGACATTTGTGCCATGAATGCAAAACCTACACAAATCACGGTTTCTGTGGCAGTTTCAAACCGTTTCCCTTTGGAAGCCTTGGAAGAATTGTTTGCTGGAATCACACTTGCTGCAAAAGAATACAATGTGGATGTTATTGGTGGCGACACCACTTCTTCCCAAAAAGGACTCATCATCAGCATTACTGCTTTGGGCGAAGCCGATGCCGAAGAAATCGTTTACAGGGACGGAGCCAATTCTACCGATTTATTGGTGGTTACCGGTGATGTCGGTTCGGCTTATATGGGACTTCAGGTTTTGGAGAGAGAGAAACAGGTGTTTTTGGTGAACCCAAATTCGCAACCTGATTTAGATGCTTATACCTATTTGATCGAAAGACAATTGAAGCCAGAAGCCAGAAAAGATGTTCGAACGTTACTTCACGCCTTGGAAATAAAACCTACTTCGATGATTGATATTTCCGATGGTTTATCGTCTGAAATTATTCATTTGTGCAAAAAATCGAATGTTGGTTGTAATTTATACGAAGATAAACTGCCGATTGACCCTCAATTGATCAATGTTTGCGAAGAATTCAATATCGACAGCACGACGGTTGCCATCAATGGAGGAGAAGATTACGAATTGCTTTTCACCATCAAGATGGAAGATTTCGACAAGATAAAAGGAAATCCAAATTTTACGATTATTGGCCATATGACCCAGGAAAGTGAAGGAATTCACCTCATCACGAGAGCGAATACAAAGATAGAATTAAGGGCAAGAGGATGGAATGCTTTGAGTGAAGATTAATCACTCAAAGCAATTTTTGTAAGGGTTTAGGAGTTTGACTCCTCCATCATTTTAATCACAGTTTCACTCAGATAATTGTCTCCGGAAATTACTTTTTCGAATGCAAAAATAAGTTCTTCAAAAGTCAGATCGTTTTTCACCACCAAACCTTCTGGTTTTATGGTGTCGAAAAAATACTTGAACTTTAGTTTTTCGGTGTGCATCGTAAGGAGAAAAATTTTGCAGTTTGGCATTTTTTCTCTAATGAGCAAAGCTAAATCAACACCCGATTCTATTCCTTTTTCAAGATAGGTCGGAATACTGATGTCTAGAAAAGCAACATCAAAATCAATTGCACTTTTTGCAATAACATTGTAGCCTGTTTCGCCGTCAACGGCATCAGTAGTAATGATTTCATATTCGTCCTTCTTGAATCCGTTTAGCGTATTCTTATAGGCTTGAAGGATAAAGGGATGATCATCGACCATTAATAATTGGATAATTTTCTTCATTAGAGTATGTTTGTTTTGGGGTTTTTAACAGGCAATTCAAATATCAATAAAGTTCCACTTCCAATTTCGGACATTACAGTCATTGTGCCTCCGGAACTGTTTATTCTTGTTTTCATATTGCTGAGCCCGATTCCTTTTTTCTTTTTCAGATAATTGAACCCAACTCCGTCATCTTTTACGTTTAGCTCGATATTTGAATTAATTTTTGCGAAAGTAACAAAAACATTTTTTGCTTCAGCATGTTTGTTGATGTTTTGAAAGGCTTCCTGCAAAATTCTATAAAAATTAATCTTCGCCATGTTATCGATTGCATTCCAATCAATAGTAGGATCCATAGAAAAATTAACTTTAGCCTTGCAAACCGATTGCTGATTTTCAATAAAATTGGCTACCATCAATACAAAATTATTAAAAATTGCTGCTTTTTCGGAATTCAGGTCGTGCGAAATTTCGCGGATTTCCTGTTCGATTATTTTCAGCTCCTCGATATAGGTTTTGCGAGATTCAACCGCCTCATCATTATTTTGATTGTTTAGCGTTCCTAAATTGAGTCGGGTTCCAAAAAGTTTCCCTAGGATTCCGTCGTGCAAATCCTGGGCAATCCGTTTTTTCTCCAATTGACGCACTTCCTCAATTTTGTTTTGCTGGTTGAGCATGAGTTGGTAGATTTCCTCATTGGCCTTTTGCTGTTCCTGCAAGAGTTGTAGTTCCCTGTTTCTAGCTGCTTGGGAACGGATTACATAGATAAAAATACCCAACAGAATAATTCCTAGTCCTGTGTAGATTAAGGTTTTTCTTTGTTCTACTAGTTTGTCTTTTTCCAAGACAAGCTCTTCGGTTTCGTATTCTATACGGGAAAATTTATTTTTTATTCTTCTTTCTGCGAGTTTTAGGCTGTCGTCTATTTTATAGTATTCTGCGGAATATTGAAGTGCTTTTTTGGGTTCAACATTTGATAATTGTTTTAATGTAGCTAAAATATTTCTTTTTTCATTGTTGATATCTGCCAAATCATATGCTTCCTTAGCAAACTTTAATGCTTGAAATGAATCTTTTTTAAAAATATAATATTCGGAAAGATGAATTTTGCTTAAAACTATACCCGTACCATTAATACTATCTTTTATTTTTAATGCCTCATAAAACATTCCTGGAAGTTCATTATAATCACCAGCTTTAAACTTTGAATATGCTAAATTATCTTTTAGTGTGGCGTAGATATTTGGACGATCGTTTAAGATATTTTTCTCTTTAAGAGCCGATTCAAAAAAATCTATAGCTTCCTTATCCTTATCTTGATTTCTATATAATAATCCCATGTTATTTAATGTAATAGCTTTGAGATGATTTTCAGGTGAAATTTGAGAACTATTAGTTATTTTTAATGCTTTTTCATAGTATTCTTTTGCGAGTTTATATTCTGCCAATTCTCCATAGATTAGCCCTAGAAGATTATATGCCTCATAAAGTAATTCATCATTGTTAACATTCCTCAAGCTTTTTAAGGCATTAAAAACAGTTCTTTCAGAGCCTAAAAAATCACTCTCATTATGTTGTAAAATAGCCTTATTTAAAAGAGTCTTTGCAATATTTATATTGTCTTTTTGTTTAACATATAGCTTTTCGGCATCATATGTGAATTTATAAACACTATCAGGTATATTTTTATTAATATAATAATCAGACATATAGCTATATGCTTTAGCCAGACTTACTGTATCCCGAGCCTCTGTAGCTTTCTTGATAATTTGGAGGGTAGTTTGCTTATATTCTTCCAAATCTTCCATATTATAGTAACGATTGGCTACTTTAAAATAGTTAACCCTATTAAGAGAATCATTCTTTTCTTTTGAAATAATTGCAAAGGCTTTTTCATTGTAGAATTTTCTTTTTTCAAAAGGAATTGAATCATCATTTGCCTCTTCAAAAAAATAACTAAGGCTATCAACGACTCTCGTAGTAGCATTGTTTTCCCTTTCTGCTTTTTTACAGCCTGACAAAAAGAAAAAAAACAAGTAGAGAATTAGTAGAAAGTTTTTCAATATAATTAGAAATGATTTTCAAAAATAATAAAAATAAACACAAAAAAGGCTACCTTAAAAAGATAGCCTTTAATTTCAATGTTTTATTTGTTTAGTCTTGCTTTTTATTACCAGCACCCGTATTATTTGTTAATCCTCCTGTATCTCCATTATTCAAAGAAGCCAACAAAGTTGAGTTTGATTCGTTTTTCTTTACTTCATTAGTATTATAAGAAGTTAAACCTAAAACTGCGATTAAAACGATTGCTACGATTGCGATAAATTTTTTCATGATGTTGTTACTTTTGTGGGGTTATTTTTTATATTTTTTACTATCTTTTTAAATGATTGCTTCATTTTGATAGTGTAAAAGTATAGTAGCCCCAACTGATAATCAAACATTTAAAGACGCATTATGTAGATGCACCCCGTTCGTGAGTGGATGGGTGCTTTTGAGGGGTGGTTGATTTTGAAGAAAATCGATGAAAGGGAGGTTTTTATCGATGAAAGATTCATTTAGATAAAATTTAGTCAAATGAAGCGATAGTCAATCATAAAACCAAGAAGTTGCTTTTGATTCGTTGAACAGGAATCAATATTGAATTGAAAAATAAATATATTTAGAAATAACCTACAACTCCTTCCCTTCACTATTAGCAATCAAGCTAATAATCAAGTCAACGTTCTTCTTATAGGATTTAGAGAACGGCAATTGGATTTTGCTGTTCTTGATATACACCACATTGTTACCCAGATGAATTCTGGAAACATAGCTCATATTAATGATATAACTGTTGTGGATTCGCACAAATTGAGGAGGAAGTGTGTTCTCAAAGTGCTTTAATGTTTTGAAAGCCGTGATGGTATCGCCGTTATTGATGTATAAATCGGTAGAATTATTATCTGCTTGAAGATAGACGATATCATCCGTATCCACAAAACGATAATCACCATAGGATTTTATGCAGATGGTTGTTGGCGTCTGCTCTACGTTTCGCTCAAACTTCATGATTGTTTTTCGCAACTCATGGATGTTGATCGGTTTCAGCAAATAATCAAAAACCTCATTCTTCAAAGCTTCATAGGCCAATTCCTTTCCTTTGGTAAGGATGATGATCTTCGGCATATTTTTCACATAGCGATGAAGCTCATTGATTAATGCCAACGACAAACGACTTTCCTTATTGACAGGATCAATCTCCAGGACAATCAGTTTCGGGTTGTGTTCCAACACCAAATTAACCGCATCGTCATAATTATCAGCAGTTCCCAACAGGAAATAGTTCGAAAAGCTGTCAAATGCCGACTGCGTTTCCAGAACACTTTCGTGTTCGTCATCGATAATTATATAAGGATATTTCATTTATTTGTTGGGGTAATTTTCTAACTTACTGAAAGTTATAGCCAACAAAATTATAAATTAAATTTGAATATTATTATTTTTAAACCAACAAATGTTAATTTGCTTCGAAAACAAAAAAGCTTCCAGATTGCTCGGGAAGCTTTTTCAACAATTGGTAATGTTTTTCTTTTTAGAATTTAAACCCGAGATTAAAACCTGCACTAAATTCAATTTTAGTGAATTCTTCCGTTACTTCTTTGCTAAAGTTTCTTCCTATGTTGGCATAGGGCCCCATGACAAATCGGTTGTTGAAACTCCATTTATATCCGGCTCCAAGGCCTATGATAAAACTGTCCATATCAATCTTTGGAGTCAAGTCTGTTTTTTGATAATCACCAAAACGAAACTTCAATAATGGCGAAATTATAAAACCTGAACCATCATCGTGTCTGGAAATATTATAATTATAGGAAAGTTGGAAGCTGTTGGTGTTGAAATCCTCCACTTGCCTACCTATACTCATATTATAAGTATCGTTAATCAAAAGATCCAAACCTATTGATTGGTGTTCGTCCAGATAATATTCATACCCGATTTCAACAGAACCTAATGCAATGACATTCAGAATGTTGAACTTTACTTCATGTTGCGGAAAATCACCGCTTTGTGCATTTGCCAGAACCGTTCCAGCAAGCAACATCAGGCTTAAAATTGTTTTTTTCATAGCTATAATTGTTTTTGTTTTCGAAATATAACAATTATTACACTGAAAACAATTTAATTTCTGCCTTTTTCTTTCTTATAAATTTTATAAAGTGGCTCGCTTTGCCAAAATTCCTTGGTGTCAACGTTTATAATCGTGAGTGGTCCTTTGAATGCGGCACCGGTATCTACATTCCAAACATTGGCCATTTGCACTGGGGTTGTTTCTTCGATTCGTGTAACGGGAGTATGGCCAATATAAATCTCCTCATATAAGGTGAGGCGTTTTGGATAGCGAAGATTTTTTGTATCCATATTCGGATCCAGGGCCAAGGCGGTTTCCCACAAGGTTCTTTCCCAGTAGAACATTTTCGGGAAATATTCATACTCTACACCGTTCAAGTTTGTAAATCCGGCATGAACGAAAAGTCGGTTCTTTTTATCGAGATGATAATTCTCTAAAGTTTCCAAGAAGGCAATATGTTGCTCAATATTTTCGGTAGATATATTCTTGTAGGCATTAACAGTAGCTTCTCCTCCATGATGGAACCACATGTCGTTGTGTGTTTTTTCCTTGAACCATTTGAGCAATAAATCGTCGTGGTTGCCGCGGATGAAGACACAATTGTGGGTGGAATTTAGTGCTATCAGAAAATCCAAAACCTGAGGTGATTGGCTCCAGCCGTCAACATAATCGCCAAGGAAAATGAGTTTGTCTTTTGGGGTTACTTGTGCTTTTTCTAATACTTGCTCTAGGGCTTTTAGTCCGCCATGTATGTCGCCAATTGCGAAAGTCCTGCTCATTTGTTTTTTCTACAAAGTTATGAATTTGATAGTTCTTATAAAAATATAACATATTGAAAGCTTTTGTCGTGACCTTTGATTTTGAATTTATTGATTTATTCTAAGGTGGGGACTACGGTTACAAAAGGTAAAATGGTTTTCCCTCTAGCCCTGATGGTGCCATTGTTTGAGCTCTTGTCTCGTTCTTAAAAACGAGACAAAGCGAGTGGCTCCAGCAGGAACATGGTTTTGTGACACAAAACGACGATTCGCTTCTTAAAACTTAATTGATGTCGTATTTCATTTTCCTTAAAATTCGCATTGCTTCCTTAAACGACAAATAAACGGTTGTGTTGGGGTGCTTTTTTAATAGTGGCTTTGCATCAATCAGGATTTGCTTGGCCTCTTCAAAACCATTGAGATAGCAAATCATTAGAGTTGAAGGGAGGTTTTCGAGATCGGTGTTTTCCCTATTGGTTAAGGAGAACCCTTTTTCGAGTTTTGAAATCAAGGCAAGGTTTGAATTATAGATGTGAAACAGCATTTTGCGGTTGAATTCTGGTGGTTGGAAACGCATTTCCCTATCGATCTTATAATAGCCGTTTTCGAAGAAATGAATGCTGACTTTTTCGAGTTCGTAGAAGCTGGTTTTGTCGTTCAGTCCGAGGGAAACATACTCGGTTATGGTAAAAATATCATCATTGAATTCAATTGCAACTTCATCTAAAGCGGAATAAAACAACTTTATCTGTTCGTTGACGAGTTCAATATCAACACGGGAAAGATAGGTTTTGTCCTTGACTTTTTTGGGAATTCCGGCCCAGCAAACTACAAACAATTCCTTGAAAACCTTATACTTTGGCGACATGTCCTTGTGGCGGTTGTTCATGAAATCCATGACGCCATCGAGGGTATAGCCAATGCTGTTTCGGGAATTATTTTCGATGCTGATGACGGTTTCGGTATTCTGATAATTTTTTTCGGGTTCTTCATCAACTGGAACCGAGTTGCTTCCTCTCCTGACGAAAGTGGTATTGGCCAAAATGGTATGGATTCCTTTCTTGAAATAAGAAGCTTTGCTTTTGGGTTTTATCGTCACAAGCCCAATTACTTTGTCTTTCGGAAGATTCGGGAACGGAACATTCTCGTATTGGATTTTCGGTGGATTTTCGAGAAAAGCATTCACGAGGTTTTGAATCCTGCTGTCGTCGAAGAAATCGTCGCCAACAATTTCGTTGTCGTGGTCTTCAACACCAACCACGATATAAGAATTATTGGTTGGATTTGAGTTGGAAAGAGCACAAATATGTTTTAGAAATTTTGCTTTTCCTTCCCGTGTATGCAAATTCAACTGACGCTTTTTGTCATAAAAACTGCTCTCGTCGTTATGGGCGAGAAGGTTTTTTATTAAGAGGCGTTTGTTGATCATTATTATTTTTTATTGTTATTTTTTATTCCCGAGCCGAGTCTCTACAATATTGTCATCCCGACAGAGGAGGAATCCCCAAAAGTGGCTCTACAAACTTGAGCTTGATACTGAGATCCCTCCTCTGTCGGGATGACAAGTTTGAGGGAATTAGATAATCCTATTCACGATAGTCGAAGAAGCCTGAGCCGTACTCATTACCATCAAATCGGCAATATTCACATGATAAGGTCTCGTCGTCACAAACACAATAATATCAGCAATGTCTTCTGGCTGAAGCGGTTCAAAACCTTTATAAACATTTGAAGCCCTCTCAATATCACCTTTAAAACGAACCTCTGAAAACTCGGTTTCTACCATTCCAGGATGTATGGCCCCAACACGAATTCCATACGGATTCAAGTCCATTCGCATTCCTTGATTCAAGGCGTCAACGGCATGCTTTGTCGCACAATATACATTTCCGTTTGGATAAACCTCTTTGGCAGCTGTCGAACCAATATTGATGATATGACCTTTTCTTCTTTCAATCATCTTCGGAATTATGGCTTTTGAAACATACAACAATCCTTTTACATTGATGTCGATCATGGCGTCCCAATCGTCCAACTCACCGTTTTGAATGGGGTCTAAACCATGAGCGTTTCCTGCATTATTGATTAGGATATCGATGTTTGCAAAATCCTCGGGAAGCGAAGCAATACTTTCCTTGACCGATTTTTTCTGCCGAACGTCAAACAGCAAAGTATGTACTTCTGTCCGTTGCGAAAGCTCGTCCTGAAGTTCTGCCAGTCGGTCTTCTCGCCTTCCGCAAATGATGATTCTGTAATTGTTTTTGGCGAAAGCCCTTGCCGTTGCCCTACCGATTCCGCTAGTAGCTCCGGTTATTAAAACTGTTTTCATTTTTACTTTTTGAATATTTATGCAAACTGATCACTGATTACTGTCAACTAAATCAAGGAACCGGATTCCCCATGCTTTCTGTCCAAATGGCAAACCAATCTTCCTTGTCCAGAACAAGTTGAGTTGCATTGTTGATGTATTGCAAACGTGCTACATTCACAGTTCCTGCAACCGGAATAATCTTGGCAGGGTGTTGTAAAATCCATGCTAAAAGGATCATATCCGAACCTACATGGTATTTATCTACCAAAGTAGCCAGGAGAATTTTGAGCCTTCTAGTTTGGTTGGTGTCTTCACGGAAAACCGTTCCAAGCGGATTCCAAGCCATCGGGGTAATGTTGTGAAGTTGCATATAATCCAGACTTCCATCCAGCATCGATTCAAAATTAGTTGCCGAGAATTGAATTTGATTATAGTTGACTTCCGTTTTAGAACGAATCAATTCTGTTTGAGAAGATGTAAAATTCGACAATCCGAAATCCAAAATCTTTCCTTCCGCTTTCAGTTTTTCAACCGCTTCTGCAATTTCATCGGCTTGCATCAACGGACTCGGACGATGCAAAAGAAGAGCATCCAAATAATCGGTGTGCAAATTTTTTAATGATTGTTCAACCGACCAAATGATGTATTCTTTTGAATAATCATAATGCTTCACTTTATTATTCCGGTTTTCCGTTACATGTTGGATGCCGCATTTAGAAATCAACTGGATTTTCTTTCGGTCAATTTTACTTTCTGCGAAAGCTTTTCCGAACTCGGCTTCGGTGGTATATCCGCCATAAATATCGGCATGATCGAAGGTAGAAATTTTGTTTTCCAGACAAACGTGAATGAGATTTGCCATCTCAGATGTGGAGAGCTTTTTATCCCAAATTCCCCAGTTCATTGTTCCTGCAATTATTTGCGAAAACGCTGTTTTCATGATATGTTTTTTTAAGTTCTTAAAAATATAAAAACAAAATCACAATTCATCCTTAAAGCCAAAGGTTTCAAAGAAGTTTTAACCATTTTTTAACATCTTACTTCTAAAAAAAAAGTCAATTTGCACTGTTAAATTATTTCAACAAAAATAGTCTACTAAAAAAACAGAAATGGAAGAAAATACAGCTACTTTAGACATAAGGGCAATTAATGAAAAAATTGAAAGAGAAAGTGCTTTTATCGACCTTCTCAACATGGAAATGAATAAAGTTATCGTGGGCCAAAAGCACATGATTGAAAGATTGCTGATCGGTCTTTTGGGTCAAGGACACATCCTTTTGGAAGGTGTTCCGGGATTGGCAAAAACCTTGGCCATCAACACGCTTTCTCAAGCCGTTCAAGGTTCTTTCAGCAGAATCCAGTTTACTCCAGATTTATTACCTGCCGATGTTGTCGGGACGATGATTTACAACATCAAGTCCAATGAATTTTCAATTAAAAAAGGACCAATTTTTGCCAATTTCGTTCTTGCAGATGAGATCAACCGTGCTCCAGCAAAAGTACAGTCGGCTTTGCTTGAAGCGATGCAGGAAAAACAAGTTACCATTGGTGATACTACTTTTAAACTAGACAAGCCTTTCTTGGTTTTGGCCACTCAAAACCCAGTGGAACAAGAAGGAACTTATCCGTTACCGGAAGCTCAAGTCGATCGTTTTATGTTGAAAACCGTTATCGATTATCCAAAAATGGAAGACGAAAGAATGGTGGTCCGTCAAAACCTAAAAGGAGCTTTCGAAAAAGTAAACGCTGTTATTTCTGTTGACCAAATTTTGAGAGCTCAAGAAGCAGTTCGCGAAGTCTATATGGATGAGAAAATCGAGAAATATATCTTGGATATTATTTTTGCAACACGTTATCCTGAAAAATATAAATTAGAAAAATTAAAACCGCTTATCAGCTTTGGAGCATCGCCTCGTGGAAGCATCAACTTGGCAACAGCTGCTAAATGTTATGCCTTCATCAAACGTCGTGGCTATGTGATTCCAGAAGATGTTCGTGCCGTTGTTCACGATGTTTTACGTCACAGGATTGGTATTACTTATGAAGCGGAAGCGGAGAACATCACTTCTGTAGATATCATCAACAAAATCGTAAACGAAATCGAAGTACCTTAAATTAGTTGGCAGTTTTCAGTCGCAGTTTTCAGTTATTAAACAATGAAAACTGCGACTGAAACTGAAAACTGTGACTGAGACTGGAAACTGAAAAAATGGATACGAAAGAACTACTCAAAAAAGTACGAAAAATAGAAATCAAGACCCGAAGATTGAGTGATCATATCTTTTCGGGCGAATACCACACGTCTTTCAAGGGCAGAGGTATGACTTTTAGCGAAGTTCGTCAATACCAATATGGCGATGACATCCGGGCGATCGACTGGAATGTTACGGCTCGATACAACGAAGCTCACGTTAAGGTTTTTGAAGAAGAACGCGAACTGACGATGATGCTGATGGTGGACATCAGTGGTTCGGCTGGTTTTGGTTCTAAAAATCAATTCAAGGAAGATATTGTAACAGAAATTGCTGCAACAATGGCATTTTCGGCTACTCAAAACAACGACAAGATTGGACTTATTTTGTTTTCCGACCAAATTGAATTGTATATTCCTCCGAAAAAAGGAAAATCGCACGTCTTGAGAATCATTCGTGAATTGATAGAATTTCACCCTAAAAGCAACAAAACCGACATCAGCCAAGCTTTAAAATTCCTTTCGGGAACCCAAAAAAAGAAAGCTATCGTGTTTTTAATCTCCGATTTTATTGCCGATGATTATGAACATACCTTGAAAATTGCTTCCAAAAAACACGACATCACCGGAATTAGGGTTTATGATATACGAGAAGAAAAAATTCCAAATCTGGGAATGGTTCCGATGTTGGATACCGAATCGGGTGAAGTGCAATTGATCAATACAGGTTCCAAACAAGTGCGAATGGATTATGAAAAATACTATCACGAAAAGGTGAAGTTTTTCAAAGAAACCTTCAGCAAATGTGGTGCAGGAGCGGTCAACACAAGAGTCGACGAAAGTTATGTGACCAAATTATTGGGCTATTTCAAATCGCGATAATTCCGAAACAAGTTTAAAACCAATCAGGTTTAAATGACATGAGAATGAAAATAAAATTCTACATACTATTACTTTTATTTACAACTACACTTTTCGCCCAAAAACGGGTGGAGACGTCTATTGATACCACCAAAAATAAAATTGGAGCACAGTTCAATCTGACACTTCGAACTTTTGTAGATACTACCGAAACCGTTGTTTTTCCTTCAGGAAATAATTTTGGCAGAATGGAAGTCATCCGAAATTATGTGGTGGATACGGTTAAGAAAGACAACCGCTACGAACTCATCAAAAAATACGGATTGGCCCAATTTGATTCAGGAAAATATATAGTTCCGAGTTTGAAGGTTTTTATCAACCAGAAGCCTTATTTTACAGATTCACTTTCGGTAGAAGTTGCCAATGTTCCGGTAGATACCTTGCAACAAAAGATGTATGAAATCAAACCGATCATTGGAGCAGAATCCGCTTCGAGTGGCATCTGGAAATGGTTGCTGATTATTTTGGCTTTAGTAGGAATTGGATTCTTGGTTTATTATCTCATAAAAAAATATCAGAAGAAAAAAGTAGAGCAAGAAGTCTATAAAACTCCTATCGAAAAAGCAACAAGCTTATTAAATACACTTGAGAAAAAAGAGCTTTGGCAAAAAGGAGAAGTGAAAGCTTATTATAGCGAATTGACCGATATTGCTAGAAATTATATCGAAGAAGCTATTGAAATTCCAGCAATGGAAAGTACTACTTCTGAGTTGATTGTGGCTTTGAGAAATGCTTCCCAGAAAAAGAAAATGGCTGTTTCGCAAGAAACTTTAGAGAATTTGGAAAGGGTTTTAAAACAAGCCGATTTGGTAAAATTTGCAAAGTCTAAACCTTTAGATTTCGAAATTTCCGAAGACAAAAAGAAAATTGAAAAGGCAATCCTAACACTTGACAACGCCATTCCAGAAGAAGTTGTGGAAGAAGAGGACATCCTGAACGAAGCCCAACGTCAAAAACTCATCAAGGAAAAATTAAGAAAAAAACGAAATGCAAGAATCGGAATTGCAATTGCTTCGGTAATTGGATTGACGATTGGGGTTTTCACATTCTTGGTCTTTACCAAAGGTTTCGACTTTGTAAAAGACAACCTAATCGGACATCCAACCAAAGATTTGGTCGAAGGCGAATGGGTTTTGAGCGAATATGGAAATCCATCTGTAAGAATTGAGACTCCAAAAGTTTTGAAACGAATAGATGCAAAAAAAACGTTGCCTAAAGAGGCTTTTGCAGTGATAAAAGACATGCAATTATTTGGTTACGGTAGTATGTTGGATAATTTTTACATCGCGGTTTCAACACTACAATATAAGGAACAGATGGAAATCGATTTGGCAACAGCTCTCGAGGGTTCAGTCAGAATTTTTGAAGCACAAGGAGCTCAAAATATGATTCTGAAGCAAGAAGATTTTAGTACTAAAGAAGGCATTACAGGAAAAAAAGGATACGGCTCGTTCTCTCGAATTGACCCTGTTCAAAAGAAAAGCACCAAATTATATTATGAAGTATTGATTTTCAGTCAAGAAGGCGGACTACAACAAATTGTAATCTTGCATCAAGAAGGCGACAAATATGCAAACGAAATTTCCGAAAGAATACTAAATTCTGTTGAACTTAAAAAAGTAGCACAATGATGACAAACGTAACTTTTTTAAACCCAGGATTCTTTTGGCTGTTCCTTTTGCTTCCGCTTATAATCGGCTGGCAAATCTGGAAAAGAAACGAACAATCGGCCACTTTAAAAATGAGTTCGCTGAAAGGTTTTCAAACTTCGCCTTCGCTTTTGGCAAAATTAAAACCATTTCTATTTGTATTGAGAATAGTGGCTTTGGCTTCAATGATTGTGGCATTGGCCCGACCACGAACAGTTGACATCAGCAGTAAAACCAAAACCACAAAAGGAATTGACATTGTTTTATCAGTTGACGTTTCAAGTTCGATGTTGGCCCGCGATTTGAAACCAAACCGAATGGAAGCTTTGAAAAGAGTGGCTTCAGATTTTATAGAATCACGTCCTAATGACCGAATCGGTTTGGTGGTTTATGCAGGAGAAAGCTACACCAAAACACCCGTTACAAGTGACAAAGCCGTTGTGATTGACGCTTTGAGAGGTATCAAATTTGATAACGTTTTGCAAGATGGAACAGCAATTGGAACTGGTTTGGCAACTGCCATCAATCGATTGAAAGACAGCAAGGCAAAAAGCAAGATCATAATTCTGTTGACCGATGGTGTAAACAATTCAGGAACAATTGAACCTGAAACCGCTTCGGACATTGCAAAAGAATATGGAATCAAAGTATATACCATCGGTTTAGGAACCAACGGAATGGCGGAATATCCGTATGCTTTAGCAGCGAATGGCGATTTTGTTTTCAAGATGATGAAAGTGGAAATCGATCAGGAATTGATGAAAAGCATCGCTAAAAATACAGGCGGGAAATATTTCCGAGCAACTTCCAATCAAAAACTGGAAACCATCTACGATGAAATCAACAAGCTTGAAACCACCGAAATCGAAGAACTAAAATTCTATGATTACGATGAAAAATACAGGCCGTTCTTGATTTTTGCAGGGATTCTATTATTGTTGGAAATTGGATTAAGAAATACAGTCTATAGAAGTTTTATTTAAGCATAAAATACCAAGTTTTAGCTTCGGAAAAATCCGAAATCTAAAACTAAAATCTAAAATTTTTGATGGAATTAGACGAAAAAAAATATTTATACCTTTTATTGATCATCCCAATCCTTGTGGTGCTTTTCCTCTATAATTTATATTGGAAGAGAAAAAAACAACGCGAATTTGGGGATATTGAAATGGTTAAGAAATTAAGTCCAGAGAAATCTACTTTCAAATCCGTTTTGAAACTAGTGATTTACTTATTGGCTTTAGCGTGTTTGATAATTGCATTGGTAAACCCAAAAATAGGAACCAAATCCGAAACCGTAAAACGCCAAGGAATCGACATCGTTTTTGCTGTCGATGTTTCAAAAAGTATGCTTTGTGAAGACATCGCACCAAGCCGACTCGAAAAAAGCAAGCAGATTGTTTCGCAAGTCATCAATCAATTGGGAAGCGACCGAATTGGAATTGTAGCCTATGCCGGAAGTGCTTTTCCAGTTTTACCAATTACAACCGATTACGGTGTTGCGAAAATGTTTATTCAAAGTATGAATCCTGGAATGGTTTCTTCGCAAGGAACTTCTTTGGACGAAGCCATAAAATTATCTTCCACTTATTTCGAAGAAGACAGCGAAACAAGCAAGTTGCTGATTTTAATATCAGATGGAGAAGACCATTCCGAAGGAGCTTCAAGTGCTGCAGAAGAAGCCAATAAAGCAGGTTTGAAAATCATCACCATTGGAGTTGGAACCGAAAAAGGCGGCCCTATTCCATTAAAACAAAATGGTGTCGTGGAAAGCTTTCAACGTGATTTCAACAATGAAGTCGTGGTTACAAAACTGAATCCGAAGAGTTTGGAAAAAATTGCTAAAGCTACGAAAGGCGGTTATGTAAACGGAAGTAATACTAAAGAAGTGCTGGAATACATCAAAAATGCCTTGGACAATATTGAAAAAACCGAATTTGAATCGGAACAATTTACTGATTTCAATTCGCAGTTTCAATGGTTTTTAGGTATTGCTTTCGCCTTGTTGTTTGTTGACATTTTCCTTTTGGAAAAGAAAACCAAATGGGTAAAGAAAATGAATTTATTTAATGAAGAAAAGTCTGAAAACCCACTATAAGAAAATGAAAATGAAAGACTTGAAAAATATTTTTTTAATAGCGATAATCCTTCTTTCTTTTGCAGCAAAGGCACAAGAAAAGGACCAGTATTTGCCACAAGCCAACGAAGAATTCGATGCCAAAAACTATGTTGAGGCCGAAGCGAATTATAGGATTTCGCAATCAAAATTTCCTAAAAAAGCAATTGCTTCCTATAATTTAGGAAATACGATTTACAACATCAAGCAACCTTCGGAAGCCAAACTTTCGTATATGAAAGCGATTGAAGAATCAAAATCTAGACCTGAAAAACACAAGGCATTCCATAATCTTGGAAATGTTTTTATGAAGGAGAAGAATTATTCGGCAGCTGTTCAAGCCTATAAAAATGCCTTGATCAACAATCCGGCTGACGAAGAAACCCGATACAATTATGCTTTGGCGAAAAAAATGCTCAAGGATAATCCGCCTCCAAAAGACGACAAGAAGAAAGACAAAAAAGACAAGGACAAGGATAAAGACAAGGACAAGAAAGACGATAAAAAAGATCAAAATAAAGATAAAAAAGACGACCAAGGCGATAAAGACAAGGACAAAAAGGACGACAAGAAAGACGGTGATGGCAAAGACCCCAAAGACGATAAAAAAGAAGGCCAACCAAAACCAAAAGAAGGCGGCATTTCTAAACAAAGAGTAGAAAATCTTCTGGACGCCGTAAATAATGAAGAGAAGAAAGTTCAGGACAAAGTGAATGCCAAGAAAGTGAAAGGCAAGCCTGTTCGAACAGAAAAAGATTGGTAATTCGATATTCAAAAAAGTTTAGACAACAAATGAAAAAGTTTATTTTTCTATTATTTATAAGTGTTCAGGGACTTTTTGCTCAAGTAGAATTTGAAGCAAAAGTCAGCAAAACCACACTCGGAATCAACGAAAGATTGCGAATCGATTTTTCAATGAATGCCGATGGGGACAACTTTACACCACCTGATTTTGAAGGTTTCCGTGTTGTAAATGGTCCGATGCAACAAGTCAGTCAACAATGGGTAAACGGACGTGGCACTTTCAATAAAATGTATTCTTATTATTTGTTGCCAAGCCAACGAGGATCAATAACAATCAAACAAGCCAGTATAGAAATCAATGGGCAGATTTACAAAACGTCTCCCATAAAGATCAATGTCACGGCTGCTGTGGAAATGCCCAAAAATCCTAACGATGCACCACAGATTTCGGCTGACGATGCGATACATCTGGTGGCAGAAGTTTCCAAAACAAATCCGTATATCAACGAACCAATTACCGTAGTTTATAAACTTTATTTCAGTTACAACATCGGAATTACAAATTGGCGAGAGCTTGACAAGCCAAAATATAATGATTTCTGGAGCCAGAACATTGATATCAAACAACTCAAAGTGGAAGAAGGAACTTATAATGGAGAAAAAACCCGTTTTGTGGTTTTGAAGAAAGTGGTTCTTTATCCTCAAAAATCAGGAAAGCTTTCTATTGAGCCACTTTCAATGGATATGGATTTGGAATTGCCCACCAACAGAAGGAATATTTTTGGGCAGGTTCTTACAACCAAGGATAATAAAAGGGTTTCGGCTGGAGCCAAAACCATCAATGTTCGTGCTCTGCCAGAAGCGGGAAAACCTGCTAATTTCACAGGTGCTGTTGGAAAATTTACCTTCAGAGCTACTCCTACGAAAACTACTTTGAAACACGGCGAAAGTCTGGATTTGAATGTGATTGTAGCAGGAACTGGAAACCTGAAATTGTTTGATTTGCCAAAACCAGTTGTTCCGAGTGCCCTCGAAATGTATGACCCAGTTCATACGGAAAGTGTAAACACACCACTTTCGGGAATGACGGGAAATATTGCCGACAAATACACGGTAATTCCACAATACAAAGGAAATTATCCTATCAAGCCAATGAGTTTCTCCTTCTTTGATTTGGCTACCGGAACATATAAAACTATCACATCTCCAGAGATTATGATTAAGGTTTTGGATGGTCCAGAGAGCGAAAAAGCAGCTGTTGCTTCTTCGGATAGTACTTCGGGAGTAAACAAAAGGACGATTGCTGCATCAGCACAATTTCAGTTTATCAAACTGAAAACCAATTTGGTTTCAACCAAGAAAGACGACTTTTTCGGGAGCAATTTATTCTACGGATTGCTTTTTGCACCGTTATTTCTGATTCCGATTATCATGCTTTTCAGAAAGAAAAAACGTGCAATGGATCGTGATGTGGTTGGAAATAGAATCCGTCAATCGAATAAATTGGCGAAGAAATATCTATCCGAAGCTAGAAAACAAATTGCCAACAAAGAGTTGTTTTATATTGCTTTGGAAAAAGCAATGCACAATTTCTTGAAAGCAAAATTGAACATCGAAACATCTGAAATGAGTAAGGATAAAATCAGGGAAATTCTTTTATCAAGAAATGCGAATGAAAATACCGTTTCAAACTTTATAAACCTAACTGAAAACTGCGAATTTGCACGATATGCTCCTTCGTCAAGCGTATCGATCCAGCAGGATTTTGATAAGGCTGTTGCTATAATTTCAGAACTAGAAAAACAAATCTAAGTGCTATAATTCAAGAAAAATGAAAAATTTAATTTATATATTTTTATTAATCACCTCAACTTTCTTTGCCCAAACCGGCTTTGAAAAAGGAAATGAATTGTACCGAAAAGACCAGTTTCAAGAAGCAGTCGTTGCTTATGAAAGTATCTTGAAAACCAAAAAGGAATCGGCAGAATTGTATTTTAATTTGGCAAATGCTTATTATAAATTGAATAAGGTTGCACCAGCGATTTACAATTATGAAAAAGCTTTATTGCTAAGTCCAAACGACAAAGACATCCAAAACAATCTGGCTTTTGCCCAAAAACTACAGATTGACGACATCAAGCAAGTTCCAAAAGTAGGTTTTAGCAAACTCATTCAGGATTTTACTTCTTCTTATCATTACAATACTTGGGGTTGGATTGCAGTTGGATTTTCAACGCTGTTTTTATTGTTTTTTATTGGCTATTATTTCTCCCAAACTACTTTGCTGAAACGTGTTTTCTTTGTTGGAATGTTCTTGGCTTTGTTGGTAATTGTGTTAAGCGTTTCATCGGCTATTTTCGAGAGATCAAACTATGAAAACGACAAACCAGCGATTGTTTTTGCCGAAATCACATCTGTGAAAACAGAACCAAAACAAGATGCTCCTGACGCTTTTATGCTTCACGAAGGAACAAAAGTTCACGTTTTGGAAACACTTGACAATTGGAAAAAAATCGAACTTTCAGATGGAACTTTGGGTTGGATTGAACAATCGGCAATTAAGGAATTGAAGTAATTTAGTTGCAAATATCAAAAAGCGGAAATGACATTTGATGGTTTAGAATACATCTCGATTGAACATCAAACCACGGAATTTCCAAAGCATTTCCACGAAACGTTTTGCATTTCGCTGATTCATTTAGGAACAGAGCAAATTGATTTTGAAAATCAGAGCCTTTTTTGCGAAGCTGGAAGCATTTCGATTACCAATCCGTATGAGATACATTCCAATCCTTTAATTGATGCCAATGCTCCTTTGAAATTCGACACCATCTATATTCCAAATGAGATTATGAAATATGGTTGTGAGGGTAAAAATATCATCTTCCTGAATAGAAAAATCAGCAATAAAAACGCCAATCAATCCTTTATCAAGCTCAAAAAGGCAATTGAAAGTAAGAACGATACAGAAATCGACTTTTGTTTAAAACAATTTTTGACTGTTCTTCAATTTTATGCCCAAGAAAATAAGGACGAATATACCGGATTGAATTTTAGTAGTTTCAACCAAATCAACACCTTTGTAGAAAGTAATATTCACAATCGGTTTTGCTTGAATGAGCTTTCAGAATTAGCGAATATTAATAAATATGGTTTCGTAAAAAAATTCAAAGCATCCACAGGAATGACGCCGATGAATTATATTTTGATGAAAAAAATATTTTCCAGCAAGAAATTAATTGACCGAAATGCCGAATTGACTGAAATTGCTTATCAATATAACTTCACCGATTTAGCACATTTTTCCAAAACATTTAAACGCTTTATTGGAGTTTCGCCAACAAAATATAAGGAAGGGTTTCTGAAAAAATTAAATTGACCAATATTATACAAGTCATATTATTCTTATCGGTTTACATTTGAAAAAGTTTAAGATCAAATGAAACAACCTTACTTCTTCCTATTTCTAGTTTTTTTATTTTCAAACCTCACCTTTTCTCAATCGGTTGACGATGTATTTCCGCAGAAAAAAATGCGGAAAGATTTGGCAATTTTTAAAGATTTACGCCAAAAAGCAAATTCAGGTCTTTACAAATATCGAACTCAAAAACAGATTGACAGCATTTATTCTTGGGCTGACAATGAAATTAAATACCTTTCAACTTACAGGGATTTCTATAATTTGATTTGCAAACTCACTGATTTTGAAGGCAGTTTGCACAATGACACTTCACTTCCCGATAAAATTTTTCAAAATTTGCGAAAAGAAAAATCAGGTTATTTTCCTTTTCCAATTAAATGGATCGACGGGAAATGGCTAGTGAATTTTGAAAATGGAGAAATTCCTTTAGGCTCCGAGATTATTTCAATCAATGGAATTCCAATTGCTGAAATCATTTCAAGTCTATATAAATATTACACAACAGATGGTGAAAATTTAACGGGCAAAAAAATAGGCCTTCGAACTCATTTTGCACGCTATTTCAGGTTGCATTATGGTTTGAAAGACCAATTTATAGTTTCTTATAAAAAGCAAAATACTGAACAGATAGAGACCAAGACAATTTCTGGCGTAAGCCATAACGATTATTACAAGAACTTTCAAAACCGATTTTCAAAACCATACGACCAAATTTATTATGTTGATTTAGCAGACAATCAGAAATATAATTTTAAAAAACTGGATTCTTTAACGGCGAAGTTGACGATTTATTCTTTTGCAATGGGTGACGAAAAATCGAAAGAACATTCGGAATATGTGAAATTTCTAGACAGTGTTTTTATACAAATAAAGAAGGACAATATAAAAAATCTGATTGTTGATGTTCGTCAAAACGGCGGTGGAACAGACCCAAATGATCTTGTTACTTATTCCTATTTGGCTCAAAGAAATTTCCAAGAAAACAAGAAAGCATGGATAAGCTTTAAAAAAATTCCTTTGTTGAAGTATTATAATATAAATGTCCCAAAAATTATTCGACCGCTTTTGGTGGGGAAATTTAATAAAGAGTTTCAGGAGATTTTTCCTGTGGAAGAAAATCATCGTTTTTATCAAAATGAAAACAGCAACGACCATAAAATATGGACTCCAAACAAAAATGCATTTACGGGCAAAATTTATTTACTTATAAGTCCGGCAATTGCTTCGGCTGGAAGTTTATTTGCTTCAATGGCTGCCGGAAACGAAAATACGACAACAATTGGCGAGGAAACTATGGGTGGATATTATGGTCATAATGGACATACACCACTGGAATATAAATTACCAAAATCAAAAATTATAACTCAATTTTCTGTAGTTAATTTGGAACAAGATGTGCCTAAAAAAGAGCATCAAATCAAGAATAGAGGCATTATTCCTGATTATCATATTGTTCAAACGTATAAGGATTATTTAAAACAGGCTGACACACAACTGGATTTCGTGTATGATTTGATAAAGAAGAATTGAATTTTCAGTTTTCAGTTTTATCACCTTCTTTGAACTCCATAAACCAATTTTCAAGAGCCGGATAAACCAATCCTGAAATTTCCAAAGTTGGATAATAAATCAGAGATTCAACCAAAGTCTCTTTCTCTACAATTTCGGTTTTTTCATTGAATTTATGAAAGAAATGTAGCGAAACACTCAAAATCAAAATCGTTTTCAATAATCCAAAAAAACCGCCTCCAATTTTGTTTATCATTCCTAAACTTGCAAAATTTGCCAGTGTCGTAAAGGCTTTCGCCAAAGCCGTAATACCTACAACAACTAGAACAAATGTCAAGGCAAAAGCCACAATCTGAACTGTTTTTGGCGACCAAGAAACATGACTTTCAATTATGGATTGCGTCAAGAATGAAAATTTTATTGCGATATAAATCCCTAAAATTAGCGAAACAAAAGAAGCCAACTCTACAAAAAAACCATTCCAAACACCTCGGATGATGCCGTAGATTAGGAAACCGCCAAGGATGATATCAAATAAATTCATAATAAAAGATAAAACAGCCAAGATAAAAGACTTTAGTAGAAAAACAAAACACAAAACCTATCTTTGCAAACTAATTTTGATTAAGCTTTGAAAATCCTAAATCAAAAAATATTAAATCCTAAATCAAAATGTCTAGAGATATACAACTAAAAGAACGATGGGAAAAACTCGTTGAACTATTATCCAATCAGTTTTCGCAAGGCGAAGATTTAGATTTGGATGCCATTATTTACCTAATTGGGGTTCAGGAATTGGGAAAAGTCCACCGAACGTTCAAGAAAGACGAGAAACTCAACCTGATGCACATCGCCATTTGCCGACTTCTAGAACCGTATGGTTTTTATGAATTTGAACATTTCGATAACGACGGTTGGCCACATTACAAAGTAAAAGAAGCTTTACCACCTTTAAAAGCAGGAGAACAATCGGTTTTAATGAAAGAAGCCATTGTCAGTTATTTTCTTGAAAAAGAATTAATTGATTAAAGCAGTTGATTTGGTCGTAAAACTTCCAACTTCTAACTTCTAACTTCCAACTTTTTCCTAAATTTGCACCTCACATTTGAAGACGATGATAGACAAGATTAAAGAATATATTGGCGAAGCCCAAGCTTTTCAAACCGATAACAAGCAAACACTCGAAGAATTCCGAATCAAATTCCTAGGAAGCAAAGGCCTTTTGAAAGAGCTTTTTGCCGAATTTAAAAATGTTCCCAACGAACAGAAAAAAGAATTCGGACAAGTTATCAATACACTGAAAAACACGGCCGAAGAAAAAGTAAAATCCATCCAGGAATCCCTTGAAAACAAGGAAGAAACAAAAGGAATTTATGGCGATTTGACCCGTCCGGGCGAGCCTTTGTCCATCGGTTCCCGTCATCCCATTTCATTGGTGAAAAACCAAATCATTGACATCTTTTCAACCATAGGATTCAACGTTTCCGAAGGTCCGGAAATTGAGGACGATTGGCACAATTTCACCGCCTTGAATCTTCCAGAATACCACCCGGCTCGTGATATGCAGGATACATTTTTTATCCAAACCAATCCCGATGTCTTGTTGAGAACCCATACTTCGTCCGTTCAGGTTCGCTATATGGAAAACAATAAACCGCCAATCCGCACCATTTCTCCAGGACGCGTTTTCCGTAATGAAGCCGTTTCGTCACGTTCGCACTGTATTTTCCATCAAGTTGAAGGACTTTACATCGACAAGGATGTTTCTTTTGCCGATTTAAAGCAGACGCTTCTATATTTTACCAAAGAAATGTTCGGAAAATCAAAAATCCGTCTTCGTCCGTCCTATTTTCCATTTACAGAACCGAGTGCCGAAATCGACATCTATTGGGGCTTGAAAACCGAAACAGATTACCGAATCACGAAAGGAACAGGCTGGTTAGAAATTGGAGGTTGCGGAATGGTTGACCCGAACGTACTTAAAAACTGTGGCATCAACCCAGACGAATTCACGGGTTTTGCCTTCGGAATGGGAGTCGAGCGAATCGCAATGCTCTTGCACCAAATCGGCGACATCCGTATGTTCTATGAAAACGACATCCGTTTCTTGGAGCAATTCAAATCGAGCATATAAAGTATTAGGAGCGGAAGCTGTAGGGCATTTTGGGAAACCTTATTCCTGCCTTCCTTCCTCTCGTCCAAAAGACGAGATCCCTCCAGTCAGGGCTAAAAGAAAAACCATTTTCACTAAATAAACCATAAGCGAACGATGAGATTGCTTCGTTCCTCGCAATGACATGAAAAAAGACATCATCATCCCAAAAGTAGAAAACGTTTTTATGGCTGCCGTTCAAGAATGGAACGACGATTTCATGGAAAAGGTTTGGTACATCTATCTGGTAAACGACTCCGATTTTGATTTGGATAGTGTGATGGTCGTTTCAAAAGCATTTGGAACCATTGATGGCGAAATGAAAAAAACTTCGCTCCTGCGTCACGCTTTCGTGAAAGTTCCCGCTGTTTCTGTAGTAAAAGTAGAAATGGTGGAAAAAAGCGTCCTTGCTTTGAACAATGAATTTATGGTTACCTATTTTATCGGAAGTACTTTATACGATAAAAAATTTACTTTCAGAACCAACACCATCAACGAAAAGGCTACTGAAGAAGTGCCTATTTTGTTTGTTAATGGTGTTATTGTTCGTTAAACTATCTTTTTATTTAGAATGTCTTCTTGGGCTGAATTAATCCAACTTATCCGTTAATTTCTTGAATACCTTTTTGGCTTCTTTTCCTTCATATAAAATGCTGTAAACGGCATCAATAATTGGGGTTTTTGCACCATATTCCTGATTTAATTGATAGGCACTTTTTGTGGCATAATAGCCTTCGGCCACCATACTCATTTCCATCATTGCTGATTTTACGGTATAGCCTTTCCCGATCATATTTCCGAACATTCTGTTTCTGGAAAACACCGAATAACCTGTAACCAGCAAATCACCCAAATAAGCCGAATTATTGATATTCCGTTTCATCTTATGCACTTTTCGGATGAATTTTTTCATCTCACGAATTCCGTTACTCATCAAAACCGATTGGAAATTGTCGCCATAACCTAAACCGTGAGCCATTCCGGCTGCAATGGCATAAATATTTTTTAGCATTGCGGCATATTCTGTTCCGATAATATCATCGGTGATTTTGGCCTTGATGTAGTTTCCAGACAAGCATTTGGCTACAATCTTGGCTTTTGTGGCATCTCCACAGGCAATTGTTAGATAAGATAATCTTTCTAACGCCACTTCTTCTGCATGGCAAGGTCCAGTTATGACACCAATATTATCATATTCGATATCGTATTTTTCATGGAAATGTTCGCCAACAATAAGGCTTGTTTCTGGAACGATACCTTTTATGGCAGAGAAAATTACTTTTCCTTTCAGGCTTTCGGTAAGTTTTTGCAATTCGCCATTTAAGAAAGCAGATGGAATTGCAAAGATGATATAATCTGCATAGGCGACAGCTTCATTGATATCGCTTGTGAGTTTCAGTTTATTGATATTGAATTCAACCGAACTCAAATAATTAGGATTATGATGGTGTTGTTGTATATGTTCGATTGCATCGGTGTTTCGCATGTACCACGCTATTTCAGGGAGGTTTACACATAACATTTTAGCGATTGCTGTTGCCCAACTTCCACCACCGATTACTGCAAATTTTGGATATTCTGTCATTTTTTGGTTTTTTAGTACTTGTAAATTACTAATAAGCCTCAAAAATACTTAAAATACTAGAAAGAACACCGTTTTTACTTCCCAAGAATGTATTTGAGAATATAAATTTTAACTCAAAATTGTGATTATCAATACAATGTAGCAAAATCTTCTACGTTAATATAATTGTAAACAGTGAAGTGGTTATCCTGTTTACGCTATAAAAAATAATTTAGTTAGTTAAGATTTTGTTTTTGGTGTTTTGAAAAAGGCACTCCAGGATTTATTCCAGGAGTGCCTTTTGATTTTAGCAAAGATTTGCAGAAGTTTAAAGAATGCCTAAAGTTTTCATCTAGCCCCGATGGAGACTTTGTCTGAGCTCTTGTCTCGTTCATAAAAACGAGACAAAGCGAGTGGCTCCAGCGGGAATATGGTTTCCAAAAATGCCCTAGCGTTTCGCTCCTAATAGCTAGCTTCTACAATTTTGTGTACTTTCTCTGGAGTGATATTTTGTTTCTCGCCCAAAGCTTTCCAACCTCTATTTTCGAAACGCTCCACAATAAAATCGGCAGATTTTTTATAGTCTTCGGTATATTCAGACAGCTTGGTGTCCATTCCCATCAGGTGGAAAAACTCAACGGTTTTGTTGATGGCTTCTTTGGCAATTTCGTCGTCGCTTCCTGTTAGGTTGAAGATGCGTTTCCCGTATTGGGTGAGTTTTTCTTTTTTGGTTTCGAACATTACCGTATAAAGATTTGGGGCAATGATGGCAAGGGTTCTGGCGTGATCTATTCCGTAAAGAGCCGTGAGTTCGTGACCAATCATGTGAGTAGTCCAGTCGGTTATAACGCCTTTGTTGAGCAACCCGTTTAGTGCCATTGTGCAACTCCACATGAAGTTTGAAGCCAACTTATAATCGCTAGGGTTTTCTACGACTTTTGGTCCGATTTCGATTAAAGTTTGCAGAATTCCTTCGGCAATTCGGTCTTGCAGATAAGCATCTTGAGGATAAGTCATGTATTGTTCCATGACGTGAGTGAAGGCATCTACAATACCATTTTCGATTTGTCTTTTTGGAAGCGATGCAATAGTTGTTGGATCGCAAACCGAGAATTGAGGATAAAGTGCTGGACCTCCAAATGAAAGTTTTTCTTGGGTTTTGGCAATGGTTACAACAGTACTCGAATTCATTTCGCTTCCTGTAGCAGGCAAAGTCAAGACGGTCCCGAACGGAACTGGAGTTCCTGTTATAGGAGCCTTTTTTTGTAATAAATCAATCGGGTTTCCTTCGAAATTTACGGCAACGGAAATAAATTTCACGCCATCAATTACGGAACCTCCTCCAACTGCGAGAATAAAATCGAGGTTTTTTTCCTTGATAACTTCGACAGCTTTCATAAGGGTTTCGAAATGTGGGTTGGGTTCGATGCCGCCAAATTCGACGATTTCGTAGCCTTCAAGACTCTTGATGACTTGTTCGTGAACTCCATTTTTAAAGATACTTCCACCGCCATAGGCCAGAAGAATTTTAGCGCCTTGAGGAATTACTTTTGATAATTTTTCTATTTGTCCTTTCCCAAAAATATAATTGGTCGGGGTGAATAATTCGAAATTTTGCATGATTATTTTGTTTTAAGTAAAATTACGGAATTGATCAGGGAACAATTCGTAAGAATGTGTTAAGAAATTATTTCTTGATTAATTTCAATTCTTTTAAAATGGCTTCTCCAACTCCTTTTGCAGATTGTGGATTCTGACCTGTAACCAACCTTTGGTCAACGGTAACATGTTTCTGCCATAGACCTGATTTTTCAAACTTCGCTCCGCGTTCAATCAATTTTGATTCCAAAGCAAACGGAACGACTTTCTCCAATTTTACGGCAATTTCTTCTTCGTTGGTAAAAGCATTTACTTTCTTGCCGTCTACCAAATATTTTCCGTTACTTAATTTGATATTGACCAAACCAGCTGGACCATGGCAAACAGCACCCACGACACCATTGTTTTCATGGATGGTGGTTGCTATTTTGGCAATTTCGATGTTATCTGCAAAATCCCACATCGCTCCGTGACCACCTGCATAATAAATCGCAACATAGTCATTTGGATTCACTTCCGAAGGTTTCATCGAGTTACTGATTTTGTTGTGGTAAACGGAATCTTCCCAGAATTCCTTGTTCACCGGGTCGCTCAAATCAAAACCGTCAACGGGAGGCGTTCCGCCTTTTGGACTCACGAAATCAATTGTATAGTCGTCTTTCAACACTTCCCATGCATGGGAAACTTCCCCAAGATAATAACCTGTTGACTCGCCAGTATCTCCTTTTTTGTCGTGGCTAGAAACCACAAATAGAATTTTCTTTTCCATCTTTTTCGCTTTTTTAGTTTGTGCAATTCCTATTTCTGAATGTAGTGTGACAGCAAATAAAGTGATTGCCATCAAACCCGATGTAAGTATCTTTTTCATGATATAAATTGTTTAAAATTGATACTACAAAGTTCAGAAGAAACAGCTTTCCTGACGATGAGGGAAGTCACAACTTTTGTGTGACGAAAATCACTTTTTTGCCACAGATTCACAGATTAAAAAAGATTTATAAAATCTATGGCTATTATTTCGGTACTACTCTGACCCCAAGTGAGCGTTTATTCAGGAACCGAATCGGCTCAAGGTTTCACGGGAAACACCAAGGTAGGAAGCAATCAGTTTTTTAGGGACTTTTTGGAAAAGGATGGGATTGAGTTGCAACAATTGTTCATAACGCTGTTGCGGATTATTGTTCAGCATCGACAGGATTCTTTGCTGTAGGGCAATATAGCCTGCATTTGATTTTCTGCGGAAAAAATGTTCCATCTTATGCATTTCTGAACAGATTTTTTCACGGTTGTACAAAGACAGGCAAAGTACCTCGGTGTCCTCTACACAATCAATATTTAGTGTCGCTTTAGTCTGATTGAAATAGGCATTGAAATCGCAAATCCACCAATCCGGAAGTCCAAATTGCAGGATGTGTTCTTTTCCGTCTGGACTCGTATGATACAGTTTAAGACAACCTTCCAAAACAAAAAAATCATTGGGAACATCTTCGCCTTCTTGCACTAGAAACTGGTGTCTCTTGTATTTTTTTGGAGAGAAATGCGACAATATATACTCAAATTCACCATCTGTAAGTGGTGTGATTTTTTCGATTTGCTGTCGGAGGAGTTGACTCATTTTTTATTTGTTTGCCGTAGATTAAAAGGATTGCCACGGATTTTTTTTAAAGAAATTATATTTAATCTGTGGCTTAAATTACTTCTTATAAAACAAATTATGGTCGATATATTCCCAAACTTTGTTCGGAAGCATCGGCACCACATTTTTATTGTTCTTGATGCTTTCGCGGATAAACGTCGATGAAAGTTCAATCACAGGAGCTCCAACCCTATGAATTTTTGAATGGTTGATAAACTGGCTGTCAATTTCTCCCGAATTCAACCTTGGGTACACATAAATATCGTGGTTTTGAAGAATCACTTCATAGTTTTTCCATTTCTGGAGCGAGTTCAAGTTGTCTTCGCCCATAATCAAGGCAAACTCATGTTGCGGAAATTTCTCCTGCAAATGAGCCAAGGTATTTACGGTATAATTAGGCTGTGGTAATTTGAATTCAATGTCCGAGGGTTTTATTTTCGGGAAGCTTTCAGTTGCTAGAAAAACCATCTGAAGTCTATGGTAATCATCCAGCAAAGTATTTTTCTTTTTCAGCGGATTGTGTGGCGTCACGACCATCCAAATCTGCTCCAAATCAGAGTTCTCCGCCATATGATTTGCAATAATCAAATGACCAACATGGATGGGGTTGAACGTTCCGAAATACAATCCTATTTTCATTTAAACACAGATTTCACAGATTTCACAGATAATTTGTGCTAATCTGTGGAATCTGTGTTGAATATTTTTTAAATCATTTTAAGGTAATCCGATACTAATTTATAAGCATCCGTTTTGGCATTTTCAAGGTCATAATTTTTCAAGATGACATCAAATTTATGCGATTCTGCGATTTCCCTTTCGGCTTTCGCCAAACGCATCTGGATCTTTTCCTCGGTTTCCGTCTGACGAAAACGCAATCTTCTTTCGAGTTCTTCAACCGAAGGCGGACTCACAAAAATTGCCAAGGTCTTATCCGGAAATTGGCGTTTGATTTCCAATCCACCAATCACATCGATATCAAAAATCACGTGTTTGCCTTCGTTCCAAATACGGTCGAGTTCGCTTTTCAAAGTGCCGTAATAATTGTCCTTGTAAACCTCTTCATATTCTACAAAGGCATTTTCTTTAATCTTTTGCTGAAAAGCTTCCGCAGATAAAAAATAATAATCTTTTCCATCCACCTCATCTCCTCTTTTTTCGCGCGAAGTTGCCGAAATCGAAAAATCGAGATGCAATTCTTTCTGGGCTAATAAATATTTTACGATCGTCGTTTTTCCCGATCCCGAAGGTGCTGAAAAAACTAATAATTTTCCGTTACTCATTCTATTTTTCTTTTACTTTCCTGCAAGGTTTTCAGAACCTTGTAGGTCTGCTTTATTATAGATACAAAGTTTAAAACCTTGTAGGTTTTGTTTTATTATACCTACAAGGTTTTGAAAACCTTGCAGGATAAAAACTTATAATACGTTCAAAACCTGTTCCTTGATTTTTTCCAATTCATCTTTCATCTGCACCACCAATTTCTGCATTTGTGCATGATTGGATTTTGAACCCATCGTGTTGATTTCACGACCCATTTCTTGTGTAATGAAACCTAATTTCCTACCGTTTGCTTCATTTCCTGCAAGCGTTTCGATGAAATAATTCAAGTGGTTTTCCAGACGTACTTTTTCTTCCGTGATATCATATTTCTCAAGATAAAAAATCAATTCTTGTTCAAAACGATTGTCATCCAAATTCACTTTCAATTCATCAATTGCCGTGCGAAGTCTGGTTTTTACCGTTTGGATTCTTTCGCCATCAAGAGCCACCGTTTCGTTCATCATAGTCATGATATTGGCAATACGATGAAGAAATTCTTTCTCCAAAGCCACACCTTCCGAAATTCTGAAAGCTTGGATATTCTTGATTCCCTCTTCGATTACAACTTGAATTTGAGCCCAATCATTTTCGTCAATTTCATCACGTTCGGTCTTCAAAGCATCAGGCATACGAACCGCCATTTTCATCAATTCCGTTTCATCTGCTTCTGCATAAACTTCACGAAGCTGACTGATATAAGCCTTTACAATCGGAACATTCACTTTCGTAGAAGTCTGTTCGGCCGTGTTTTCCATAAAAATAGAAAAGTCGATTTTGCCTCTTTCCAAAACCGTCGACAATTGATTTCGCAAACCCAACTCCATTTCTCGGTAAACCGAAGGCATTCTCACATTCAGGTCCAATCCCTTGCTGTTCAACGATTTTATTTCAACAGTTATTTTTTTGGTCGGAAGCTGTAAAGTCGCCTTCCCGAAACCCGTCATCGATTGTATCATATATTTTTTAAAAAGAGTTCAAAGATAAGAAAAACTGTTCAGTCTTTGGTAGTCAGACCCTAAATGCGTGAATTATCAGGAGCGAAAGGTTCGGGCTTTTTCAGAATCCATATTCCTGCCATCCTTCCAAATCTTTTTATTTTTTTAAAGAAAAAAAATAAAAAGGATTTTCCCTCCTGTCAGGGCTATTGGGCCAACCCTAAATCCTCACTTTGCGACTTAGCGTCTTGGCGAGAAAAAAGTAGCTCGCAAAGACGCAAAGACGCAAAGTTTCTATTTCTTCTGTTGTGTCACCAAATAAACCCCAACAAAAATCAGTAAAGCAGAAATGATTTTAACCAAACTCAAAGAATCCTTGCCCAAACCAATCGCAAAAACTGTAGCAAAAAGCGGTTGCAGATAAATAAAAACAGCCACCGTTGTAGGTTTCAATTCCCGCATCGAAAGCAAATTCAATAAATAGGTCAGAAAAGTAGAAAAGACAACGACAAAACCAATTTTCCAGCAAATGCCTTCAGGCAATGATGCCACATCAAGACCTTGCAACTCCTTGTATCCAAAAGGCAAAACCATCAAAAACCCAAACAAATAAATCCATTTTACAAACGTAAAAGCATTGTATTTGTCCATCAGTTTTTTCACAATTATAAGATAAAAACCATACGAAACCGCATTGACAAAAACCAAGAAATTCCCCAAACTTGCATTAGTAGCGTTGCCGATGGATTTTCCGTAAAGGATTAAAAAAGCAGTCCCAACTAAACCTAAAATAATACCGAAAACCTTTCGTTTCAGCATTCTTTCTTTCATAATAATAGCCGAAAGAATCAGGACAATTATAGGTGTCGTGACCATAATTACCGAAGCAGAAATAGGCGAAGTATAACTCAAACCTTTAAAAAAAGTCAGCATATTAAAGGCTACACCAAAAAATGCTGCAGCGATAATTCGCGGAAAATCACCCAACATTATTTTTTCTTTTGGTATAAATAGCCAGGACAGCCAAAATAAAAGGACAGAACCTCCAACACGCAAAACGATAAAACCATAAGCATCAATGTATTCTGGCATGACGTCTTTGGCAATGGTGAACGTCACACCATAAATAATAGAAACTAATGTTGCGGCAAAAAGAGCGAGGTTCCTTTTCGACATTATTTCAAGACTTGCGTAACAGCATGAATGCTAGGCTGGCTGTTGCCGATGTAGATTTTTCCGTCGATGATGAAAACCGGACGACTTAAAAAAGTATAATGTTCCAACAAATATTTCTTGAAATCTTCCTCTTTCAAGTTTTTGTCTTTTAACCCTAAAGATTTGTAAAGCTGTGCCTTCTTGCTGAAAAGTGCTTCGTAACTTCCGGCAAGTTGATACATTTCCTCTAATTCCTCTTCGGTAATTGGATTCTGACGGATGTCGTGAAATTCCAATTTATCCATATTCGGAAGTGATTTGATGATTTTTCGGCAGGTGTCGCACGAAGCGAGGTAGTATATTTTGTTCATTGGGATTTATTTTGTGGTGCAAAGGAAATTCATTTTGGAATGAAAAATGGTATTTTCATAGAATAAAAGTTTATTGTGATGTATTTTACGGAAGCATGAATTTCCCCAGAAAACCAGTCCAAACATATAAACCTAATAACGAACCAATAATTCCGCCGATAATTAAATTGTATCTAAATCTAATAGGCACAAAAGAAAACACAACAAAGGAACATATTATGCAACCTAAAAGCCCCGTAATGATTCCAATTGTAGCAGAATGTAGATTTAACATTTCTGAAATCTTAGCTTCATCTCCATAAAATGAAAATTCACAAGTAATTAAAGCATTCACGAACGACATAGTGAGATTAAAGCATTGTCTTAGCCAAAAAAGAGATAAAAATGTTGCAACCCAATCTATTAATTTGAAATGATCATTGTTTCTTCTTCGTATTAATATTAAAACAAAACCAATCATTCCAGTAGAGATTGTTTGTATTGGTCCAGCCAAGAGTATTGATAATTCTTTCACCAAAAAAGCAGGGCTGTTTTCTATTTCAACATCAAACGAAACATTACTATGATGCAATGTAGGGTTAAATCCCAGCCTTTTAGCGACAAAAAAGTGACCACATTCATGAGAAACAGTCCCAATAATGGTCAATAGAATAAAAATTAGCGTAAACTTTACTATATGTAGTATTTCAAAATTTAATTTAAAAGAGTTCATCTATTCGGGAGTTAATTTCTGTAGATGAAATTACGAGTATTTTATTAATGAGTTTAAAAGAATTGTATTTTTACAAAAAAAACAATGCAATACGCTTTCGAAACTACCCTAACGAGCAGAAAACAATTAGCTGGTTTCTTAAAAAATTATACTCTGGAACAATTGAATATGGTTCCAGAAGGTTTCAGCAATAACCTCATCTGGAACATCGGACATACAATTGTGGTACAACAATTATTGGTCTATAAACTATCGGGATTGCCTACCATGCTTTCCGAAGAAATGATTTTAAAATACCAAAGAGGAAGCCGACCAGAAGGTTTTGTAGATCAAAAAGAAGTGGACGAGCTACACGAACTGCTTTTTAAAACCATCGACCAAACCATCATTGATTTTAAAAATGACATTTTCAAAAACTATCATTTGTTTACCAATAGTTTAGGATTTACAATTAAAAGTGCTCAAGAAGCCGTTGCTTTTAATTACTACCATGAAGCTATTCATATGGGAATTATGATGAGTATCCGGAAATTTATTTAACCAACAAATAAGGCTTCAACTCCTCATAAGTCAGCAATAAATCCTTCGGACCGTCTGCATACGAAGCCACTTCATAAGTATTGTAATACAGCAACAATCCTTTTTGTGTATAGAAAATACTCAAAGGCAACTCAAATACATCTTCTTCAAACATTAGTCCGGTGACGTTAATATTTTCTTCGGTTGGAATCTTATATTTCGTTCTGAATTTGTCTTCGGCGAAAGCCTTGAACTTGTTTAAATCCCTAAAAAGAAATTCTGTTGGGATGTTTTTTCCTGTTTTTGGATCAAAAAGCAACGAACGGATTCCTTCGTATCCGTGGGCTCCACCTGTAAAAGTGTAATGCTTTATTTTTATGTTGATGACGCTGTCGCTTTCGTAGGCAACCTTCCCTTCTATCTTGCCTTCCCAACCAAAAATTTCCTTTGGGTTTTTCGTTTTCATTTCGTCATACGAAGCGATAAAGGAATCCAAGAGTCCTTGATAATCTGTGGATGGATACGGTTTTTCTCCAAAATAAATAATTTCTCTTACCACCGAAAATACTTTCTTGTTGATGCTGTCGGCCACAATTGGAACATTATCGGCTACGGGAACGGTCAAAGTCACTTCAGGACAATTTTCAGTACAGGGCAACGACGATTTCTTTGAGAAATGTTCTTCCTTGAAGGTCAGTTCATTTTTACAGCTTGATAAAAAAAGTACTAAAATGGCGAGGGTGAAAAGCTTGTTCATAATAAAGAAATGTTAATAATAACAAAGGTATTGTATTCAAAATTGGCTTACACAAAATTAAACGGTAAATTTGTTGCATTATTTATAAAATTGAAGAAAAACGATATGAAATTGCCACAATATTCTGGCATTCACTTTACTCTTTAAAAACAAAACCAACTATATGAAATTTAATACAAAAGTTATACATGGTGGTCAACATCATGATCCAAGTACGGGAGCTGTGATGCCTCCTGTTTATCAAACTTCTACATTCGTTCAGACAAGTCCGGGAAAACCCCTCAACGAAAACTACGAATACAGCCGTGCGGCAAACCCAACACGTTCTGCTTTAGAAAATGCTTTCGCAAGCATCGAAAACGGAACACGCGGTCTGGCTTTTTCATCAGGTTTGGCGGCTACAGATTGCGTTTTACGTTCGTTTAAAGCCGGCGACGAAATCATTGCCATGGACGATTTGTATGGAGGAACCTACAGAATGTTTACCCGTATTTATGGGAATTCTGGAATCAAGTTTCACTTTGTAGATATGAATGATTTGGAGAAATTCCAATCCCTAATCAACGAAAACACCAAATTGGTTTGGGTAGAAACGCCAACCAATCCGCTAATGAAATTGGCCGACATCGAAGCCATTGCTAAAATCACTAAAAAGC
This sequence comes from Flavobacterium arsenatis, assembly GCF_031456785.1. Classification (NCBI taxonomy): domain Bacteria; kingdom Pseudomonadati; phylum Bacteroidota; class Flavobacteriia; order Flavobacteriales; family Flavobacteriaceae; genus Flavobacterium; species Flavobacterium arsenatis. The sequence continues at coordinate 113,632 of NZ_JAVDVI010000014.1, forward strand.
ACAACCTGCTTTTTGCGGTTGACAATACTTTCGCAACACCATACCTTCAAAAACCTTTGGATTTGGGTGCTGATATTGTGATGCACTCTGCTACTAAATATTTAGGAGGACACTCTGATGTTATCGCGGGAGCGTTGATCGTTAAGGATGAAAAACTGGGCGAACAATTGCATTTCCAACAATTTGCCACAGGAGCTACACTAGGACCAATGGACAGTTTCTTGGTATTGAGAGGTATCAAAACCCTTCACTTGAGAATGCAGAGACATTGCGAGAATGGAGAAAAAGTAGCTGCCTTCCTAGAAAATCATCCTAAGATAAAAACTGTTTATTATCCTGGACTAAAAAGCCATCCGTTTCATGAATTGGCGAAGAAGCAAATGAAAGGTTTTGGCGGAATGGTTTCGTTCACTTTTACGTCAGGCAAAAAAGAAGATGCCGTTTCCTTCCTAGAAAAATTAGAAGTATTCACGTTGGCGGAATCTTTAGGTGGTGTTGAATCATTGGCGAATCATCCGGCCTTGATGACACACGCTTCCATTCCGGAAGACAAGCGAAAAGAAATCGGAATCAGTGATGATTTGGTTCGATTGAGTGTTGGTGTGGAAGACATCGACGACTTGCTTGCCGATTTGGAAAAAGCGTTGAGCTAAAAAATTTAAAATAATGATGTAGAAAAGGTCTCAGGATGCATAACCCCGAGGCCTTTCTTTTTTTCTTACTTTTGCGATGGAACATTATTGCAAACTTAAAACCTACAATTTTGAAAAATACTCCAACCCTCCTATCCGTCTTGTTCAGCCTCTTTTGTTGTTCAATTGCAACTGCCCAAACCGACAATAAACAACTCATTCTAGGTTGTTGGGAAGTCCGACAGGTGATCTTCACCAAGGAAGTCGAAGATTCAGATGAAATAAGTATGGAGGCACTTGGAACGATCATTTGTTTCGAAAAGGACGGGAAGTTCATCAACAAAAAAGGCGAAACTATCGCTAAAGGAAACTACAAACTCTCTGAAAACGGACGAACGCTTTATCAAAATTCCGAGTCGGATATAGCTGCACCAAGTAATCATATTCAAGAAGACATTCCCGGTCAGATCATGATGTTGAGCAATACCGAACTTCAAATTCAAGCCCAGGAAATGATTCTTTACTTTAGAAGGGGAGAATAATTCGTTTTTGATTAGTCGATCGAAGCATAGACCTCTATCCCAAATCCGAGGATGTTCGGAAGGTATTCGCCTTGAAAGTTATGACTGATCGTTACTTTATATTTTCCAACTTCTAGTGGGAGATTTTCGAAAACATTTACATATAAATCGCAGATGTCTCCTGCACAATCGCCATTATCTTTTCCGTTTTTATCCGTTATTTCGAGGGTAATGTTTTTGGTTGTAACCGTTTTATCAGGGTTTTCAATCGTAACTAGTAAAAGAACTGACGGAAATTGATAGCCAAAGATATGGGCAAAATGTATGTCCATGTTATAATTAGTTGCACCTTGGGTAATTTCAAACTCATACGTCCTTACATCTGTTTTTTGCCAACGTTGCTCTTCGAAATTCCTTTCAAATTTGTCGTACACAGTGTTTTTTTCGCAGGACGAAAGTGCAACAAGCATTAAAACGGCTACTACTCTACTAATTTTCATGATTGATGGTTGTTTAGGGATTTATTTGTCTAAGATAACTTAAAAACGATTTGCTACATTTATTATTACATTGAATGTAGAAAACTACATTTTAAAGGGCTAAAATGTAGTATAAGTGTAATCTCAGTGTAAAAAAAATGTAATTTTACGCTCCTTGAGTTCCTACTAAAAAACACAATATGATGCGAATACTGCACATCGATGGCAATCATCCTTTACTAAAAGCCCAACTCGAAGAAGCCGGACATCTCAATGAAGATGATTTCACTTCAAGCAAACAAGAAGTGGAAGCCAAGATACACGACTATGATGGCATCGTAATAAGAAGCCGTTTCAAGATCGACAGACAGTTTCTGGACAAGGCGACGAACCTAAAGTTTATTGCCCGTGTTGGTGCCGGTTTGGAGAGCATCGATTGTGAGTATGCCACAGCAAAAGGCATTCACCTCATTGCCGCTCCCGAAGGAAACCGTAATGCCGTAGCCGAACACGCTTTGGGAATGCTATTGTCGTTGTTCAACAACCTCAACAAGGCCAATGCCGAAGTAAAATCAGGGAAATGGTCGAGGGAAAGCAACCGCGGTCATGAACTCGATGGCAAGACCGTTGGCATCATTGGTTATGGGAATATGGGAAAGGCTTTCGCCAAAAAGCTACGCGGTTTTGAGGTAGAAGTTTTGTGTTATGACATCAAGGAAAATATAGGCGATGAAAATGCAAGGCAGGTTTCATTAGAAGAATTGCAACAAAAAACAGACGTACTCAGCCTTCATATTCCGTGGACACCCGAAACCGACCGTATGGTGAACATTCCTTTTATCGAATCGTTCGCAAAGGCATTCTGGCTGATCAATACCGCAAGGGGCAAAAGCGTGGTAACGGATGATTTGGTTTCGGCTTTGCAACTGGGCAAGATACTGGGTGCCGGATTGGACGTTTTGGAATACGAGAAATTATCCTTTGAACATTTGTTTACCGATGGCGAAATGCCGTCGGCTTTTCAATACCTGATTCAGGCGGATAATGTGATCTTGACTCCACATATTGCGGGATGGACGTTTGAAAGCCATGCTAAATTGGCTCAGGTTATTGTGGATAAGATTTTGGAAGTGGAGGCAAAAGGCAAATAGGCAATAGGCAAGAGCTTATTGTGGTTACTGTCCTTATTGTATAAAGAAAGCCTCTAGTGATAGGAGCTTTTTGCTTTTTTATATTTAAAGTTGTCGGAGGCATTTCCGAGGTTGTCGGAATTCATTGCCATCAAGATTTAGGAGTGTCGTAAGTAAGGAAATTTGGAAATGATGTTCTAGGTATCTCTCAAAAAATAAATTAATGTTGTAGTTTTGTCATACATACAACCCCTGAAATGAGAGTAGAACAATTATATTTATCAATGGTAATTCCTGTAATGAAAGAATTTAAAGTTTGTGAAATTTATGTTTATGAATTAAAAAAATTTGACCAAGAATTAGCAGAGTCTATGAATCAAAAGAATATTTACGCAGCACTAGATTTACCTGATTTTAAACATATTAAAGAAACTAAATTAGAGGCAAATATCATAACGCTTGCTTGTAGAAAACTTGGCATTGGCAGTGAAGTAAATTTAGTAAAAGACAAGGGTTTGAAAATCTTGAATATTGATGGTGAAAAATATCAATTGATTTTCTTCCCATCAGGCACAGTTCCAGAAGTTGACTTAAAACTAGAAAAAACGATTTATTTTATGTACCAGCCTAAATTTGAAAAAATATATTATTGTGGAAAATTAGACTTAAAAAAGCTTACCCCGACAACAACAAATAATTTTTACCTCAATCATTGTTACACCGAAACGAAAAAATTCATTGATTTTAAAAATTTAGTTCAATGATAGATATTCCAAAGTCAAAAACTAACAGCTTAAGTAAATATAAATTTATTGACTTATTTGCGGGAATAGGCGGCTTTCATTATGCCTTGTCTTCGTTTGGAGCAACTTGTGTTTTTTCTTCTGAATGGGATAAATATGCCACTGAAACATATAAAATCAATTTTAAAATTGAGCCAAAAGGAGACATAACGCAAATAAATGAAATAGATATACCCAACCATGATATTCTTTGTGGTGGGTTTCCTTGCCAGGCATTTTCGATTTCCGGTAAAAGGAAGGGCTTTGAAGACACAAGAGGAACTTTATTTTTCGATATTGCTAGAATTGCAAATTATCATCATCCGAAAGTTCTATTTCTTGAAAACGTTAAAAATTTAGTAAAGCACGATGACGGTAAAACGCTAGCCACGATTGTGAAAACCTTGGAGAATTTGAATTATTCAGTTTTTACTAAAGTTTTTAATGCAAGTCATTTTGGTTTACCGCAAAATAGAGAAAGAATTTATATAGTTGCTTTCAATAACAGTAAAATCAATTCAAAAAATTTCAAATTTCCTACTCCAACTAATGAACGTGTTTGTTTAGAACATATTCTTGAAGAAGAACCAAAAAACGCAAAAATAATTTTGAGAGATGATATTGAAATATATAAAACTTACAAAATTGAAAATTCATTGTTTGGTGAATTAGAATTATTGAACAAGCCTATCCAGATTGGAAAGGTAAATAAAGGAGGACAAGGAGAAAGAATATATCATTCATTAGGACATGCAATCACACTTTCAGCACATGGTGGTGGTGTAGGTTCAAAAACTGGGCTCTATCTGATAAATGGCAAAATCCGAAAATTATCTCCAAGAGAATGTGCTAGAGTTCAAGGATTTCCTGATGATTTTATACTAAATGATGCTGATGGGCAATCCTATAAACAGTTTGGTAATAGTGTTTCAATAAACGTTTTACAAAATATAATTCTTGAAATAGAAAAAATACTTAAGGAAAATGAATAAACTACAACTTCATGGTTCGCAAACTGCAAAAAATGGATTCTTAAACGAAGATGACATAGTTGTAAAGTTTAATAATTGGCAAACAGATGAAGAAGCTAAAAAATGGCTTTTAATCATGAACTATATTTTAGATGAAATTGAATCTGTTATAGCTGAAAAGTTAAGTGGACACAAAACTGACGTTCAAGTACAAGTAAGTATTAAACTGAAAAGCATAATTGATGCTCAAAATTTACAAGTAAAACTAGTAAGCAACACTAAAGGTTTTAATCAAATTGACAAAAGATGGGTTGATAAATATATTGAGATGTGGGATATGCCAGCTCCTATTATTTCAATTTTTAAAAGATATACGGGAGAAGAAATTCCAACTATCAAAAACCCAAAAGACAAAAGAAGAATGTTTGCAAATGAATTCAGCGAGTTAGAGCAAGAAATTGCCTTAAAATGGCTGGATAAAAATAAATCTTTAATTGTTTCAGACATTCTGAAAGGCAGAGGGCAATTTGCTGCTGAATGGATGTTGGTAGCACAAAAAGTAAAGGAAGATTCTCGCTGGATTTTGAAGCCTATGAATTTTTGTCTAAATCATTTTGGAAACGGAGAAGTTAGTATAACCAAGCAAGGTAATTTTAAAATTGCTAGAATTGGCATGCAAAGAAAAGGTGGTGATGGAGGAAGAAGTACTGCAAATATGTTGCAATTTAAAATAAATCCTGCTGAATTATTTGAAATTTAATTTTTCATATTTTATGTTATAGTACCCTAAGCTACCGCTAATCCCTTCCCATAAACACAATCAAAAAACCAAAACTGCAAGCCCAACCCTTGCAGTTTTTTTATGCATTACCCCTAATTATCAAATGATTAAATAAAAACCCTATCTTCGCTACACCCAAAACCCCAATATGAAAAAATTTCTACTCTTACTGGTATTCCTAGTTACCACCACCACTGTTTTCTCGCAGACAGTCTATATCACAAAAACAGGCGAAAAGTATCATAAGGAAACTTGTGCTCATTTGAGGAAATCGTCTATAAGTATCACCATTGAAGAAGCTCTTGAAAGAGGTTATGGGGCGTGTAAGGTTTGCAAGCCTGGAACTATTTCGAGCAAAACTTCTTTAACAGAAGGGAGTGAAAACACTACAACGGAAACCCAAAGCAAAAGCAGTGCTTCAGTTCAGTGCTCTGGAAAAACCAAGAAAGGAGCACGTTGCAAGCGGATGACAACAAACGGAAATGGCAGGTGCTATCAGCATTAAACAATTCCAATGCTGTGCGAAGCCTCACCTAACACGAGCCCAATGTCATTAAGTTAAGCTCAATCTTGTCCTCCCGACGAAGGAGGGAACTCACTAGGAACTAACTCAAAGAAAGACAAGATTGAAAATCTATTGCGATTCCTCGTTCCTCGGAAGGACAAAACGGGGTCTTTATTTTCTTAACTTAATGACATTGAACACGAGCCTCTCTGTGCTGTAAAATCAAATACCAAAACCAAAACACAAGTTGCTCAAATTCCCCTCCTTTTTGCGGGAGGTGTTCGCCGCGGCGAACGGGGTGGCTTAAAAACATCGGTAATTAATTTCAGAGCATGACATAGAGCTAGATTAGGAGATTGCTTCCTTCGTCGCAATGACGAAATGGCGGAAAATCCTCCGACAATCATCCAATAAGCCCCAGGCACCAAAGGAATCCCATTTAACGCAAGAATCCCTTCATGGACACAATCAAAATCCCGAAGCTTTGGGAGGAAGATTGGATTGCTCATTGAAAACCGAACACTGATCGCTAAAAACTAACCCCTAATTAAACATTTGAACTTATAAACCAGCTGTTTTTGGTATTTTTTATTATTTTTATGCCTCATTAATCAAAAAACTAAAAAATGGAAGAAAACAACAATTCAAGAAACGAGAGCTGGAACCAGCCGACGTATGAACAACGTCCTGAATATATGCAGGACAATAAGAAAGTCTTGGCCGGGCTGATGGCACTGCTTTTTGGATATTTGGGAATACATAAATTTGTTTTAGGATATACTAATGAAGGGGTTATCCTTCTGGTATTGTCACTAATTGGTTTTGCTACCTCCTGCCTGGTAGTTGGGATTTTTATCCTAATCCCTATCAGCCTTATTTCTTTTGTAGAGGGTATCATTTACCTTACCAAAAGCGACAGGGATTTTTATGAAATCTATCAGAAGAATAAGAGGCCTTGGTTTTAAGGGATTGAAAGATGGAAGTTGGGAGGATTGAAAGATTCAAAGACTTAATCTGATTGTATATACAGGAGCTTCGGCTCCTTTTTTTGTGGATTGTTTTTATTGCTATTCGTCTGTCGATTTAAAATGTCGTTCGTCTATTGGGACTATTTAGTGGGTTTGGAAATGCGGAACTTTATCGCATGATGGCTAGATGAACGCCCTCTAAAATCTTGCTAGTATGAAAACGACAATACCTTCCTTGCTCCTTTGGTTGCTGTTCCTAACGAATTTGCCTGTTGCAGCACAGTGCCCAATCAACCTGGACCTCTTTTCGCAAAGTGGGGTTGACAATTTTGCGACCGACTATCCTGAATGCACACAGATTACGGGAGATGTAATCATTCAGGGCCTCAATATCACCTCACTTGACGGCTTGAACGGCATTACCCATATTGGCGGTCGGCTTCAGATTATTGGCACGAACCTAACCAATTTGGACGGACTCAGTTCGCTGGTGAGTATAGGCACTTTTATAGACCTGTATCTAAACAATAACCTAAATGACATATCAGGATTGGAGAATGTGGTTTTTGCACCGAGTTTTAGTAGCATTGTCCTTGAAGCCAATCCGAATCTATCGGTTTGCAATGTTCCCAATATATGCCGGTTTTTTGCAAACCCTACAGGCTTTTCCTATGTAGCAGGCAATGCTGCGGGATGTGCCACGATACCACAAATTCGCTCTTCGTGCATCACACCCGATGCGAATGGAATCTTGTATGTTAGGAAAGATGCCGTAGGCAGTGGCTCTTCCTGGAACGATGCCTTGGGAGAGGTTTCGGAGGCTTTCGCCGAAGCACAAACGGACTTGTCTATTACGCAAATATGGGTTGCCAAAGGAACATACTCGGCCACTGGAGACGGATTGAGGATGCGGAACAATTTAGAAATATATGGAGGTTTTGATCCTGATAATGGCATTGATGATTTAAGCAATCAACGGATTTCGCCCAGTGCAACAACAGGTTCTATCCTTACGGGTGATAATGTAAGAAGGGTGGTTACGAATATCTTTACGAATACAAATCCGTTGAACGATACTGCGGTTTTGAATGGCTTTACCATTACCCAAGGAAATCCGCCCCATACCGCACAGCAATTGGACATAGCCGATTCGGGTGGAGGAATCATAAACGTATATGCCTCTCCGAAACTAATTAATCTTTTTATATTTGATAATTACGCGAACGACAGAGGCGGTGGGATTTACAACAATTTTTCAAATCCAACTATCGTGAATACAGTTGTAGCCCGAAACAGTTCGCAATATTCCGGTGGCGGTATTTATAATCTTTCATCTCCTGCCAAGCTCATCAACTGTACGATAGCCCATAATCATTCTGAAAGAGTTGGTGGTGTCCGGAACAATGGCACTGCTTCTCAAGTCGTGATGAAAAACTGTATCGTATTTGGAAACACCAAAACGGCTACCGATGCAGAGAATGTAAATTTGAGCAATATTGGAAATGCTACCATAACCTATCAGCATACTTTTGTGCAAAACCTTACCACAGCAGATGCAGAAGGAAATATTGCTGGAACGCTCGATCCTCTTTTTGTGAATCCTGCAAACAATAATTTTCGCTTGCAACGTTGCAGTCCGATGATCAACAGCGGCAATAATTTAGCATTTGCTTCTGGACAAACTCCAGACATCGCTGCCGTTACTATTGATCTGGCAGGAAGTCCGAGAATCTTCAACAATCAAACGGTTGACCTCGGTGCTTATGAATACCAGGCCAACCATCTGCAAACGCAAATTGTTTATGTGGATGCCGATGCAACTGGAAACAATAACGGAAGCTCTTGGGAAAATGCTTATACTGATTTGCAATCGGGCATCAATGCCGCTTGCGTTAGCGATGAAGTTTGGGTAGCCGAAGGGGAATATCAAACAGCCTTGAATCAGTTTTTTAGGATGAAGGAAGGGGTAAAGATTTACGGTGGTTTTGCAGGAACTGAAACCACACTTGAGGCAAGGAACTGGAAAAGCAATGTAACTGTCCTGAAAGGAAACAACAACTCGGTAATTCGGAATGAATTTACGGTTTCAAGTCCGATGACGAATGCTTCAATGCTAAACGGTTTTACCATCAAGGACGGTTTGGCCAACCAATCCTCTGATCCTGAAAACGTATTGGATGCTGGAGGTGGCATCTTTAATTTCTATGCTTCGCCACAGCTCATCAACCTCATCATCACCAATAATGTAGCCGATGATAGAGGTGGTGGTATTTACAACCGAGTATCGAATCCTGTTATCGTCAACTCCTTAATATCAAAAAACACAGCCAATCGATCGGGGGGAGCTCTCTATAATTTCAGTTCTTCTCCAAAGATTATAAATACAACCATTGCCAACAATACTGCCGACCGTGTGGGAGGAATAAGAAACAACTATGCACAATCTGCAGTGGTTTTGCAAAACTCAATTGTGTATGGCAATACGCAAATCCAGACAACGCTTCCCGAGCAAACCAACCTCAGCAATCTTGCAGGAGCCACGATTAATTGTTTTAACTCGCTCATACAAAACGTTACCACAGCAGATGCTCAAGGCAATCTTTCGGGAACCCTCGATCCTTTGTTTATGAATGTTGCAAACAATGATTATCGTCTGTTGTCCTGCAGTCCGTTGCTTAATGAAGGAACAAATACTGTTTTTGATCCTGCACAAACGCCCGATTTAACAGCCATAACAACTGATTTAGCAGGAAATCCGAGGATACAAAACACAACAGTCGATTTGGGCGCCTACGAAACTGACAACACTACTACTTCAACCATCCTTTATGTTGATGGAACGGCTACGGGAAACAACGATGGGACTTCGTGGGTCAATGCTTATACTTCCTTTGCAGAAGCTGTTATAACATCGGATAAATGCGTAGCTGTTAATGAAATCCATGTGGCCGAAGGAACGTATTATCCTGAATATGCCACTAATTTAAATAATACAACTAGCTCCGTCAGAAACCGATCTTTCACTTTTCGTCGTGGCGGATTGGAAATATTAGGAGGATATCCGAGCGGTGGTGGAACAAGGAATTGGAAACAGCACCCTACCATTTTAAGTGGTAATATTGGCTACCCTGCTCTTGATAACGACAATGCGTTTCATGTGGTGGTTACCTATGGAACAGCTGTGGACCAGACTTTTAAATTTGATGGTTTCAGGATTACCAAAGCAAACGCAAATAATAACACTACAAGTAACGTTGCCGGAGGTGGCACTGTTTTGAATTATGAAGGTGGTGGTTGGTCGAATACTTTAGGAAGTCCTGCCATTTCCAATGTCATCATCAGTGGAAACTCTGGTATGTATGCTAGTGGGTTTTATAATGAGTTAGGAAATCCGACACTTACCAATACAGTCATCAGTGGCAATAATGGCGATTATGGTGCTGGAGTTTATAATCGGGTTGGAAATCCTGTGTTTATCAATTGCACTATAAGTGGAAACAGAGCTCTACACGAAGGGGGTGGCATTAGAATTTATAACGGAAATCCTGTAATTACCAACTGCATCATCTTCGGAAATACTGCATCCATAAACGCAGGAATCGGCATATTAATGGGATCGCCCGTTATTTCTTATTCCCTAATTCAAGGTTTGTCCAACACCGCCAATGGAAATTTAAATGGCTTGACCACCAACCCGCAATTTGTGGCTCCAACCCTAGCAGCTGCCGCTCCTACCACATCAGGAAATTATGCCTTACAAGGAAATAGCCTTGCGATTGATGCAGCAAACAGCACTGTGATTCCAACAACTATCACTACCGATTTGGACGGCAACGATAGAATTATTGGCCTTTCGGCAGATATGGGAGCCTTTGAATATCAGGGCAGTTTTTGTCCGTTTATCACTACCTGGAACGGAGTGGCTTGGAGCAACGGATTGCCCAATGAAGAGACCAAGATCATCTTTAATGGCGATTACACTTCTGATAATTCAAATTCCGATGCAGGAACCTTGGAAGGTTGTTCGGTTGAAATCGTCAGTGGCGATGTGGTTATTTCTGAAGGACATAATCTGATCCTCAACCATGAAATCAACACGGCAGGAGGTTCTTTCGTGTTAAAAAACAACGCAAGTCTGGTTCAAGTAGAAGATGAGGCACTCAATCAAGGAACGCTGACTTCGGAACGCATCACCACTCCTATTTACCGCTATGATTATGTCTATTGGTCGTCGCCAGTTACGGAAGATTCAGGATTTTTGTTGGGAAAAGATCCTGCCAATCCAACACGTCCGGGTTTGTCGTCCCTAACCTTGTTTGACAAATACCATGCTTGGGATACCGATTTGCAGGAATGGTCCATCATTCCTAACGGCAATCAGGTCATGCTTCCCGGCAAAGGCTATATCGTGAGGGCTCCACAAAGTTATGGCTCAGATCCTCAAGATCCGGCATCTTATAATAATTTTACTGGAAATTTTATCGGCAAGCCCAACAATGGTGTGGTGAATACTCCAATTGCAGGCGGTTTAAATCAGTGGAACCTAATCGGGAACCCCTATCCATCAGCACTTTATGTGGACGATTTTTTATATCAAAACAACACTATTGTAGATGGGACGATTTACATCTGGACCCACTCGACCGCCATTTCCAATAATGGTTCGGGGGAAGTCTATAATTATGATGCCGACGATTATGCCACTTACAATCTTTCGGGAGCTGTTGGTACTGGTTCTGGAGAAAATTCCCCTAATGGAGGCAATGTTCCCACAGGCTATATCGCCAGTGGACAATCGTTTTTCATCAAAGGAAGCCCAGCTGGAGGGTTGGCCCTATTCACCAACTCCATGCGGGTTGCAGGACAAAACAATCAGTTTTTTAGACCTGCTGTTCAATCATCCGATCAAAGCAACAGTACCGAAAAACACCGCATCTGGCTCAACCTTACGGGACCACAAAATGCCTTCAAGCAGACGCTGGTGGGTTATATAGAAAATGCCACGAACGATTTGGATTGGGGGTATGATGGCGAAACATTCAGCAGCAACTCCGTTTCCCTTTATTCCTTATTGGACGATGTGATGCTTGCCATTCAAGGTCGTTCCCTGCCCTTTGACAATCAAGATCAAGTGCCATTGGGATATAAAACTGGAACCGCCGGAACGTATACCATCAGCATCGATCATCTAGACGGTTTGTTTGATCAGCAGGGCATTTATCTTGAAGATATCGTATTGAATATTGTGCATGATTTGAAGACTTCGGATTATACTTTCACCACCGTTTCAGGAACTTTTAACGAACGATTTGTCCTGCGGTATCTTGCTTCGGATTTGGATAATGGTGGATTTGAAGGTTTAGAACAAAAGGTCGTAATAGCAAAGATTGAAAATGAACTCGTAGTGAAATCTTTTGCCGAACCACTAAAAGAGGTTGCTGTTTATGATCTACTGGGAAGAACAATTCTCCACACAACCACTATTCAAAACAATGAAATCCGAATGGCTGATGTGGTGCTTAACACGCAAGCTTTGATTGTAAAGGTTACTTTGGAGAATGGTATGGTGGTGACGCGAAAAGTAATTTATTGATGTTTACTTATAACCTGAACTCGATTAATAATTTAGGCTAAAAATATTGTACAAAAAGGTAAAATTTAGTATATTTAAATCTCTGACAATTAAATATTTAAACTAA
>NZ_JAVDVI010000015.1:0-106183 GCF_031456785.1 Flavobacterium arsenatis
AATTGCTTATAATTTTCTGCCGAAAAAACCTTCTTTAAAATACGAAACAATTAAAACTAACCAATTAGCGGTCTTTTATTAATCGAGTTCAGGTTTTAAAGGTTTTTATTAACTTGTCTACTTGCTTTTGATGCTTTTCTGTCTTTAAATAGTACTCAAACTCAACTATAAATGAATAATCTAAATCTTTAAGTAATATTTCATTTTGCTTGAATTTCCATTTGATAAAATCTTTTACATCTTTTAAAATAATAAAAACAGAATGGATAGTTTATTGATTTTCATTAGAATTGAAGATTAAAAGTGGTGTGCCTTTTTTATGGTACTGGCTACAAGTATGGATTTCTTGAAAAGGTAAGAGATAAAATATAGGGAAGCTTTAAGTCTCCTAATTCTAAAGGAAGTTTCTTAGAGAAGTAGGTAAAAACAAAAAAGACTTCACATTTCTGTGAAGTCTTTCGTTTTGTGCTCCCCCTCTTGGGCTCGAACCAAGGACCCTCTGATTAACAGTCAGATGCTCTAACCAACTGAGCTAAGGAGGAAGGCGTATTGCCTTTTAAAGCGGTGCAAATATAGGGCTTAATTTATTTTCTGCAAATATTTTCGAATAAATTTTTCATTATTTTTAGAAAAACTTATCCGCCACTAATTGATAGATATCTTTCCCGAAAGTTAAAGCCATTAGGCTCAATAAGATAATCATCCCTACGGTTTGAACATAACCTGCCGCTTTTTCGCTTAATCTTCTTCCAGTAATCATTTCGGCAATTATAAATAGAGAGTGACCACCATCCAAACCTGGAATCGGAAGCAAATTCATAAACGCCAAACCAATGGAAAACAATGCTGTAAAGTTCCATATAAACTCCCAGTTCCATTCATCTGGCAAAGCTCTGGCAATTCCCACCGGACTTTTTACGTGCTTGTAGGCTTCCGTTTTTGGCCTTAAAATCAGTTTGAAATGTTTTACGTTATAAACCAACAACGACCATGATTCTTTTACAGCTGCTGGAATTGCTTCTCCAACTGTTAGTTGGTTGTTAACTAAATAATCATCCTTCAGTGCTTTTGTTTTTTGTTTGAAGCCCAAAGTACCATCTTTAGTTACTAAAGCCTTGATTTGGATTACTTGTTGGTTTCTGTTTACGTCAAGCATCACAGAATCATTTTTATGTTTCGCCAATTCATCACCAAACTGGTCAAAATACGTCACTTTAATTCCATTGATCCCGACAATGTTATCACCAATTTTAAGTGCGGCTTTCTTTGCATTGGAGTCTGGAAAAATAGAGTCTATTTTTACATTGACCCATCTTGGGCCCATGAATTGTTTTCCTTCTTTCCCAATGATTTCGGCCTTCATTTCATCCGTCAGAACCAAATTTACTTTCTTGTTGTCGCGTTCTACTTGAACATTATCGCCAAGCAAAACATCCAATGCCATTCGGTTGAAATTCGGTTGAAATTTACCATCAACCTCCATGATTTTATCTCCATTTCTGAAACCGGCTTTCTGACCCACTTCACCAAAAACCAATCCGTTTTCTTGAATGCGTTCCGTTGAAATATATTTTTGTCCGTAAGTGCTGTACACAACCGTATAGATGAACCAGGCCAGAATAATGTTTACAATAATCCCACCTAACATAATGATCAATCGTTGCCAAGCTGGTTTAGATCGAAATTCCCAAGGTTGAGGAGGCGTTTTCATCTGTTCAGTGTCCATACTTTCATCAATCATTCCTGAAAGTTTTACATATCCACCAATTGGCAACCATCCAATTCCCCATTCTGTTTCTCCGATTTTCTTTTTTACCAATGCAAAACCAGCATCCATAAAAAGATAAAATTTTTCAATTCTAACCTTAAATATTTTGGCCGCTACGTAGTGTCCAAGCTCGTGAAGAATAACCAATACGGAAAGTATAAATAGGATTTGCCCTAATTGTATCATTTGATTTTATTTTTATAACGCACAAAAGTAATGTTTTCTGTTTATTTATCACGGTATAAAAATTTTCAGTGGTTTTAAATGTTTGTTAATAATAAGGATATGAATTTTTAATATGGAGAATGTCCACTAAATTTACTATCCTAATCAAAAAACAAAATGCAAAAGATTAAAACAGCCCTGCTTTCATTCGGTATGTCGGGAAAGGTTTTTCACGCTCCTTTTCTGGAACTTCACGAAGGCTTTGAGCTTGTTGGTTCTTGGGAAAGAAGCAAACAGCTCATCCGAAAAGAATATCCCAAAACAAAGAGCTATCCAAGCTTGGAAAGCATTTTAGAAGATGATGAAATTGATCTGGTGATTGTGAACACGCCAACCGACACCCATTTTGATTATGCTAAAAAAGCGTTATTGGCAGGAAAACATGTTCTGGTTGAAAAGGCTTTTACCACCACAGTTGCCGAAGCAGAAGAATTGGCAAGTTTGGCAAAGGAAAAAAAATTGAAACTGTCGGTTTTTCAAAACAGAAGATGGGACAGCGATTTCAAAACCGTAAAGGATGTTTTAGACAAGGATCTTTTGGGCGAAATTACAGAAGCCGAATTTCATTTTGATCGCTATAGTCCGAGTTTAAGCATAAAAACACATAAAGAAACACCAAGTTCAGGATCTGGAATCTTGATGGATTTAGGTCCACATCTAATTGATCAGGCTTTGTTTTTGTTTGGTTTCCCTGAGGCTGTTTTTGCCGATTCGAGGATTACCCGAGACCGTTCGGTAGTTGATGATTACACCGATATTTTGCTCTATTATCCCCGCTTTCGCGTAAGATTGAAAGCTAGTTTGTTTGTTAGGGAGGCCATCCCATCTTTTGTCATTCATGGAAAAAACGGCTCGTTCCTAAAAAAGCGTGGCGACATTCAGGAAGATGCTTTAAAAATCGGTAAGAAACCAAATTTAAAAAATTGGGGAACCGAATCCAGGAGCCAAGAAGGTTTGCTCCACACCGAAAGTGGAGGAAAAATCATCCACGAAAATATTCCGACACTTCAAGGAAATTACTATGGTTTTTTTGACGAACTTTATACCTCAATCACCCAAAACACAGAAGAACCGGTTACCGCTCAAGATGGCATCAACACAATGCGGATTATCGAAGGAGCCATAAAAAGCAACAAGCAAAAGCAGGTTATTCAATTATAAGCTACAATCAATGGAGAAAAGACAACTCGGAAATACAGATTTACAAGTGTATCCTATCGCCTTTGGCGGAAATGTTTTTGGATGGACAATAGACGAAAAAAAATCATTTGAAATCTTGAACGGATTTACCCATGCGGGTTTTAACTTCATCGATACCGCTGATGTCTATTCGAGGTGGATTTCAGGAAATAAAGGCGGGGAATCCGAGAAAATCATCGGGAAATGGATGAAGGAAAAGAAAAACAGACACGACATAATCCTTACTACAAAAGTTGGTTCGGATATGGGAAATGGTAAAAAAGGACTCAAAAAAGAATACATTCTAAAAGCCATTGAAGACTCCCTAAAACGACTTCAAACCGATTATTTGGATTTATACCAAACCCATTTCGACGACCTTGAAACTCCAGTTGAAGAAACGCTTGAAGCATACGACACACTTGTAAAACAAGGAAAAATAAGATGGATTGGTGCTTCCAATATGAGTGTAAAAAGGCTGAAAGAATCTTTGGCCGTTAGTGCTGAAAAAGGCTTTCCTTCTTATGAAACCTTCCAGCCACATTATAATTTATACGAAAGAGAAGCCTTCGAAAATGGTTTGGAACCCGTTTGCCTCGGACACAATTTAGGCGTTATCACGTATTACTCGCTGGAAAGCGGATTTCTTACTGGAAAATACCGCTCCAAAGATGATCTTGGGAAAAGTCCGAGAGGTGGCGGTATGGAAAAGTATTTCAACGAAAGAGGTTTCAGGATTTTAGAAGCACTCGACGTTGTAGCAAAAGAATACAATACAACTCCAGCTTCGGTTGCGTTATCTTGGTTGATTCAACGACCATCTGTTACGGCACCAATCGTAAGTGCAACGAGCCTTTCGCAATTAGACAGCATCATTCAAGCACCGGAATTAGATTTGGATGCCAATTCAATTGCACTTCTAACAGCCAATAGTGCTTGGTAGTTATCCTATAAAGTGGTAAATCCAGAAATTTATACTTAAATCTTATAATAGAAATCGATTCCTATTGCTTTAATTTTATAGACCTAAAATAAAGCAGTTATGGAAATGGAACCGATACAATTGAGATTTAAGGACGATGGAAAAATTCCGAACAGTCCGCTTCCGCTTTTGATTTACAAGAATGTATTTTCGGAAGAAAAAGCAGATGCTGATTTTATTACCCAGCATTTTGCCGATAGAAATTGGACAAATTCTTGGAACAACGGCGTTTATGACTACCATCATTACCACAGTAATACCCACGAAGTGATGGGAATTTACAGCGGTTATGCAACACTTCAATTTGGAGGAGAAGACGGCGAAAAAATCACCTTGGAAGAAGGAGATGCTGTTGCAATTCCCGCAGGAGTGGGACATAAAAAGATTGAAGCTTCCTATGATTTTGGTGTAATTGGAGCCTATCCTGACGGAATGGAATACGACATCTTGAAAGGAGAAGAAAGCGAACGACCAAAAGCAGACGAGAACATCAGCAAAGTGCCGCTTCCGGAAATGGATCCTATTTATGGAAAAATGGAAGGATTAATTTCGCTTTGGCGGGAGAAGAAATAACCTCTATTTCACACAACACGAATTGCACTAATTTTCACAACTTGATTTAGTGGAAATTAGTGCAATTCGTGTTGGTTTTTTTCCACTGCTAACCCTCAAAACCGCTTTCTAAAAAAAAGTTGTAATTTTGCACCAAAATGCAGAAGATGGTCAAGATAGGCAATATAGAATTACCCGATTTCCCTTTATTATTAGCTCCGATGGAAGACGTTAGCGATCCGCCTTTTCGCAGATTGTGCAAGCTTCATGGTGCCGATTTGATGTACAGCGAGTTTATCTCTTCTGAAGGATTGATTCGTGATGCCATAAAAAGCCGTCAGAAATTGGATATTTTCGATTATGAACGTCCTGTCGGCATCCAGATTTTTGGTGGAGATGAAGAAGCAATGGCAATGTCGGCAAAAATCGTTGAAGCAGTAAACCCAGATTTGATTGATATTAATTTTGGGTGTCCGGTGAAAAAAGTCGTTTGCAAAGGAGCTGGAGCCGGAGTTTTGAAAGATGTAGATTTGATGGTTCGATTGACAAAAGCCGTTATCCGAAGTACTCATCTTCCTGTAACGGTGAAAACACGTTTAGGTTGGGACGAAAATTCCATCAACATCGATGAAGTTGCCGAACGATTGCAGGATATTGGTGTTCAGGCTTTGACCGTTCATGCACGAACTAGAGCCCAAATGTATAAAGGTCATTCCGATTGGAGCCATATCGAAAGAATAAAAAACAACCCAAGAATTACAATGCCCATTTTTGGAAACGGCGATATCGATTCTCCAGAAAAAGCATTGGAATATAAAAATAAATTTGGTCTTGACGGAATGATGATTGGTCGTGCTGCAATTGGATATCCTTGGATTTTCAATGAAATCAAGCATTTTTTTGAAACCGGAGAACATCTGCCAAAACCAAATATTGAAGATCGAGTGGAAGCCGCCAGAAACCATCTGCAATGGGCAATGGACTGGAAAGGCGAAAAACTTGGCATCTTGGAAACAAGAAGACATTACACAAATTACTTCAAAGGATTGCCTAACTTCAAGGAGTTCAGATCAAGAATGGTTTCAAGCGAAAACCCTGAATTCATCTTCGCTACTTTTGACGAAGTCTTGGAAAGATATAGCGGAATGGAATTGGTATAAAAATAAAAAAGGTGAAATTGCTTTCACCTTTTTTGCCCCAAATCTACCATAAACTTAACCTACTAATGTTATGGTAGACCAAATGTATTATGCTGGTTATGAACTAACAAAAAAATCCGATGAACTGCATATTAAATCCGATGAACTGCATATTTAGTTGCTTTTAATAGGCTCTGGCATCGTTTCCTTCATAGAAATTGATGAAGGCCTTGTTCACAACTCTGTTTCCTCCTGGTGTCGGATAATCTCCTGTAAAATACCAATCACCTAAATTTTTAGGGCATGCTTTGTGCAAATCTTCAACCGTTTGGAAGATGATCTTTACTTCGGCATTGATTTCTGGAGAACTCAACATTTCAGCAATCTTATCCGATATTTCCTGTGGTTGGAAAGGAGCATAAATTTCGGTTACATAATTTACAACCTCATCATCATTGAGATTTTCTTGGGTTTTACATTTTTTGTAAACGTCTTCTACAACATGGTATAAATTTCTTTCTTTCAACAAATCCAATGCTGCTCTAAACGCTACAAGACCTTCCAGTTTTGCCATATCAATTCCGTAGCAATCAGGATAGCGGATTTGTGGTGCCGATGAAACTACAATAATGCTTTTCGGTTTCAAACGGTCCATCATTTTGATGATACTCATTTTTAGAGTCGTTCCACGAACGATACTGTCATCAATAATCACCAAATTATCGGTTGGTTTGATAACGCCGTACGTAACATCGTAAACGTGTGCCACTAAATCATCACGGCTGCTATCTTCAGTGATAAAGGTTCTTAGTTTTGCATCTTTTATCGCTACTTTTTCCGTTCTGATTTTTACAGACAATAATTCCTGCAAACTATCCTTCGTTAAAGTATCTTTATTTTCTAGAATGTAATTATTCTTTCTTTGGTTTAAGAAATCCTGAGCCGCTTCCACAATTCCATAGAAAGAAGTTTCGGCTGTATTGGGAATATAAGAAAAAACGGTGTTGTCTGTATCATTGTCAATTGCTTTCAAAACCGCTGGCAAGATCAACTTTCCAAGGTCTTTTCTTTCCTGATAAATTTCGGCATCACTACCTCTTGAAAAATAGATCCTCTCAAATGAACATGCTTTTTTTTCAGTTGGTGTAATGATTTCCTCTTCGGTAACTTTTCCGTTTTTCTTGATGATCAAGGCATGACCCGGTTGAAGTTCTTGAATTTTTTCGAATTCAAGATTAAAAACCGTTTGAATCACAGGTCTTTCCGAAGCAACGACTACAATTTCATCATCTTCATAAAAATAAGCCGGACGAATTCCTGCTGGATCCCTGAAAACAAATGCATCTCCGTGACCGAAAAGTCCCGCCATTGCATAACCGCCATCCCATCCTTTTGATGCTCTTTTCAAAATTTTCTTAACATCCAATCTTTCGGCGATTACTGGAGAAGCTTCTCTTTTTGAAAGTCCTTCGTTTTTGCAATCCAAGTACAAATCGGTAACTTCATCATCTAGAAAATGACCAATTTTTTCCATAACGGTAACGGTATCAGCCATTTCTTTGGGATGCTGACCCAATTCAACCAAACTGTTGAAAAGTTGGGTAACATTCGTCATATTAAAGTTTCCGGCTACGATAAGATTTCTGTGCATCCAATTGTTCTGACGAAGAAATGGATGAACGCTTTCGATGCTGTTCTTGCCAAAAGTTCCATATCGAACATGACCTAAAAACAATTCCCCGATATAAGGAATATTTCTTTTTTGAGCCGCAACATCATCAGCATATTCTGGATGAGAAGCCAATTCTTCATTGATCCTGTCATTGATTTGAGCAAAAACATCTTGAATTGGTTGAGGGTCATTCGATCGAACTCTGCTAATGTATCGTTCTCCAGCTTCGACATCAAGTTTTATACTTGCAAAACCCGCTCCGTCTTGACCTCTGTTGTGTTGTTTTTCCATAAGGAGATACATTTTTTGTATCCCGTAGAAAGCCGAACCGTATTTTTCCTTGTAAAACTCGAGTGGTTTTTTTAATCTTAAAAGGGCAATACCACATTCGTGTTTAATTGAATCGCTCATTGTGTTGTAGTTGTTGTGTAGTTATTATCATTAAACACAGATTTCACAAATTATCACAGATGCTGTTTGGGGCAATTTTTGAATCTGGTTTTGTTTATTTTTAATCAAAAACGCCCCGTTTCCGAGGCGTGATTTTTCTATTGTAATGCTATATCAAATTGTGTCAAGGCTCTGAACTGTTTCAGCCTGTTCACAACTTCTTCTTTATCAAGATCAACCATTCTTTCGGTTCCGAATTTTTCCACACAGAAAGAAGCAAGGTTTGAACCGTAGATGATGGCGTTTTTCATGTTCTCGAAAGAAATGTTTTCGCTTTGCGTAATGAATCCTGCAAATCCTCCTGCAAAGGTGTCTCCAGCTCCTGTCGGGTCAAAAACTTCTTCAAGTGGCAATGCTGGTGCAAAGAAAACCTCTTTATTATGGAACAATAATGCTCCGTGTTCTCCTTTTTTGATCACCACGTATTTTGGTCCCATCGTATGGATTTTGGCAGCAGCCTTAACAAGAGAATATTCTCCCGAAAGTTGGCGGGCTTCCTCATCGTTGATGGTAATAACATCAACTCTTTTGATCACGTCTAATAATTCCGGCAAGGCACAATCCATCCAAAAATTCATAGTGTCTAGGACCACTAATTTGGGTTGGGTTTCCATTTGATCCAGAACACTGCTTTGAACCAATGGATGCAAGTTTCCTAGCATTACCACATCAGAATTTTTAAAATCCTGTGGCACTTTTGGTTGAAAATCTGCCAAAACGTTTAATTCTGTTGCAAGTGTATCTCTTGAATTCAAATCGTTGTGGTAGCGACCGCTCCAAAAGAAGGTTTTTCCTTCAGGAACGATTTCCAAACCTGAAATATCAATATTTCTTTCGGTCAATAAATCCAAATGTTCTTGTGGAAAATCGTCTCCAACTACTGAAACAATTGCTGATTTTAGATTAAAAAAAGAAGCTGATAGTCCGATGTATGTGGCAGCTCCACCTAAAATCTTATCCGTTTTCCCGAAAGGAGTTTCAATAGCGTCGAAAGCGACTGTCCCGACAATTAGCAATTTATTCATTTTTTACTTTTGGAATTAGGGTGCAAAGATACTTCATAACTTACAAAGTTGCAACGTTTTGAAATTGTAAAGTTTTACTAAATTATTTAACTGAAAAACAGTATTTTACAATAATTTTTCACCTTGTTTTTCATAAAAAGCATCAACCGAAAGTTCATCACCAAGCGAAGCCATAACGGCAAGTTCATCACAACGTTCGTTTTGAGGGTGGTTGTTATGGCCTTTGATCCATTTGAAATCTACTTGATGTTTGCGGTAAATTTTGAGGAAACGCATCCATAGATCAGGGTTTTTCTTGCCTGCGAAACCTTTTTTCTCCCAACCAAAAACCCATTTCTTCTCGACAGCATCCACTACATATTTAGAATCGGAAATAACCAGGACCTTTGTACCTTGAACTTTCAGTTTTTCCAAACCTACAATTACGGCCAAAAGTTCCATTCGGTTATTGGTCGTCAAGCGAAAGCCTTCGTAAAATTCTTTCTTATAAGGTTTTCCAACCCATTCCATCACTACGCCATAACCGCCATTTCCAGGGTTTCCTTTTGCAGCTCCGTCTGTATATATATGAACTTGATGCATAGCAACTTTTTAATCGGTATTATCAACTATCTTAACTAAAAACCATGAATTCTTTTTACAAGTAAAAATATATTCAATATTAATTGGATTGTTGATACCTCGTTTATAACAAGAAACGCTGTCAGTTTCTTTCTTTATGATAATTTCATAAGTATCATTTGTTCTTCTTGTGTTATGTTGAAAATAAATGGCTTCAAAAGACTCTTCATCAATCATATTTTCCATCATGTCAAGTGGAAAATCTTCATCAGAATAGTATTTCATAATTGGAAAATCCACATGCTTTTTTTGGAACAGACTATCAGTTGCGAATTTTTCAAAAAAGGAATCGAAATCTTCTTTGCATGTACTCTGAATCTTACCTCCTCGTCCACAACCCGTAAGGCAAATAAAAACTAAAAACAATATATGTTTCATACTTTTGATATTTTTAAAAGCTTTTCAATGACTTGAGGGAAGTATTCTTGTTCCAACTCGTGCACTTTCGCGGCTATTTCTTCTGCCGAAAGGCAATCTGTTATCGACACTTTTTCTTGAGCGATAAATTCGCCTTCGTCATAATGTTCATTTACATAATGGATGGTAATTCCGGTTTCAGGTTCTTTATTTTCGAGAATAGCCTTGTGAACGTGCATTCCATACATTCCTTTCCCACCATATTTTGGCAACAATGCAGGATGGATGTTGATGATTTTGTTGGGATATGCTTCAATTATATTTTGAGGAAATTTCCATAAAAATCCTGCCAAAACAATCAAGTCGGGTTGGAATTCATTCACTTTATTCAGGACAATTTCGCTGGAAAGTTCTTCTTTTGAAAAAACAAAATGCTCAACATTCAGGTTTTTTGCTCTTTCTAAGACTTTCGCATTTGGATTATTAGAAAAAACAGCAACCACTTTGGCCGTTTTGGTTTTATTAAAATGCAAGATGATATTTTCGGCATTGGTTCCTGAACCCGAAGCAAATATTAGGATGTTTTTCATTTTGTGGCTGGAATTATTACGCAAAAAAAAGAATAATAAATGATAATAAATAAATTTTAGAGGCCTTTGTGAAATAAATTTTATAAATTAGTACTCATATTTATTAACTAAAACGTGGTTTTAAAATAAAGTTTTTTATTTTTGCCAACAAATTAAATTTTAAAATTAAAGATTATGTCAGACATTGCATCAAGAGTAAAAGCGATTATCGTAGACAAATTAGGCGTTGACGAAAACGAAGTTGTATTAGAAGCAAGCTTCACAAATGATTTAGGAGCTGATTCATTAGACACTGTTGAGCTTATCATGGAGTTCGAAAAAGAATTTGATATTCAAATTCCAGACGACCAAGCGGAAAACATCGCTACTGTAGGTCAGGCTATTTCTTACATCGAAGAAGCTAAAAAATAATAAAATCACACCCGAGCTTTAAAAATTCCAAAAATTGAAAATCCAAATCCCAGTATTGGAATTTGTTATTTGAATATTGGGATTTTATAAATCGGGTGTTATTATTTTTTTTTAAATTGAAATTACAGATTGAAATTCAATCAACCAAATAAAAATATTGTGTAATACCTATGTCTTTTTATGATTTAACATAGAAGAAAACATAGGTATTATTTGTTTAGATAGAAACTATAAAATTATACGTATGGTATTAAAGCGGGTTGTTGTAACAGGATTAGGTGCTCTTACTCCTATTGGAAATTCCATAGAAGAATACTGGAATGCGTTGATCAGTGGTAAAAGTGGTGCTGCTCCAATAACATATTACGATACTGAAAAGCATAAAACAAAATTTGCCTGCGAAGTAAAGAACTTCAATATTGAAGACTATATGGATCGTAAGGAATCCCGCAGATTGGACAAATTTGCTCAATATGCTATTGCTGCAAGTGACGAGGCAATCAAAGATGCCGGACTTACGGATGACAATGTTGACAAATACAGAGTAGGTGTAATTTGGGGTGCAGGAATCGGCGGATTGGAAACCTTCCAAGACGAAGTGATGTACTATGCCAAAGGTGACGGAACTCCAAAATTCAACCCTTTCTTTATCCCGAAAATGATTGCCGATATAGCTCCAGCTCATATCTCTATGAGAAATGGCTATATGGGACCAAACTATACAACTGTTTCTGCCTGTGCTTCTTCGGCAAATGCCTTGATTGACGCTTTCAACTACATCCGTTTAGGAATGTGTGATGTCATCGTTTCAGGGGGTTCTGAAGCAGCAGTTACAATCGCAGGAATGGGCGGATTCAACTCTATGCATGCTCTTTCTACAAGAAACGAAACTCCTGAAACAGCTTCGAGACCTTTTGACGCTACTCGTGACGGATTTGTTTTGGGTGAAGGTGCTGGTGCTTTGGTTTTGGAAGAATACGAACATGCAAAAGCCCGTGGAGCAAAAATCTATTGCGAAATTGGCGGAGGCGGAATGTCATCAGATGCTTATCACTTGACCGCTCCACATCCAGAAGGAATTGGTGTTATCGCAGTAATGAAAAACACTTTGAGAGATGCAGGAATGAATCCAGAAGATGTAGATCACATCAACACACACGGAACTTCAACACCTCTTGGTGATGTTGCAGAATTGAAAGCAATTAGTGCTGTTTTTGGCGATCATGCAAAAAACATCAATATCAATTCTACAAAATCAATGACAGGACATTTACTTGGTGCTGCAGGTGCGATTGAAGCTATTGCCTCTATTTTAGCCATGAAATACGGTATTGTTCCTCCAACAATCAACCATGAAGTTGTAGACGAAAACATTGACCCATCATTGAATTTGACACTAAACAAACCTCAAAAAAGAGAAGTAAATGTGGCAATGAGCAACACCTTTGGTTTTGGTGGTCACAATGCTTGCGTTTTGTTCAAAAAAATAGCAGAATAATCTTAATGAGCTTTCTCAAAAAAATATTTGTAAAATCCCGTTCTCAAGAAGACGGGTTTTTTTTTAATGAAATTGAAATAATCCTTGGCTTCAAGCCAATAAACCTCGATTGCTACAGAAAAGCGTTCACGCATCGATCGCTAAACAAGCTTGACAAAAACGGAAAGCCCATTAGTTATGAGCGTCTTGAATTTCTAGGAGATGCCATGCTAAGTTCTGTCATTGCTGCACATTTGTTTAACAAAGTTCCTTCTGGAGATGAAGGCTATCTTACGAAAATGCGTTCAAAAATAGTAAGCCGTGAACATTTGAATGAACTTGGAAGAGATTTGAACCTCATCCGATTTGTAGAAAGCAAAGTGCCAACTCAACATTTTGGCGAAAACATCCACGGAAATATCTTTGAAGCTTTGGTTGGAGCCATCTATCTCGATCAAGGTTATCCACAATGCGAAAAATTCATACAGAAAAGAGTCATTGAACCTTATGTTGATATTGCCCGTTTGGAAGGAAAAGTTATCAGCTACAAAAGTTTACTTATTGAGTGGTGTCAAAAGGAAAAGAGAACGTTTCATTATGATGTTTTTGAAGACAATGCCATCACAGGTGAACGACTTTTTGGCGTTAAATTAAGCATTGATGAAAAAGTAATTGCAAAGGCAAGAGCTACATCAAAAAAGAAGGCAGAAGAAAAAGCTTCCCAAAGGGCTTATTTTGCATTTCAAGAAAAAATTAACACAAAATAAAATCAAATCCTCAAAACTATATCGTTTTCGTTGATAAATTAACGTTAAGTTCAATTTATTACTCTTTTTTATGGTTTAGAAATACTATATTTACGGCTTATTTTGTATCAAAAAATGGCCATCCATAAATTATACATTGATGAATTTGACGAAATTGATTATGAATTAATTGCAATTCATACTTCATTAGAAGATTATCGTCTTGCCTATTTCATCAATCAAAAATTGCCCATTATTTTGAATAAATGTAAAGAGGAAATTCAGATTACGACCAAGAATGGCGAAACCTATTTTTCAAAATACAAATATGAAAATTTAAAAGAGGAAGTTTGCTGGAGCCTTATTCAGAATAAAAATGAAATTACGGTTCAAGACAAGAGTAAAGAAACCAATTTATTTACAAATTCAGTTTTAGAAATTTCAACCAATGTTTATTTTTTACCCGAATTCAAAAAAGTAGATTATTTTTTGAAAGTAGAAAATGCGGAAGAAACCATAGAATTAATTATTAATAACATAAATACAATTGATAGGGTTTCAACGGTTTATAAAGTTGAAACCGATAAAATCAAATCAAAAAACAATTTAATTTTTTAAAAAACAATGTCAACAAACAAAAAAACTAAAATTGTAGCGACCCTAGGACCTGCATGCAGCACGAAAGAAGTATTGAAAAATATGATTGATGCGGGAGTTAACGTTTTCAGAATCAATTTTTCGCATGCTGATTATAGTGATGTTAGCGAAAGAATCGACATGATTCGTTCTTTGAATGAAGAATTTGGTTACACAACAGCAATTTTGGCCGATTTACAAGGTCCGAAACTTCGCGTTGGAGTAATGAAGGAAGATGTTGTGGTTAACCCTGGCGACATCATCACGTTTCAAACTGCCGAAGATGTTCCAGGAACTGCCGAAAGAGTTTACATGAACTACAAGGAATTTCCTAGAGACGTTAAACCAGGAGAAAAAATCCTTTTGGACGATGGAAAACTGATGTTTGAAGCACTTGAAACTAACGGCTCTACTGAAGTAGTCTGTAAAGTTATTCAAGGTGGACCTTTGAAATCTAAAAAAGGAGTTAACCTTCCGAATACAAAGGTTTCGCTTCCGGCTTTGACCAAAAAAGATATTAAAGATGCTCTTTTCGCAATAGAAAATAAAGTAGATTGGATTGCTCTTTCATTCGTTAGAACAGCAGAGGATTTGATGGAACTTCAAGATTTGATCATGGAACATTCTGATCATAAAATTCCAATCATTGCTAAAATCGAAAAACCTGAAGGTGTAGAAAACATTGATAAAATTGTTGCTTATTGTGATGGTTTGATGGTAGCCCGTGGAGATTTGGGTGTTGAAGTTCCAGCCCATGAAGTGCCACTTATCCAAAAGAAATTAATCAACAGAGCTAAAACAGCTAGAATTCCTGTTATCGTTGCCACTCAAATGATGGAAACGATGATTACAAGCCTTACACCAACTCGTGCGGAAGTTAATGACGTAGCGAATTCTGTAATGGATGGTGCCGATGCGGTAATGCTATCTGGAGAAACTTCTGTTGGAAACTACCCTGTTCAAGTTATTGAAAAAATGACACAGATTATTGAAGCAGTTGAAGATTCTCCGCTGATCATCGTGCCACAAAACACACCACAGGTTAGAACAAAAAGATTCATCACCAAATCGATTTGTCATCATGCTGCCATGATGGCCAATGTAATCAAGGCGAAAGCAATTTGTACTTTGACTAACAGTGGTTATACGGCTTTCCAAATTTCGGCTTGGCGACCACAAGCTCATATTTTGGTGTTTACATCAAACAAAAGAATCTTGACGCAATTGAACTTGCTTTGGGGTGTGAAATCATACTATTACGATAAATTCGTGAGTACGGATGACACCGTTACCGATGTAAACGAAATCGCAAGACAAAAAGGATATGTAGAAAAAGGCGATTTCTTGATCAACCTTGCAGCTATGCCGGTTACTGATAAAGGAATGGTGAATACCTTGAGAGTCTCTGAAATAGAATAGTTTCAGCGTTCATATATGAAAGCCGGCTTGATTTTTAAACAAGTCGGCTTTTTTTATTTCTTCCCTTCCCATTCCGCAAAAAACTGCTCCAAAAAACCTTCCATATAAAGATGACGTTGTTCAGCAATTTGCTTCCCGGTTGAAGTATTCATCTTATTCTTCAGCATCAATAATTTTTCATAGAAATGATTGATGGTTGGGCTGTCCGTGTTTTTATATTCCTCCTTACTCATGTTTAAATTCGGAAGGATTTCGGGGTTATATAAAGCACGATTTTTAAATCCGCCATAGTTGAAGCATCTCGCAATTCCGATGGCTCCAATGGCATCCAAACGGTCGGCATCTTGAACAATGTCAAGCTCAATTGAAGTGAAGTTCTTTTCAAAATTACCTCCCTTGAATGAGATATTTTCAATGATTTTAATGACGTGGTCAATGATTTCTTCTGATACATTTTCTTTTTCGAGAAAATCTCTTGCGGTTTTTGGCCCTACGGTTTCGTCGCCACCATGAAATTTACTATCTGCAATATCGTGCAACAAAGCTCCTAACTGACAAACCAGCAAGTTGCATTCTTCTTCCTTTGCAATCAACAAAGTATTTTTATAAACTCTTTCGATGTGAAACCAATCGTGTCCACCTTCTGCATTTTCGAGTTTTTCCTTTACGAAATTGATCGTTGTTTGTATTAATCTTGAATGTTCCATTTTGTTTTTAAGCATAAAAAAAATGTTGAATTTCAAGAACGTGCTCAAAATTCAACATTTAAAAATTTAAAATTTAAAATTATATTCTTGCAGGTTCAACCCATTTGAAAATTTGCGATTCGGCCGGAATTACGATTCTTTCTGAAATTTTAGCCATTCTTGCAGGCAATTTCATCAGATAATCTCTTGCTTTTTCGGCTTCATCAGTCAAATCACTGATTTTATCAATCTCCCACTTGTTGATTAATTTTTGCATGATATCTACATAATCGCTTGCCGTGTAAACGCCAATTCGTTGTGCAGAATCAGAAAAACTTTCGAAAGCAGAACTGATTTTCTCTCCAGATTCTCTCAAAAATTGAGCAGGCATTACAATCTTCTGTTTCATCATATATTGGAAAGCCAACATCATTTCGCTTGGATCAACTTTAAAAATCTGGTTTACAAATTCGCTATAGGCCATGTGATGACGCATTTCGTCTCCGGCAATCATCTTGCAAATTTTTGAAAGTTTGTTATCGCCATACGTTTTTGCCAATTGAGCAACTCTGTTGTGCGAAACATAAGTCGCCAATTCTTGAAAACTGGTATAAACGAAATTTTTATAAGGATCACGTCCAGTCCCGATATCAAAACCATCGGCAATTAGATGTTGTGTCGTGATTTCGATTTCTCGCATGTTGACACGACCTGACAAATAAAGATATTTGTTCAACAAATCACCATGACGGTTTTCTTCACTGGTCCAGTTTCTGACCCATTTCGACCAGCCATTTGCTTCAATCTGATCTACTCCTTCAACATCCATCAACCATGATTCGTAGGTCGGTAAAGCTTCTTCGGTTATAGTATCGCCAACAAGCGTTACCCAAAAATCATAGGGTAAATCTTTAGCAATTTCTCTTAATTCTCTCACTTCTTCAAAGAAATTTTCATCTTGTGAATTTGGTAAAAAATCGGTCGGTTGCCAAATTGTTTCAATAGGAATAAGAAATTGATCCACAAAAGTATCAATTTTCTTCTCCAATAACTGCATTACTTCTAGTCGTACGTTGTGTATAGACATTTTTATTTAGGATTTTAGATTTAGGAATTGGGATTTGTTTCCCTCCCTAATTCTTTTATAATTTTACGGATTCTACAATTGCTTTTTCTGTTTTTTGCATAATTTCATCAAACGGATACTCTTTGACAGCTAAAGCGT
Organism: Flavobacterium arsenatis; assembly: GCF_031456785.1. Classification (NCBI taxonomy): domain Bacteria; kingdom Pseudomonadati; phylum Bacteroidota; class Flavobacteriia; order Flavobacteriales; family Flavobacteriaceae; genus Flavobacterium; species Flavobacterium arsenatis. The sequence continues at coordinate 17,161 of NZ_JAVDVI010000015.1, forward strand.
TATGAACTGTAAAGGTAAGGCGATTTCCTAAACCGTAGGGAAAAAAGCCATATTTAACAAATTTCCAAGAATTGTTTATCGTTATCGGAACCACATAGGCGGAAGGTGCATATTTGCAGAGAATTTTCAATCCGCTTTGGGCAAATTCTTTTGGAACTCCGGTTTTGCTTCTTGTCCCTTCTGGGAAAATAACTGCCGAACGATTGTGCTTTTCAATGTATTCCGATAATTTTTTAATAGTTGGAATAGCTTGTTTTGGATCTTTCCTATCTATAAGTACGGAACCGCCGTGATTTAGGTTGTAGGAAATACTCGGAATTCCTTTTCCAAGTTCCTTTTTGCTGACAAATTTTGGATGGAATTTTCGCATGAACCAAATAATCCCAACAATATCGTACAAACTTTGATGATTGGCTACGAATATAACTGGAACACCTTTTGGAATCAATTCCCTACCCTCAACCTTATAAGTTGTTCCTAATAAATGTCCGATTCTCAACAATACCAAATTCAGATAATCGACACTTTTTTTATGTGCTTGATAACCGAAAACAGTAAAACATATCCATTGAATGGGATGAAACAGCACCAATGTCAACAGGAACAAAATCATGCTGACAAACGAGATTGGATATGATAGGATTTTTTCCATTTTTCTTAAAAATTGAAAGCAAAAATAAGAAATATATATTTGTTGAAGAAATTTGAGATTTACACAAAAAAGCTTGTCAAATATAACAAGCTCCTTTCTTTGTAATCTTTATTTTTACTTTACTTTCCAGAAAATTCAGCCTTTCTCTTTTCAAGAAAAGCAGTTGTCCCTTCCTTGAAATCTTCGGTTCCAAAGCAATATCCGAAAGCTTTTATTTCAGTTTCGTATCCATTTACACCATCTTTGAAATTGGCATTTACAGCTTTAATCGCTTTTGAAATCGCAACGGGAGAATTCTTTATTATCTTTTGGGCAATGCTGTTGCATAAATCCAAAAGTTCTGCTTGAGGAACTACGTAATTCACCAATCCGTATTGTTTTGCTTCTTCGGCATTGAGCATTCCGGCAGTCATGATCATTTCCATCGCTTTGCCTTTTCCTACCAATTGAGGCAACCGTTGGGTTCCGCCATAGCCTGGAATTACTCCCAAGGAAACTTCTGGCAAGCCCATTTTTGCATTCTCGGAAGCTACCCTGAAATGGCACGACATTGCCAGTTCCAAACCGCCACCAAGTGCAAATCCGTTTACGGCTCCAATGACTGGCGTTTTTAGATTTTCAACAAAATCGAACAATAGTTCTTGTCCTTGTTGTGCCAATTGTGCTCCTTCTTCTACAGAAAAATTTGCGAATTCTGAAATATCAGCTCCTGCAACAAAGGCCTTTTCGCCCGAACCGGTTAGTACAATAACTCGTGTTGCGGTGTCAGCTTCGGCAGTTTTGAAGGCTTGGTGCAACTCGGCAATTGTGGCTTTGTTTAAAGCATTCAGCTTGTTTGGACGATTGATGGTAATTGTTGTAATGTTGTTTTCGGTGGCAACTAAAATATTTTCGTAGCTCATGATTTTATGTTTGATTATATATTCGATGTTGTGAATAAGAAAGTTTCCAAAGTTCTAAAAATTTTATTTAAATAGCCCTGATTGCAATGGAAATCCTTTTTATTTTTTCTTTAAAAATGAAAAGGATTGCAATGGAAAGCAGGAAAATGGATGGAACAAATGCCCGAGCGATTTGCTCCAAATTATTCATTAATTATAGGAAGCGACACGGTGAAAATGGTGCCTTTTCCGAAATTGCTTTCAAACGTGATGGTTCCTTTATAGTTTTCGATGATGTTTTTGATGATGCCGAGTCCGAGTCCCATTCCGCTGTTTTTGGTGGTGAATTTTGGTTCGAAAATGCGGGAAATATTTTGTTCTTCGATTCCGATTCCATTGTCTTCAACTGTAATTAAAACCGTATTGTGTACTTTTTTGACGGCAACAATTATCGACTTGTTTTCCTGATTATCGGGGATGGCCTGAATACCATTTTTGACCAAATTTGTGATGATTCGGATGAGTTGAGTCCGGTCCATAATGGTGATGATTTCCTTTTCTTCGGAATGAAAATAGAGGTAATCTTCGTTGAAAATCTCCAAGGCAAGTTCTACAATATTTACAACATTGAGTGTTTCATTTTGTTGGGCTGGCATTGATGCAAAGTTAGAAAAGGCCGAAGCCACGGAACTCATCGTGTCGATTTGCTGGATCAACGTTTCGGAGTAATCCTTTACTTTTTGCTTGACTTCTACATCATTTGGGTCGAATTTTCGCTGGAAATTCTGAACTGTCAATCGCATTGGCGTGAGTGGATTCTTGATTTCGTGTGCGACTTGTTTTGCCATATCTCGCCAGGCTTGTTCTCGTTCACTTTGTGCGAGTTTTAGGGCACTTTCCTCCAACTTATCGACCATCGCATTGTAGGCGTTTATCAGCAAACTGACTTCCTGGGAACTGTCCTGAAGTTCAATTTTTTCGTTCTTTTGATTCAGGCTGGTTTCGGTGATTTTATCTGAAATGGATTTTAATGATTTGGTGATGTAGCTCGAAAGGAAATAGGCCAAAGCGAAGGCAATAACCAACATAAAGGAATAGACTTGACCCAAACGGATCAGGAAATTTTTGAGCTCACGATCATAAAAACCATCATCTTCAATATAAGGAAGGTTCAATATTCCAAGGGGTTTGAACTTTAAATCTTTTATTTGACTAAAAGAAGATCGGTATTTTTTTCCTTCGATGTTTTTTACATCTACATATCTTTTTTCCATTGAAGATTGCACCAGTTTCAGCATATAATCTGGAACAGGTGGAGCAATTGTGTCTATCGAAAAGGAGGCTTTTGAAGACTTAAGAAGTTCTCCTTTTAGACTGTAAATGTTGATTTGAAGACTGTGAATGTCGGCCAACTCGTGAATTTTATCCTTAAAAATTAGCGGTAAGTTTTGCTCAGTCAACGGATAGGTTGTCGTGGCCAAAATAAAATTGATGTGTTCTTTTATGGCGTTTTCTTTTCGCTCTAAACGTTCTTGATGGTAATCTTTTGCTTCGTTTTTGAATTGAAAAATAGAAATCGAAGCCATCAAAACCGATGCTATCAAGGTAAGGACAATCATCGAGAGAAAAATCCTGATTCGTAGTGATACTCGTTTTATTTTGACGTTTTTTAGCATTTTTTCCGTTTTCTGTCGCAGTTATTTGGATTACGTTTATAAACTGAAATTGAGACTGCAATCTATTTCTTTTCTCTGATTTTTTTATAAAATTTGAATCCTAACATTATAATTACCGAAAATAGAATGATTCCAACAACACCATAAATCCAATTGACGGCACTTTTTAAAATGACTAAAAAAACGACTGCAAAAAGAATTATTGTCGCTCCTTCATTCCACAATCGCATAAAATTTGATGAATGTTTTATTTCGTCTTTTTGCAATTGAAGGTAAATCTGGTGGCATTTTAAATGGTATAAATACAACGCAAAAACGAAGCCAAGCTTGACATGCATCCAAGGCATCTTGAGCCAGGCACTTCCTAAATCGGTGAAAAATAGCATCCAAAAAGCAAAAATACTTGCTAAAATTGCTGATGGCCAAGTGATGATGTACCACAACCTATAAGTCATTATTTTGTATTGCTTTTGCAAAATTTCCTTTTCAGGAGATGTTTTTTGAGAAGCTTCAATTTGATAGACAAACAATCGGACGATGTAAAATAGCCCGGAAAACCAAGTTATTACAAAAATTAGATGTAAGGATTTTAGGTAGTTATAGTCCATTGTTTAGTTTTTCAGCATCATTGAATATTTTTTTGAGTTCTTTTTCGGTTGGTAAAAATTTGGCAATCTCTTTAGGTAATTGTTTATAATTATAAGTTGCTATTCCCATCGGATTATTTGCCATTTCTAAAGCATACTCAACTGTTAATTTGCTTTTACTTTTACAGAGCAGAATTCCGATACTAGGATTGTCTTCTGGATATTTTACTGTTTTATCTAACAGATGTAAATACCAGTTAAGTTGTTGGCTATGTTCAGGTTTAAATTCTGATGCTTTCAATTCCAAGGCAATCATTGATTTTAATTTCCGATGATAAAACAATAAATCTATGAAATATTCTTTATTGTCAACTTCTAATCTAAATTGTCTCCCCATAAAAGCAAAGTCATTTCCGAACTGCCCCAAAGTTTTAGAAATATTCTCCACTATTGCCGTTTCAAGTTCTCTCTCGGTATGAGTGTCTTCAAGATTTAAAAATGATAAGTTATATTCATCTTTAAAGGATAAACGGTAGGCTATGACTTTATCATCAACAATTGTGTTTTCAAAGTTACTTTGGAAATTGACCTGTTTTGAATAAGCATCAAACTTTATTTCCTCTTCTAAAATGCTTCTGCTCCATCCTCTCTCTAAACATTTCTGAAGATAAAAGGTCCTCTTTTCATCATTTTTAATCTTGGCAAAAATCATGTTTGTATGTCCCCAAGGCAATTTGGCCACAAGCTGTGTCCAAATTATATTTGTATGAATTTCTTCATAAATCAATTTCATTCTTCTCAAGTTCCTAGAAGAAAAACCCTTAACTCCACTATATTCAGACTGTAAATCATTAGATAAAACATCAACAATACCATCTCCCCAACCGGTCTTTAATTTTTCTGAAAGTACTTTTCCAATGTCCAAATACATCAAAATCAATTCAGTATTTACAGCGGAAAAGCTTTTGTATTGAGCAAGATTTATCCTCTTCTTAAGCTCAATAAGTGTTTCGTTATAATTAGAAGGTGTTATCAATTCCATTTTTCTGTATTAAAACCGTATTCATTTCTTTCTTTAGAAAATAGGCTGTGATAATTGTCGATAAAATATCGGCAATTGGAAAAGCAACCCACACTCCAAAAATACCAAAAAAATGGGGTAAAATCAGCACTAACGGAATCAGGAAAAATCCTTGTTTGGTTAAAGTGAGAAACAACGCCTTTTTAGCTTTTCCGGCAGCTTGAAAATAGGCAGCTCCAATCAGCTGAATTGCGATAATGGGTGAAGCGGCGAAAACCCATCTCAAGGCATTTGGTGTTTCGGCAATTACTTCTGGATCGTTCGTGAAAACAGCTACTATCGGTTTGGCTAAAATTAAAATTACAACGAAGATTACAGTCGCCAAAAGTGCGGCATATTTTATAGAAACATTTACACTTTCTTTTACCCTGTCAAAATTTTTTGCTCCATAATTAAAACCAGCAATAGGCAAGAAACCTTGTGTGATTCCTAAGATTGGAAATAGGGCAAACATCAGCATTCGGCTTATAATTCCGTAAACGGCAATTGAATGTTCGCCACCATAAGTATATAAAGTATGATTGAGGATTATCGACAAAACACTCACAACACCTTGACGGGAAAAAGTAACGAAACTCAATTCTGTGATTTCCTTTATCAACGGAATTTGAAATTTAAAATGTCTGATTTCCAATCTCAATTCGCTTTTATACACAAAAAACCAGAGGACGAAAACAAAGCATGTAAAATAGGAAATGGCTGTAGCCAAAGCAGCTCCAAGCATTCCCATATTCATCATTTTGATGAAAATAATATCGAGGATGATATTCACAAAAGCCGGAATTATCATCGCAAACATTGCATATTTAGCTTTCCCTTCAGCCCGAATGATGTTGTTTCCCATCATACAAAGTGCGAGAAATGGAACACTTATAATTATCGGAAGGAAAAATTCTTTTGCTGGAGCAACAATATTTCCTTTTGCACCAAAAAGCGTCAGCATTTCATCACTGAAAAAAAGTCCGAAAATTACAAATACCGACGCCAATAAAAACGTCATCATGATTTGGTTGGCAAATGTAAACAGTGCTTTTTCCTTATCATTAGACCCTAAAGCCCGGGAAAGCACCGAACCTCCTCCAACACCAATTGCCATTCCCAGAGAAGAAATAAAAAAAGTAATGGGTAAAACCACGGTCACGGCTGCAATTGCCAATGATCCAATCCATTGTCCAACGAAAATGGTATCCACCAAGATATTAACCGACATAAATAAAATCCCGATTGATGATGGAACCGCTTGCTGAACAAGCAATTTTTTAATGTCCTTTTTTCCTAATTCTTCCGAGGAAACTGCCATTTTATGCCGTTACGGTTTCGGCAACAGTCCATTCTTCGATCCAGTTTGTAACGGTTTGAATCCAGTCGTCGTTGTCGTTCAAACACGGAACTGCCAAAAACTCTTCGCCACCATTCGACTCGAAATCTTCTTTGGCTCTCATGGCAATTTCTTCTAAAGTTTCCAAACAATCGGTCACGAAAGCTGGAGTCACAACAGCAATTTTCTTGATGCCTCTTGATGGCATTTTGTCAATTTCAACATCAGTATAAGGATCGAGCCATTTGTCGCCAGCCAATCTCGATTGGAACGTTTGACAATATTTGTCTTTTGGAATTTGCAACTGCTCTACAACCAATCTTGTGGTTTCATAACATTGATGACGGTAGCAAAAAGCGTGAGCTGCAGAAGGCGTGTTGCAACAAGAACCATCAATCTTGCAATGTGATTTCGTTACATCTGTTTTTCTGATATGACGCTCCGGAATTCCGTGATACGAAAAAACCAATTGGTCATATTCATATCCTTCCAGATTTTTTTGGATTAAATCCGAAAGGTTTTTGATATAGTCTGGCTTGTTGTAAAAAGCAGGAACATCGGTGAATTTCATCTGTGGAAACTTTTCTTTTCGGATTTTTTCGGCCAAGACCAAAATCGTCAATGTAGAAGCCATTGCATATTGAGGATATAGTGGAAAAAGCAAAACTTCGGTCACGCCTTGATTGTGCAATTCCTGCAAACCTTTTTCGATGGTCATTTCGCCATAACGCATCGCCAATGCAACCGGAATTTCGGTTTTTGCCTGAACTTTTTTGTGCATTCTTTCAGAAAGAACAATAAGAGGCGAACCTTCGTCCCACCAAATTTTCTTGTAAGCATGAGCCGATTCTTCCGGGCGTTTTCTCAAAATAATTCCTCGAACCAGCAAGGCTCTCAATAAAAATGGAACATCTATCACATATTTGTCCATTAAAAATTCGTCTAAATATGGTTTTACGTCTTTCGGGTCGGGACTTTTTGGAGAACCTAGGTTTACTAATAATACGCCTTTCATTGTTTTTTTGTTTTATGTAAAAGTAAGCAAGCTGCCTTTTTTACTAATCGGGGTTAACTATATTTTATTTATTGTTTAATATACGGAATCAATGGTATATGTGTTTTTCAATCCATTAATTTCTTTAAAATCTTTTCGTTGGGTAATAAGCCTTTATATTCGTCGGGCAATTCATTTGCGGTTTTATAGGTAGAAACTCCCATAGATTTATTGAAATCTCTAAATGAAAATTCAACGACTTTATTGTTTTTTTCTTTGCATAAAATGACTCCAATTGAAGAATTTTCATGTGGTAATTTCACCATTTCATCTAATGCTGAAAGATAAAAATTCATTTTGCCAAGATATTCTGGTTTGAATTTTCCACTTTTTAAGTCAAAAGCAACCAAGCATTGCATTCTCCGATTGTAAAATAATAAATCTACAAAATATTCATTTTCATCTAAAATGAATCGGTATTGATTGGCTATAAAAGCAAAGTCGGTTCCTAAAGAAAGTAAAAACTTTTTGATGTTTCGAACAATTTCATTTTCTATAAAACGTTCATTTTCTTCTTCGGGGTCTTCGATATTTATAAAATCCAATAAATATTCGTCTTTGAATGCCAATAGTGCTTTTGACCTTAAATCATTTTCTGAAATTGTTTTAATGAAATTATTTGCAATTGATCCTTGATTTTCGAATAAATTTGATTTTAAATGATATTGCAATGTGCTTACACTCCAAAACTCTGAAGCAATTTTTTGAATGTAAAAAACATAGTGCTCGATTGAATTTGTTTTTGATAAAATTTCAAAGTGATGTGTGAAACTTACTTTGTTAAAATCATTTTCAAATTCGTTCGTTATCAACGAACTAATTGAAATTAATCCATTTGATGTGTTTTGAAATTGGTTCGTTACTGACGAACCAATTGTAAAATATAGACTCCAAGATTCATAAAAAATTCGCATTTTTTTGATGTTAGAAGCCGAGAAACCTCTCAAACCAGGCAATTCATTCTGCAAATCGGCAGATAAATTTTCAAGAACTTTAGATCCCCATTTTTCTTCTTTTACTTTTGTAGAAATTAATTTTCCTACTGTAAAATACAATCCAAGCATTTCGCTGTTGGCCAAAACAGCAAGCCTATAACGACTGGATAAAATGGCTGATTTTAGTTCCTTTATGGTTTCGATATGAGCATTTTCAAGCTTCATATTTATGTATTTGGATTAATAGACATCAAATATTTTTTCGGAGTCGTGGCATATTTCTTTTTGAACGCGGCTATAAAATGACTTCCGGTGCTGTAGCCAATCTTCAAGCCTACTTCATTTACATTATAGGAACCTGAATCGAGCAGTTTTCGGGCGAAATCCATCTTATAATCAAACAGAAAACCATAAACGGTGTCGCCATAAATCTGCTTGAAACCCATTTTGAGTTTTTTCAGATTCAAGCCAACTTGGTCGGCCAATTCTTGAAGTCCTGGCGGTTCGGCCATATTAGCGATGACGATATCTTTTGCTTTTCGGATTTTCAGCACATTGTCTTCATCAATCAAAAACGGACATTGTTCTGCATTTGGGTCTTCAGTCCTATTGAAATAAAGGCTCAACAATTCATAACCTTTCCCTTTATAATAAAGATTTTTTATGGATGGATGAAGATTAAAATGAAACAATTGGCTCAAAACAATCGCCATCGACGGATTGATGTTTCCTTCGTTATAATATTTCTTATCCTTGTTGTCTTCACTCAAAAAAGTGATGTAATCGGCTTCGGAAGAAAACAAGGCATGGAATTTTTTAATCGAAACAATTACTGAAATGACCCACGAATTTGGAGCCAATTCTAAATTTAGAGGCAATTCTTTTTGCGGATTATAAAGTAATAACGACTTCTCTTCTTTCAAATCCAAGGCATAATTTCCTTGATTGAAGATAAATTTTGCCTTTCCTTTTATACCAAAGTGAAATTGTATCAACCCTTGATTTATAGGTCTTTCTACTCGAAAAACTTCATTGTCATCATTCTGAAAACGAATCAAAATAAAATCTTCTTCAATTTTTATTTCTTCTTGAGAACCCATAGCGATATTTTTTCGTATATGTTTTTTGAAACCAAGTTCAAATCTATTTAGAATAATTCTACATAAGGTATTTGCAAAGACTTGATTTCAGTACAAATTTAATAGAATTTACGTTGTTTCAGGCATTTTGGTTTAAAATATCTCGTAGCGATACAAATAGTCCTTACAGCGTTACTTTTATAAACAGTATAATGATAATTTTGTTGAACTTTTTGGAAAAGTGTATATATGGAAAATAATAACTTATCGAAGCACCACTATTTTTACTCCGTAGGATTAAGCTATAAAAAAGCGGATGCCGAAGTTAGAGGTAAATTTAGTTTAGATGCAAAAGCCAAAACCCGTTTGCTGGAACAGGCGAAAAGCGAAGGCATAGAAAGTTTGATTGTAACTTCCACGTGCAACAGGACCGAAATCTATGGTTTTGCAGAACATCCTTTTCAATTGATTAAATTGATCTGCGAAAACAGTTTGGGTACGGTTGAAGAATTTCAAAAAGTAGGTTTTGTTTATAAAAATCAGGAAGCCATCAACCACATGTTTCGTGTTGGAACCGGATTGGATAGTCAGATTTTAGGTGATTTTGAAATCATCAGCCAAGTTAAAACCAGTTTTGCCGAGTCAAGGTCATTCGGATTAATCAATACTTTTTTAGATAGGTTAATAAATGCTGTAATTCAAGCAAGCAAAAGAATCAAAAACGAAACTGAAATCAGTTCGGGAGCAACATCTGTTTCTTTTGCTTCGGTTCAATATATTATCAGGAATGTAGAGAATATCAGTTCTAAAAATATTTTACTTTTTGGAACGGGAAAAATCGGTAGAAACACCTGCGAGAATTTAGTAAAACATACTAAAAACGAGCACATTACCCTCATCAACAGAACGAAAGATAAAGCTGAGAAATTGGCGGGAAAACTGAACCTTATCGTGAAGGATTATTCAGAATTGCATCTTGAACTTCAAAAAGCAGATATTGTTGTTGTGGCAACAGGAGCTCAAAATCCAACCGTTGACAAAGCGATTCTAAATCTTAAAAAGCCTTTGCTGATTTTAGATCTATCGATTCCGAAAAATGTAAATGAAGATGTTAAGGATTTGGATGGCGTTACGTTGATCCACATGGATCATTTAGCCCAAATGACGGATGAAACCCTTGAAAAAAGAAAGTCACACATTCCAGCTGCTGAAGCAATCATTGAAGAAACAAAAGAAGAATTTGTGAATTGGACAAAAGCTAGAAAATTTGCTCCAACAATCAATGCATTAAAAGAAAAACTAAATGCCATTAAAAATTCAGAATTGAATTTCCAAAGCAAAAAGATATCCAACTTCAACGAGGAACAAGCCGAAATCATCAGTGCAAGAATCATCCAGAAGATTACCACCCATTTTGCAAATCATCTGAAAGACGACAACACGATGGTGGATGAAAGCATTGAATGGATTGAAAAAGTATTTCAAATTGAAGCAAGATAATCTAAACTTAATGAGCCTAATTTCTTAATGGTTCGAAAACAAAAAGAATGTCTCAAAAAGTTATAAGAATCGGAACCCGCGACAGCGAACTCGCACTTTGGCAAGCCCATACCGTCCAAAAAAAACTAAACGATTTAGGCTATAAAACTGAAATCATCGCCGTAAAATCCCAAGGCGACATCATCCTAGACAAACCTCTTTACGAACTCGGAATCACAGGAATTTTCACCAAAACACTAGATATTGCAATGATTAACGGTCAAGTTGACATTGCCGTTCATTCGATGAAAGATGTTCCAACAGCTTTGCCTGTGGGAATTGTTCAAGCAGCTGTTTTGGAAAGAGCCAATGTTTTGGATATTTTGGTACACAAAGGCAATCTTGATTTCTTGTCTGATATCGGAACCATAGCAACAGGAAGTCTTCGCCGTCAGGCACAATGGCTCAACAAATACCCAACTCACAACGTGGTGGATTTACGTGGAAACGTAAATACCCGAATGCAAAAACTCAACGACAGCAATTGGAGCGGAGCCGTTTTTGCAGCAGCCGGACTTGAAAGAATCAACCTGAAACCGGATGATTTTATCGATCTGGATTGGATGATTCCCGCACCAGCTCAAGGAGCAATGGTTGTTGTGGCAATGGCGGATGATAGTTTTACCCGCGAAGCCGTTTCAGAATTAAACCATATCGAAACTGAGGTTTGCACCTATATCGAAAGACAATTCCTAAAAACCCTCGAAGGCGGTTGTACGGCACCCATCGGAGCTTTTGCAACCTACGATGAAAATAACGATACGATCACATTAAAAGGCGTTTTGTTGTCTATCGACGGCAAAGATAAAATCGGAATCGAAAAAGTAGTTCCTATAGAAGAATGGAAAAAACTGGGCTTCCACATGGCACAGGAAATCCTAAACAACGGTGGCGAAGAATTGATGAAAAATATAAAATTATCATTAAAAAAATAAGCAGGAGCGAGGCATCAGGCATTTGTTTTCCCGAAGCTTCGGGACATTTTCCCGCCTTCCTTCCTCTCGTCCTAAAAGACGAGATCCCTCCAGTCAGGGCTATTTGTTAAACTTCGGAATAAAATAACCGATATTTGTAATAGTAAAAATTGGCATTTCAAAAAAACTTCACTGTGCAAAAAGATTCTATACTAAAGTTCATCTACCGTTTTTTCGATTTAATCGTCTTGACCTACTTGGTGTTTGACTTTGGCTATAGTGTTCACGATGTTTACAAAACCCCAAAATTTGTGGGCTTGGTCTCCATTTCAGTAGCACTTTTAGTGTTCAACATCTACAAGTTTTATTACTACACCACTTCCGGTCGAAAGAAAATTGCACTTTTTAATACTGCCATAATTGGATTGCTATTGTTTATTTCGCTCATCACATCTATTGTCAATATTGATTTACATTATCTCGAAGTATTTCAAAAAATCAGGACCATTCTCGAAGTCGGACTCATCATCTATTTCATCATCCGATTGATGATTTTTGTACGTTACATTTATGAAATATACTATAATCCTGCTATTGTTTTTGTGGGGAGTTTTTTTGTGATCATCTTGATTGGTGCTTTTTTACTAATGCTTCCTAAGGCAACAAACGGCACGATAACTTTTACAGATGCTCTTTTTACTTCTACTAGTGCGGTTTGCGTTACAGGTTTGAGCGTCTTGAATGTTTCCTCTACATTTACACTTTTAGGCCAAACCATTCTATTGTGTTTGATTCAAATTGGCGGATTGGGAATATTAACCTTCACTTCCTTCTTTTCCTTCTTCTTTAGAGGAAGTTCTTCGTTTCGAGAAGGTTTGAATGTCAAGGATTTCACCTCACACGACAACCTGAAAGATGTTTTGAAAGTGGCCTTGAACATCGTTATTTTTACTTTATCGGTCGAAATAATTGGTGCGATTTTCATCTATTCATCGATATCGGATAAAGCGGAAATTACGAATAAATTATTTTTTTCCATCTTTCATTCGATTTCAGCATTTTGCAATGCCGGTTTTTCTACTTTAAACAATGGAATGAGTGAAAGCTACCTTAGTTTGGACTACTATTTTCAATGGGTTTTGATGGGATTGATTGTTTTTGGAGGCTTGGGCTATTCCATCATCTTCAATTTTTATTCCTATTTAAAGAATTATATTCTAGAATTGTTCCAGAAAAAAATCATCCATAAAAAAAACCGAATCGTAACACTCAACACCAAAATCGTACTCTACACCACTACAATTTTGCTAATTGGTGGATTTGTTTTCCTGTATTTACTGGAACAAAACAACATCCTTCTCGAGCATGATACCGTTTTTGGAAAAATAACCTCAACTGCTTTTCACGCCGTAACACCAAGAACAGCAGGTTTCAACACGATTGACTATACCGATATGAGAGTTCCTTCACTGCTGTTTATCATTTTCTTGATGTGGGTTGGTGCTTCGCCAGCTTCAACAGGTGGAGGGATAAAAACGAGTACCTTTGCATTGGCAACATTAAATATTTTTGCAATTGCAACAGGAAAAAGCAGGATTCAGCTTTTTGGCAGAAGAATTTCCAGCGAATCAACTTCCAGGGCTTTTGCAATTCTCTGTATTTCATTGATTGTGATTGGCTTTGCAATTCTAGGATTATTGATTTTTGAACCCGAAGGAACCGATTTACTGACCGTTGTATTTGAATGTTTTTCGGCCTACAGTACCGTTGGATTGTCGCTCAATTTTACGCCCACATTAACAGAACCAAGCAAATATATCTTAATAGCCACAATGTTTATAGGAAGAATTGGAATGCTCAACTTGATGATTGGAATGCTCCGTCAAATCAACCATCAATTCTATGAATATCCAAAAGAAAATATTTTGATTAACTAAAACCGATTGAAATGAAAATTATAGTTTTTGGTCTTGGAAATTTCGGTATGTCTTTGGCTTTAAGCCTAACAGAAACTGGGAATGAAGTGATTGGTGTGGACCGACAAATGGACAAGGTAAACTTGGTTAAGGACAAAATTTCGCATGTAATTTGTATGGATTCCACCAACGAATTGGCCTATGAAGCTTTGCCTCTCAAAGATGCCGATAAAGTGGTGGTGGCCATTGGAGAAAATGAAGGGGCTGCCATTATTACAACAGCAATTATCAAGAAATTATCCGATGTAAAAATCATCAGTAGAGCACTTTCGCCCATTCACGACACGGTTTTGGAAGCAATGGGAATTCACAGTATTGTGCACCCTGAACAAGAATCTGCCGATCGATTGACCAAGCAAATCAATTTTAAAACTACTTTGGAAAACTATCAATTGGACAACAATTATACGATATCCGAAGTGAAATCAAAACCCGAATTCCACGGAAAAACCTTGGCGGAATTGAATACAATTGACAAATATCACTTGAACTTGGTTACGATAATTCGCAAAAGAGAAAAAGTCAATCTGATTGGAAAAAAGTCGATTGTGAAAGAAACCATTGGACTTCCAACACCCGAAACAGTTTTGTTAGAAGATGATATTTTGGTTGTTTTTGGAGAAAATAAAAATATTTCATTTTATTGCGATTGCAAATAATTTCAACCAAGATGCAAAACCAAATCCGCATATTATCCACCAAAAAACTTTTGAGCAATCAGAAGCAATTCCTCTTGAATGCAAATTTTTCTGTGGTTGAAGCCGATTTTATTAAGACCGAAAACAAGCCATTCGAACTAAAAGCCATCAACCATAACCTCATTTTCACAAGCCAGAATGCTGTTCATAGTTTAGTGGAGAATGCAGAAGAATTATTACCTAAACTTCAAGAAAAAAATGTCTTTTGTGTAGGATTAAAAACCAAAGCCTTGTTGGAAGAAAACGGCTTCAACGTAATTGCCTATACAGGTTATGCTGCAGATTTAGCCGAAATAATCGCCTTAATTTATTCAAAAGAAAGCTTCACTTTTTTCAGCGGAAACCTTCGGAGAGATACTTTGCCTAATTACCTAAAAGAAGCCAACATAAAGTTCAATGAAATCGAAGTATATGAAACACATTTGACTCCACAAAAAATAAATACACCAGTAGACGGAATATTGTTTTTCAGTCCATCAGCCGTAGAAAGCTATCTAAAAGACAATAAAATAAAGAAAGAAACCTGCTTCTGCATCGGGAATACAACTGCTGAAGCACTTGAAAAAACGACAAAAAACATAATAGTCGCCAATCAACCAACGGTTGAAAACACGATTATTCAATGTATAAACAAATTTAAATAGCTCCTGCAAGGTTTTCAAAACCTTGTAGGTATAAATTAAGAAACATAAAAACAACACCTACAAGGTTTTGAAAACCTTGCAGGAAAAAACAAAAAAAATGATAAAAAACGACCTATTTCTAAAAGCATTAAGAGGAGAAACTGTTCAACGTCCGCCAGTTTGGATGATGCGTCAAGCCGGAAGATATTTGCCTGAATTCATCGCTTTGCGTGACAAATATGATTTCTTCACCCGTTGCCAAACACCAGAATTGGCTTCTGAAATTACGGTTCAACCGATTAGAAGAATCGCCCCAGATGCGGCAATTTTATTTTCAGATATCTTGGTAGTTCCACAAGCAATGGGAATCGAAGTCTTAATGAAGGAAAGTGTTGGTCCATTCTTGCCAAATCCAATCCGTACGCCACAAGATGTAGAAAAAGTGATTGTTCCTAATATTCACGAAACTTTAGGTTATGTGATGGATGCCATCAAACTAACCAAAGAGATGCTAAACGACGAAGTGCCATTGATTGGTTTCGCAGGTTCGCCTTGGACAATTTTTTGCTATGCAGTTGAAGGAAAAGGCTCGAAAAGTTTCGATATGGCCAAAGGATTTTGTTTCACACATCCGGAAGCGGCACACGTTCTTTTGCAAAAAATCACGGACACTACAATCGCCTATTTGAAAGAAAAAGTAAAAGCAGGTGTGAATGCAGTTCAGATTTTCGATTCATGGGGCGGAATGCTTTCTCCAGTTGACTATCAGGAATTTTCTTGGAAATACATCAACCAGATTGTTGAGGCACTTGCAGACGAGACTCACGTGATAGTTTTCGGAAAAGGATGCTGGTTTGCCCTTGGCGAAATGGGAAAAAGCAAGGCTTCGGCACTTGGAGTAGATTGGACGTGTTCGCCACGAAATGCACGTTATTTATCCGGTGGAAACATCACTTTGCAAGGAAATTTCGATCCATCGAGATTGCTTTCGCCAATTCCAACCATCAAAAAAATGGTGCACCAAATGATCGACGAATTCGGAAAAGACAAATATATTGTAAATCTAGGTCACGGAATTTTACCAAATATTCCGGTTGATCATGCAAAAGCTTTTGTGGATGCTGTGAAAGAGTATGGCCAGTAGGCAGTCACAGTTTTCAGTAATCAGTCAAGTTGTTTGCGAAAAAATTTAATTAAAAATCAAAATATGCCACTCAACAAAGGATTAAAAAACCAAGAAAGCGAGCGAATCAGCAACATATTAAAAAAGCTGAACGAACTGATCTATATTCCAGATTTTGATAAAGATGAAATAGAAAACCAATTAAAATTTCTAGGATTGAATCTGGAAACATTATTAAATTTCTCTTCCGAAAACCTCGTTTCGCATCTGGATAAGTTTCATTTCGATTGGGAAAACGCCGAACAATTTGCGGATTTGCTGGTTATTTTTTCAGATAAATTATTAGAAGAAAAATCCAATCTAAAAGAAAAGGCATTAGCGGTTTATAATTACATTCAATCGGAAAGCAAGACGTTTTCATTTGAAATTTTTAATAAGATAACTTCGGTAAAAGCAACAGTATAATGAAAAATAAATTCTACCAAAACATCCAAAACCTACAAGACTCCATCGTTGCCGGACTTGAAAAAGTCGATGGAGTCGCCAAATTCCGCGAAGACATTTGGGAGCGTCCAGAAGGCGGTGGCGGAAGAACACGTGTCATCGAAAGCGGAAAAGTTTTCGAAAAAGGAGGCGTCAACATCTCTGCCATTCACGGAAAATTGCCAGAAGCGATGCAAAAAATGTTCAACGTTAGCGAAGCCGATTTCTTTGCCTGTGGATTAAGCTTGGTCATTCATCCGAAAAACCCAATGGTGCCAACGGTTCACGCAAATTGGCGTTATTTCGAAATGTACGACGAGAACGGAAACATCATCCAGCAATGGTTTGGCGGAGGTCAGGACTTAACGCCTTATTATCTGTTTGAAGAAGATGCAAAACATTTTCACCAAACCTGCAAAACCGCGTGTGACAAGCATGATCCAGAATTCTATCCAAAATATAAAAAGCAATGTGATGCCTATTTCTGGAATGCACATCGAAACGAAGCCCGAGGAATCGGAGGATTATTTTTCGATTATTGCAAAGAAACACAAGAGATGTCAATGGAAGACTGGTACAATTTCGTAACCGAAGTTGGCGACAGTTTCCTAGAAGCCTACGTTCCAATTGTAGAAAGAAGAAAAAATTTAGAATACACCCCAGAACAAAAAACGTGGCAGGAAATCCGTCGTGGCCGTTATGTCGAATTTAATTTGGTTCACGACAAAGGAACCCTATTTGGATTAAAAACCAATGGTAGAATCGAAAGCATCCTAATGAGCTTGCCACCACATGTTCAATGGATCTATGACCATCATCCAGAAAAAGGAAGTGAAGAAGAAAAATTAATTCAAGTATTAGAAAATCCGATAAACTGGATTTAAGATTGAGGATTTTGATTGTTGATTTCAAAAGCAAAGAGGTCAACTAAACATCAAGAATCTAAAATCTAAAATCTAAAATCTAAAATCATTATGTTCCCATTACAAAGAGGCCGTCGCCTAAGAACAAACGAATCAATAAGAAGCCTAGTCCGCGAAACAACATTAAGTCCACAAGATTTTATGTTTCCAATGTTCATAGCCGAAGGCGAAAATTATAAAGTAGAAATCCCATCAATGCCCGGAATTTTCCGCCGTTCCATCGATTTAACCGTCAAGGAAGTCAAGGAATTATTCGCACTAGGAATCCGTGCCGTAAACATCTACGTAAAGGTCGATGAATCCCTAAAAGACAACACCGGAAAAGAAGCCTGGAACCCAAACGGACTCATGCAACAAGCCATAAAAGCCATAAAAGCAGCCTGTCCGGAAATGATTGTCATGCCAGATGTCGCCCTAGATCCCTACTCCATTTACGGTCACGACGGCATCATCGAAAACGGCGATATTACCAACGATGCTACCAACGATGCCCTCGTAAAAATGGCCGTTTCCCATGCCCAAGCCGGAGCCGATTTTGTTGCTCCAAGCGACATGATGGACGGTAGAGTTTTAAGACTCCGCCAAGGACTTGATCAGGCAGGTTTCCAAAACGTCGGCATTATGAGCTACTCCGCCAAATATGCCTCCGCTTTTTACGGTCCGTTTCGCGACGCCCTGGATTCAGCTCCAAGAGAAGCTGATGTAGTCGTACCAAAAGACAAGAAAACCTACCAGATGGACTATGCAAACCGCCTTGAAGCCATCAAGGAAGCCTTGTGGGATGTAGAGGAAGGAGCCGATATGGTCATGGTAAAACCCGGAATCGCCTACCTCGACATCGTCCGCGAAGTCAAAAATGCCGTCAACGTTCCCGTAACCGTTTTCCACGTTTCGGGAGAATATGCCATGATAAAGGCCGCTTCCGAAAGAGGCTGGCTCGACCACGACAAGATCATGATGGAGCAATTAATGTGCATCAAAAGAGCAGGAGCAAGCCTAATCTCCACCTATTTTGCCAAGGAAGCCGCCATCCTTTTAAACAAGAAGTAGCACAATTAGGAGCGAAAGGCTTGGTTTGTTTCAGAATCCATATTCCTGCCTTTCCTTCCTCTCGTCTAAAAGGACGAGATCCCTCCAATCAGGGCTAGATAAAAAACCATTTGAATACCTTATACTTTCACCCCGTAACGATGAAAAAATTAGCCATCCTCTTCACCATCCTGCTTTTCATAAGCTGTAAAAAAGAAGAAGCACAAAAAGAAAACCTCTATCCCGAAACCCAAAAAACGGCCGAAGAACAACAAATTGAACTCGGTCAGGCCGTTTTTGAAGGAAAAGGAAACTGCTTCGCCTGCCACAAACCCGACCAAAAAATCATCGGACCAAGCATCCAGGAAATTGCCACGATCTACAAAGAAAAGAATGCCGATATGGTAGCCTTCCTAAAAGGAAAAGCCGACCCAATCGTCGACCCAAGTCAATACGAAGTGATGAAAACCAATTTCTCCATCACCAAAAACCTTCCTGAAGAAGAATTGAAAGCTTTGGAAGCCTATTTTTATAGTTTTGCGAAATAGGTTTTGCCCTTTCAGGGCTAAAAAACGTTATTAATATTATGTTCATAGGGCTTTGCCCTATGCTATTTTGTTTCGCCCTTTCAGGGCTGGCAGTGAATTTTTTAAATAGTTTTTTTGTCCCGAAGCTTCGGGATTGTAAAAACTTTGCGAACTTAGCGGTTAAATAAAAATATGCAAACAGCCTACATCAAATCGCCTCTTGGAATCACTGAAATTATCGGAGATGAGAATGGTATTTCGAGCATTTCTGTTCTAGATTCCGAAAAAGAAATCACAAAAGAAATCCCTGGTGTACTCAAAGAAGCTGTTGCCGAACTTCAAGAGTATTTTGCGGGAAACCGGAACGATTTCACCTTCAAGCTCAACCCAAAAGGCACTGATTTCCAACAAAAAGTATGGCAGGAATTGCTCAATATTCCCTTCGGCAAAACAATTTCCTACCTCGAATTGTCCAAAAAACTAGGCGATGTAAAAGCTATTCGGGCTGTGGCTTCTGCCAACGGAAAAAACCCACTTTGGATTGTAGTTCCTTGTCATCGCGTTATTGGAACAGATGGTTCTCTCACAGGCTATGCTGGAGGTTTATGGCGAAAAAAATGGCTGTTGGAACATGAAAATCCTACTACACAGCAAAGTTTATTTTAATAAATGTAACATTCAAAAAGATTTTTGTGTAAATTCGTTGAAAGCCAAAAATTTTACAAATGAAATTCCTAAAAAAATTCTTCCTCTGGTTTGCCGGACTTTTGATGCTCCTGATCATTTTTATGTATATTTTCAACGTTGATTATCTGCTGAAAGCGGTTAGAACCATTTATTTCAACGGACATACAACGGCCTTTCTGGAAGACTACAAGTATTTTGATAATAGAAAAATCGAAACCGGAATTGCTCAACCTTGGGCAACTTCAAAACAATATAATTCCATAAAACCTACGGCAGAACTCGAAAAAATGCATCAGGAAATTGGTACTGTGGCATTTCTCATCATCAAAAATGATAGTATATGGAGCGAAAGCTACTATGACGGTTATAACAAAGATTCAAAATCGAATTCTTTTTCTATGGCCAAAAGTATTGTTTCGGCTTCATTGGGAAAAGCGATTTTGGAAGGAAAAATTAAAAGTTTAGACCAAAAAGTTTCTGACTTTTTTCCAGAATTTAAGGAAGAGAAATCGGCGACAATGACCGTTGGTGACTTGTCGTCGATGGCTTCAGGATTGGATTGGGACGAGTCATATTATAGTCCGTTTTCAATTACAACCCGAGCCTATTTTGATGACGATTTAAATGGTGTTATCCTCGGATTGAGAGGTGTTGACACTCCTGGAACTTCCTATAAATACTTGAGTGGCAACACCCAGCTTTTGGCCATGTGTGTTGAAAAAGCGGTTGGGAAAAGCCTTGCCGACTATGTTTCGGAGAAATTCTGGAAACCAATGAGTGCCGAAAATGAAGCCCTTTGGCAAACCGACAAGGAAGACGGAATCGTGAAAGCCTATTGCTGTATTGCAAGTAATGCGAGGGATTTTGCCCGTTTTGGAAAACTTTATAAACAAAACGGAAAATGGAACGGGGTTCAAATCTTGGACAGCACTTTCATTGCAACTTCAACCCGACCTCGCTTTGCAGATTCGCCAGAATATGGTTATGGCTGGTGGTTGAGCGATTATAAAAACAAGGACATCTACTATATGAGAGGCCATTTGGGTCAATATGTAATCGTGATTCCAGAAGACGATTTGATTATCGTCCGACTTGGACATCAAAATGCAAAAAGCACGAATGGAACGGTTCACAGCGATGATTTTTATGTTTTTCTGGAGGAAACATATAAAATGCTGGGTCAAAAATTGTAGATTTTAGATTTCAAATAAACGAATAACCAACTAGACAAATTATACTTTAGAAATTATGATTGAGAAAATCAGACTCGAAAACATTTTGTTTTTAGATATTGAAACCGTTCCAGAAACCGAAAATTTCGATTTGTTGGATGATGAGATGAAAACACTGTGGGGACTAAAAACCCAATACCAACGAAGAGATGAATTTTCGCCCGAAGAATTTTATGACCGTGCTGGAATCTGGGCCGAATTTGGAAAAATTGTCTGTATTTCGGTTGGATATTTTACCTTGAAAGGAGATATTCGCCATTTTCGGGTTACTTCTTTTTTTGGTGAAGAAAAGAAAATATTGCTTGATTTCTGTAACCTTTTAAACAATCATTATAACGGCCCACAGCATCTTTTGTGTGGTCATAATTCGAAGGAATTCGACATTCCGTTTATTGCAAGAAGGATGATCATCAATCAAATTGCAATTCCGAACAAGTTGGATTTATTTGGGAAGAAACCTTGGGAAATTCCGCATCTGGATACTTTGGAATTATGGAAATTTGGTGATTATAAACATTTCACATCATTAAAATTATTGACAAAGATTCTTGGCATTCCATCTCCAAAAGGAGATATCGACGGAAGTCAAGTTGGACACGTTTTCTATGTAGAAAAAGACATCGATAGAATCGTAACGTATTGCGAAAAAGACACCATCGCCGTTGCACAAATTTTCCTTCGCCTGAGACGGGAAGATTTATTGATTGAGGAAGAAATCATTCATATATAAAAAATCTTTTTTATTCCATAACATCATTATAGTATATCTTTGTAGGCAACAACATCTACCCCAATGAGCACTAATAAAGACAAGGCCATAAAAGCCACTTACTTGAGTATTTTAGGTAATTTTTTTCTGGCTCTAGCCAAAGGAATCACTGGTTATTTTGGGAATTCCTATGCCTTGATTGCTGATGCTATCGAGTCTACAACCGATGTGTTATCTTCCGCCTTGGTGCTTTTTGGTATAAAATATTCAACCAAACCTGCTGATTCCAATCATCCTTATGGTCACGGTCGAGCCGAAACTTTGGTCACTTTTGCAGTTGTAGGATTCTTGGTGATTTCTGCAACTATCATTGCCATTGAAAGCATCAAAAACATTCAAACGCCTCACGAAACTCCCGAAAAATATACGCTAATTGTCTTGGCAATAATTGTAATCATCAAAGAGGTTTTTTACAGAATCGTTTCTAAAAAAAGTGATGAAACCCATAGTTCTTCCCTCAAAGCAGATGCTTGGCACCACAGGAGTGACGCTATAACTTCGCTGATGGCTTTCATAGGAATTGCCATTGCAATATATATGGGACCTGGCTATGAAACTGCCGATGATTGGGCGGCATTATTTGCTTCTTTTTTCATTATCTATAATGCTTATCTGATCTTCAGACCTGCACTTGGAGAAATCCTAGACGAGCATCTGTATGATGACATAATTGAAGACATTAGGAAAGTTGCCACTACCGTAGAAGGCGTTATTGATACTGAAAAATGCTTTGTCCGAAAAACAGGAATGACCTATCTCGTAGATTTGCATTTAACAGTTGATGGAAATATTACCGTTAGCGAAGGCCACGAAATTGCCCATCGATTGAAGGATGCCATCATCAAGGAAATTCCAGAAATTGCTGATGTTCTGATCCATACAGAACCGGATGATTTACCCTGAAGGGGCAACATAACTTAACGTAAGGCAACGCCTTACTCATAACTCGAACACAAGCACAACAGCCCTGAAAGGGCGGAACTATCTAAAACAAAATTGCACCAATTTCCACAAATCAATTCGTGTAAATTAGTGCAATTCGTGTCAAATCTTTCCTAAATATTACCAGATTTTTACTCTCTTTTCCGGTTCGAGATACATTCCATCGCCTTTTTGGATATTGAATGCTTTGTAGAAAGCATCAATGTTTTGCAAAGGAACATAAGCCCTGTATAATCCCGGAGAATGCGGATCAGTTTTTACCTGATTCTTGATGGCTTCATCACGAGCTTTGGTTCTCCAGATGGTTGCCCAAGAAATAAAGAAACGTTGTTCTGGTGTGAAACCGTCGATCAATCCTGGGTTTCCACTTTCTTTTAAATACAATTGCAATCCGTCGTAAGCGGCATTTACTCCACCTAAATCTCCGATATTTTCACCTAATGTGAATTTTCCATCTACATAAATTCCTGGCAAAGGTTGCAAGGCACTGTATTGATCGGCAAGAGCACCACCAAGGTCAGTAAACAATTTCAAATCTTCATCCGACCACCAGTTGATCATGTTTCCATCGGCATTGAATCGTGAACCAGAATCATCAAAACCATGTGAGATTTCGTGACCGATAACGGCACCGATTCCACCATAATTCACAGCTTCATCTGCCTGATAATTATAGAAAGGAGGTTGCAAGATTGCCGCTGGGAAAACAATTTCGTTATACGAAGAATTGTAGTAAGCGTTTACCGTTTGTGGCGACATGAACCATTCGTCCTTGTCAACAGGCTTGTTCAAATCGGCTATGTTTTCTTTGAATCTCCATTTAGAAATGGCCTCCATATTACTGAAATAGCTTCCTCCCTCTTCAGGACTTTTAAGTGTTAATTCAGAATAATCTTTCCACTTGTCGGGGTAACCAATTTTTATTCTTGACTTGTGCAGTTTTTCAATCGCACTCACTTTAGTAGCCTTGTTCATCCATTGAAGGTTATTGATGCGGTTTTCAAATGCTATAAAAACATTCTTGATCATCTTCTCCGCCTTAGCTTTTGCTTCAGCTGGGAATTTTTTCTCTACATATAATTTACCCAAAGCTTCACCAACTGTTCCGTTGATGGTTTGTAATGCTCTTTCGTCGCGAGGTCTTTGTTTTACGGCACCTGTCAATGTTTTTCCGTAGAATTCCCAGTTGGCATTTTCAATTTCTGTAGACAATTGTCCTGCAGCATCTCTCAACAAAGTCCATCTCATATAGGCTTTCCAGTCTTCTACTCTATTTTGTTTGAAGATGCTTTCAAGAGCCGTCATGTATTTTGGTTGGGAAACAATCAAAGAATCTAACTTTGGAAGTCCGATTCCAACTAAAAATCCGTTCCAGTTGATTGAAGGTGTCAATTTTTGCAAATCGGCAACCGTCATTGGATTGTAGGTTTTGGTTCGGTCTCTTCTTTCAACCCTGTCCAATCTTGGTGTTGACATGGCAATCTCCAAGGCAAGAATTTTATCGGCATTGGCTTTAGCGGTTGCTGGCTTTTCTCCTAAAAATTGAAGCATCTTGGCCACGTGCAATACATATTTTTCACGTTTTTCTTTAGAATCTGCTTCGTCTGAAACATAATAGTCACGGTCGGGCAATCCAAGACTTCCCAATCCTACAGTCACCACATTTCGGTTGCTGTTTTTGGCATCGGCTCCTACACCTGCTCCAAAAAACCCAATACCTCCAATTGGTTCCATTTCAACCATTAAAGCTTGTAAATCCTTTACGTTTTTAACCGCATCAATCTTTTTAAGATAAGGTTTCAAAGGGGAAATTCCTGCCTTGTTTCTTCCAACTGTATCTAAAATTGTTCTGAAAAGGTTGACTGCTTTTCCTTGATCGGTGTTTGATTTGTATTTCGGATTCGCAGTCGCTTCCTTTAAAATCGCAAGTGCATCATTGTCAGTATTCTGACGTAATTCATCAAAGCTACCCCAACGTGTCCTGTCGTTTGGAATTTCGGTTTTGTCTAACCAAGTACCGTTTACAAATCGGAAGAAATCATCGTTCGGTTTTACCGATTTATCCATATAGGAAATATTGATTCCCGGTTCTGGTTTTGTTTGAGCTTGAGATCCTGTGAATCCTATAAGTGCTGGAATCACAAAAAGTAGGTTTTTGTTTAACTTCATACTTGTGGTTTATGTTATATTGACAAAAATATCGAATTCAAATTGAAATATTCTTAAATTATGATTTGAATAACACTTGTTTGTTACACATAAACCTGCAGTTTTCGTATTTTTGCCTCAAAATTCCAAGATGTTACAGTTCTTCAAAAAGTACCGACTCTTTTTTATAGTGATGCTCGTGTTTTCGGCAACTTGTATTTTGCTTTTTATGAGGGTTCTGACTCCAGAAAAAAGACTTCCAATAATGAATCCGGCCGATGTAAATCCTGAATTGGTTGACAGTACGATGCAACACGTCAGCAAATACCACACAATTGCTGATTTTTCCTTTACTAATCAAAACGGAAAAACAATTACTCAAAAAGATTATGAAGGGAAGATTTATGTAGCCGATTTTTTCTTTACCACTTGCCAAACCATTTGCCCTGTGATGACGACAAATATGGTCGAAGTTCAAAAAGCCATCATAAATAATCCTAAAGTAATGTTGCTTTCGCATTCGGTTTTGCCAGATATTGATAGTGTTCCGGTTTTAAAAAAATATGCCATCGAAAAAGGAGTTGACGATACCAAATGGAATCTTGTTACAGGTGATAAAAAGGACATTTATGGAATTGCAAGAAAATCCTACCTTGCTGTAAAAACCGGAAAGCCAGAAGAACTTTATGATATGGTGCATACCGAAAACTTTGTTCTGGTAGATACCAAAAGACGTGTCAGAGGTTTTTATGACGGAACCAAAAAGGAAGACATCAAAAGGCTTATTGAAGACATCAATTGGCTATCTCAAAACGAAAAATAACTTTTTATTAGGATAATAATTTGTACTTTCGCAATCTAAAATCAATCTAAATAAGATTTGCAAACAACAATCGACCAACTTTTAAAAGGCCAAAAAGCCACCATCACCGATTTTGACATCGAGGTCATTCCCTTGAAGTTAATCGAGATGGGATGTTTGCCGGGAAATAGTGTCGAATTGCTTCAAGTTGCCCCTTTTGGAGACCCTTTGTTTTTGAATATAAACGACAGTTATCTTGCCATCAGGCTCGAAACGGCCCGAAAAATCCAGATTGAAATCATCCAAGAATAGTTCTAAATGTCTCATCAAAATATAAAAGTAGCGTTAATTGGGAATCCCAATACTGGAAAGACTTCGGTTTTTAACCAGCTGACAGGTTTGAACCAACAAGTAGGAAATTATCCGGGAATCACTGTCGAAAGAAAACAGGGTTTCTGCAATTTGCCACTTGGTTTTAAGGCTACGATTTTAGATTTGCCTGGAACTTACAGCTTGAATGCGAGTTCGCTTGACGAAAATGTAGTCATCGAATTGCTGATGAACAAAAACGACAAGGATTTTCCCGATGTTGTGGTGGTGGTCACCGATGTTGAAAACCTAAAACGAAATCTTTTATTGTTTACACAGATAAAAGATTTAGAACTTCCCACAATTTTAGTGATAAACATGTCCGATAGGATGGAACTGAAAGGCATCACGCTCGATATTCCGTATCTCGAAGAACAACTCAAAACCAAAATTGCATTGGTTAGTTCCCGAAAAAAACTCGGAATTGAAAATCTGAAAAAATTAATTGTCGATTATAATAAAGTTTCTACCGAACCTTGTTTGAATGCTTCAAGCATCGATACAGAATATTTTGGAGGGTTAAAAAAAGCTTTCCCGAATCAATTGTTGTATAAATTATGGTTGGTAATTACGCAAGATGTCAATTTTGCAAATCTTGACCGAAAGGCAATCGAGACGCATAATTTTGCCAAAACACCTTCAGAATTAAAACGCTTGCAACAAAAAGAAACCATCAAAAGATATCAGTTTATCAATGATGTATTAAAAGTTGGGAGAACAATCGATACCGAAAATGCGAAGGATTTCCGAAGCAAACTCGACCGTGTTTTGACACACAAATTCTGGGGCTATGTGATTTTTGGTGCAATTTTGCTGTTGATTTTCCAATCCATTTTTGATTGGTCGAGTATCCCTATGGAATTTATAGACGAGAGTTTTGCTTCGTTAAGTTCCGCTACAGCCCAAAATTTACCGGCAGGTGTTTTCACAGATTTACTTTCGCAAGGAATCATCCCTGGAATTGGCGGTATCGTCATTTTCATACCCCAAATTGCCTTCCTTTTTCTCTTTATTTCGCTCTTGGAGGAAAGCGGTTATATGAGCCGTGTTGTTTTCCTGATGGATAAAATCATGAGGCGTTTCGGACTTAGCGGAAAAAGTGTCGTCCCCTTAATTTCAGGAACTGCTTGTGCAATTCCAGCAATTATGGCAACCCGAAACATCGAAAACTGGAAAGAACGATTGATTACGATTTTAGTAACGCCATTCATAACTTGTTCGGCCAGATTGCCCGTTTATTCGATATTGATATCATTGGTAATCCCAAAATCTCGCATCTTCGGAATCTTTAACACACAAGGGTTAACGCTGATGCTGTTGTATCTTCTAGGTTTTGGAGCTGCTATATTTTCTGCTTATATTTTAAATAAAATTCTGAAGATAAAAAACAAGACCTTTTTTGTGGTCGAAATGCCGAATTACAAACTTCCATTGTTTAAAAATGTAGGTTTGAATGTTTTGGAAAAAACAAAAGCTTTTGTTTTTGGAGCCGGAAAAATAATCCTTGCCATTTCTATTATTCTCTGGTTTTTAGCTTCGTATGGACCTGGTCATAATTTTGAATTTGCAGAGAAAATTGTCACCACTTCTCCCGAAAATTCAAACCTTTCTGAAACCGAAATGGAAGATGCAATCGCATCTTATAAAATTGAAAATTCCTATATCGGGATTATGGGAAAAAGCATCGAACCTGTAATCGAACCTTTGGGATATGATTGGAAAATTGGAATCGCCATCATAAGTTCCTTTGCTGCAAGAGAAGTCTTTGTGGGAACGCTTGCAACGATTTACAGTGTTGGAGGAACCGATAACGAAATGACCATAAAAGATAGGATGCAAGCCGAAATTCATCCTCAAACCGGAAAGAAAATTTTTGATTTTGCCACAGGGATTTCGTTGTTGTTGTTTTATGCCTTTGCGATGCAATGTGCGGCAACTTTAGCCATTGTGAAAAAGGAAACAAATTCTTGGAAATGGCCTGCAATTCAGTTGGTTGCCATGAGTATCTTTGCCTATACGGTTGCTTTAATTGCCTATCAAATATTGAAATAGATGAACCATATTCAAGAAATATTAGCGTTTTCAGCCCTTGCAATAGCAGTGGTTTTCCTCATTAAGAAGTTTTTTTGGAAAAAGAAAAAAGCTAAAAATTGTGGCGAAGATAATTGTGGTTGTAATTAACCTAAAGCCACATCCAAACTCATCATCACGACAAAACCTCCAATAAAACCTAGCGTTGCAATATCGGTGTTTTTATCCTGTTGGGTTTCGGGAATCACCTCTTCTACTACTACAAAAATCATCGCACCAGCGGCAAAAGCCAAAGCATAAGGCAAAATTGGAGTGAAAAAAGTTACTGCAACTGCACCAATGACACCTGCAATTGGTTCCACCAAAGCTGAAGATTGACCATACATAAAACTCTTCCAACGGCTCATCCCCATTCTTCGCAACGGCATAGAAACAGCAATTCCTTCAGGAAAATTCTGAATTCCGATACCAATTGCCAAGGTTACAGCTCCCGCAATAGAAGCTTCGGGAATTCCGGCAGCAACACCGCCAAACAAAACTCCAACCGCCAAACCTTCAGGGATATTGTGAAGCGTGATGGCCAAAACCAATAAAGTGGTCCGTTGCCAAGGCGATTTTACACCTTCGGTTTCCTTGAAATTAATATGAAGATGTGGCAAAACTTTATCTAAACTAAACAGAAAAATAGCACCCAATAAAAACCCAACGGCAGCCGGAATTACCTTTACAAATCCTTCGCCTTCACTCATTTCTATGGCGGGTGCCAATAGACTCCAATAACTTGCAGCAACCATCACACCACCAGTAAAACCAAGCATTCCGTCGAGAACTGCACGGTTCATATTCTTAAAAAAGAACACGAAGGATGCTCCAAAAGCAGTCAATCCCCAAGTGAAAAGAGTAGCCAATAAAGCTGCCAAAATCGGGTCTATACTTTCAAAAAATCCAATAATTTGATCGAACATATTAAACTGTTTTTACATAAAGATTACTGGCTATTTTATGAGAAATATTCATTTCATTTCCGTTTACCAAAACGATTAAGGAAGCATCAAAACTTTCTTTTTCCATGATTTCAATGGTTGAACCCAATGCAATTTGCTGTTTGTCAAGGTATTTTAAAAAATTAGAAGAAGAATCTTTAACGCCAACACAAATTGATTTTTGGTTTAATTTTAATTCGGATAATAACTTCTTATCCATCTTCTTGATCTCACCTTTCGCATTCGGAATCGGATCTCCGTGAGGATCTTCTGTTGGAAAGCCTAGAAAAGCATCAAGCTTGTTGATTAATTTTTCGGAATTGATGTGCTCCAATTCTTCGGCAACATCGTGAACCTCATCCCAAGAGAAATCCAATTTTTCTACCAAAAAAACTTCCCAAAGACGGTGTTTTCGCACAATCATTTTGGCTTCAAGCAAACCTTCAGCAGTTAACGAAACACCTTGGTATTTCTGATATTTCACTAGGTTTTTTTCGGCTAACTTCTTGATCATATCCGTTACTGAAGAAGCCTTGCTGTCAATCATCTTGGCAATTGCATTGGTATTTACTCCTTTCTTTTGGAACAAGGATAAATGATAAATCGCCTTCAGGTAATTCTCTTCAGAATAGGTCATTATAATAAAAAATTTAGCTTTACAAATATATATATTTTTTTCATTAAAAAATTATTTTTAGATTTGCCTAAAAATATATTTAAAATAAATGAAAAATATACTCTACATAACTCTAATTTTAATTTCACAAATTGTTAATGCTCAAGATAAAGGAAGTATTTCGGGTATGATTTATGCTGATGAAATTCCAGTTAATGGAGTTGTAGTAAAAATGATTGGAACCTCAAAAACCATCATAACGGACAGTTTGGGTTCTTATAAATTTGAAAATCTAGCATCTGGAAAATATAAAATTCAAGTTTCCTACATCGGAAAAAAAAATATTCAGAAAACAATTTCAATTGTTGAAAATGAAAACTTTATTCTGGATTTTAATTTGGAAGATGATAATAACTCTTTGGATGAAGTCGTGGTCACTGGAACTTTAAAAGCCGTTCGCCGTTCAGAAAGTCCTGTTCCTGTTGAAACCTATTCGCCAGTTTTCTTCAAAAAGAATCCAACGGCAAATATTTTTGAAGCCTTGCAAAATGTAAACGGTGTTCGTCCTCAGCTGAATTGCAATGTTTGCAACACCGGCGACATTCACATTAATGGTCTAGAAGGGCCTTATACTTTAGTTTTGATTGATGGAATGCCAATCGTCAGCGGACTTTCAACGGTTTATGGATTGTCAGGAATTCCGAATTCGCTTTTGGAACGTGTTGAAGTCGTGAAAGGTCCGGCTTCGTCTTTATACGGAAGTGAAGCGGTTGGAGGCCTAATTAATATCATCACTAAAAATCCAAATAGTGCTCCGGTTTTTTCTGCCGATGGTTTTACGACAAGTTGGGGCGAAGCGAATTTGGATTTAGGTTTTAAAGCCAATGTCGGAAAAACGGCTTCGGTTTTAATCGGAACCAATTATTTCAACTACGACAATCCAATTGATAATAATGGTGATAATTTTACCGATGTCACGCTCCAGGAACGTATTTCGGTTTTCCAAAAGTGGAATTTCAACCGAAAAAGCAACAAATTGTTTTCGCTTGCCGGACGTTATTTTTATGAAGATCGTTGGGGTGGCGAAATGCAATGGGAGAAGAAATACCGTGGTGGCGATGAAGTCTATGGCGAAAGCATTTACACCAAACGATATGAATTATTAGGAGCTTATGAACTTCCTGTTGCCGAAAAAATGCTATTCTCTTTTTCTTATACCGATCACGATCAGAATTCAGTTTACGGAAATACAAAATATTTGGCACAGCAAAAAATTGGCTTTGGTCAGCTGACTTGGGATAAGAAACTCAACAACCACGATTTGCTTTTTGGAACCGCCATTCGCTATAATTTTTACAACGATAATACTCCGGCAACAGCAACAACGGATGAAAATTGGATTCCAAGCGTTTTTGTTCAGGACGAAATTAAATTTAATGAAAAACATACTGTTTTGCTTGGAGCGAGATACGATTATAACGACAACCACGGCTCGATTTTTACACCGCGTTTTGCCTATAAATTCAAAGCAACCGACAATGATATTTTTCGCTTGAATGCTGGAACGGGTTTTCGAATCGTGAATCTTTTTACCGAGGAACATGCGGCTTTAACGGGTTCACGCGAAGTTATTGTTCTTGAAAATTTAAAACCTGAACAATCCTATAACGTGAATTTAAATTATCTCAAGAAAATATATTCGGAAAACGGAAACTTTATCGGGATTGAAACTTCGGCTTGGTACACCTATTTTACGAACTCGATTATTCCGGATTATGACACGAATCCGAACCAGATTATCTATAAAAACTTGAATGGATTTGCAGTTACAAAAGGAATAAGTTCGAACATGGATATGGTTTTTCAAAACGGACTGAAACTGATTCTAGGTGCTACTTATATGGATGTTTCCAAAACAGAAGACAACATCAAGACACGCCAGATTTTAACCGAAAAATTCTCGGGAACTTGGGCGATTTCCTATCGTTTGCCAAAATTATTCCTTGATATTGATTACACAGGAAATATTTATGGTCCGATGCGTTTGCCTCTTTTGGGAGAGCTTGACCCAAGAAAGGAATATTCACCAACTTGGAGCATTCAAAATATTCAATTTACCTTTAATAAATTCAATAATTTC
The DNA here is from genome assembly GCF_031456785.1 of Flavobacterium arsenatis. Classification (NCBI taxonomy): domain Bacteria; kingdom Pseudomonadati; phylum Bacteroidota; class Flavobacteriia; order Flavobacteriales; family Flavobacteriaceae; genus Flavobacterium; species Flavobacterium arsenatis. The sequence goes on from NZ_JAVDVI010000015.1 coordinate 48,978, forward strand.
GAAATTTATTTGGGTGTAAAAAACCTCTTGAATTGGACACCAAACAAAGGAAATCCGTTTATTATTGCAAGAGCAAACGACCCTTTCGATAAAAATGTGCAATACGATCCAAACGGAAATGCGATGGTAACTCCTGATAATCCTTATGGTTTGACGTTCGATCCGGGATATGTGTATGGTCCAAATCAGGGGATTCGTAGTTTCTTTGGGTTGCGATATACTTTGAAATAATTTTTAAGAAGCGGATTTTTGCTGATGACGCAGATTTCCGCGGATTTTAAAATTAAAAAAACACAAACCAAAATCGGTGAAAATCCTTTAATCTGTGGCAAATGAAAAAGCTTTTAATTTTAGTATTTCTCCTAATTGCAAACCAAAACTTTGCCCAATTAAAAACGCACACTTTCGAAGAAGCCGAAAAACTTTCCATCGAAAATCCAAAACCATTTGTCGTTTTCATTCATACTTCGTGGTGCAAATATTGCAAGATGATGCAAAATTCTACTTTCAAAAACGAGGAAGTCATCAAGCAATTAAACGAAACTTTCTATTTTATTTCCTTTGATGCTGAAGCCAAAAACGACATCACGTTCAACAATCATATCTTCAAATTTAAACCGAAAGGAAACAATTCAGGCATACACGAATTAGCCGAATCACTTTCCAATCAAACCTATCCAACGATTACAATTTTAAATCCTAATTATGATATTTTAGTACAAATCGAATCAATGACAAATGCTCAATACTTGCTTCAAATCCTTGAAAAAATTAATTAAACAACCCTTAAATTTCCTTAATTCCTTAATGGTTTAAAAAAAGAAAACTATTTTTGAAGAATGAAACACTACGATTACATCTTCACCGGAACAGGATTGTCAGCCTTGATGACGGTTTATGAAATGGTCGTTTCAGAACAATTCCAAAAAAAACAAATTCTACTTCTTGATATTGATACCAAAAAAACCAACGACAGAACCTGGTGTTTCTGGGAAGAAGGCAAAGGCGATTGGAAAAAAATAATTTCAGAGGAATGGGATTTAGCACTCTTTGCTAACGAAAAATTCACCCGAGACCTCGATTTGAAACCCTATCAATACAAAATGATCAAGGGAATTGATTTCTACAACAAGGTTTTCAAAAGATTATCTGTCGAAAAAAACATCACCTTTTTAAATCAGGAAATTCTAGGTTTCAGCGAATCTGGCAATAATGTCGTAGTGCAAACCAACGAAGAAAGTTTCTCTTGCAACAAATTATTCAACAGCATCTACAATCCAGAATTGGTGCTGAAGCAAACCAAATATCCGTTGTTGCAACAGCATTTTATCGGGTGGTTCATCAAAAGTGAAGAAGCTGTTTTCAATTCGGCGAAAGCCACATTCATGGATTTTTCGGTAGAACAGCGAGGCAATACCCGATTTATGTATGTTTTGCCAACTTCTTCCACCGAAGCTTTGATTGAATATACGTTATTCTCAAAAGATTTACTCCCGAAAGAAGAATACGAAAACGAAATCCAAAAATACATCCAAAAACTAGGTATTACCAATTACGAAATCATCGAAAAAGAAAAAGGAAATATCCCGATGACGTGTTTCCCCTTTTGGAAAGAAAACAAAAAAAACATCCTCCACATTGGTTCGGCAGGCGGTTGGACAAAAGCCAGTACGGGTTATACCTTTAAAAACACCACCAAAAAAGCAAAAGCATTAGTAGCTTTTCTAAACAAAGAAACCGACTTTCGAAAATTTCATAAACGAGATAAATTCTGGTTCTATGATTTGTTGCTTCTCGATATTTTAGACCAAAAAAACCACCTCGGAAGCACCATTTTTTCCTCAATGTTCAAAAAGGGAAACCCAAGTCTGATCTTCAAATTCCTTGACGAAGAAACTTCTTTCCTCGAAGATTTGCAAGTCATCTGGAAATGCCCAAAATGGCTCTTCATCAAGGCTTTATTTTCCAGAATCGGTCGATTATAGCATCATAACAAATCTTTATGATGGGTTTGAATTTTAAAATTAGAATTCTCATTATCTTTGCATCCAGATTGCAAAATCTAAAATCGTATATCTAAAATCTAAAATTAAAGTTATGTATCCAGAAGAAATGGTAAAACCAATGCGAGCTGAATTAGCCGATGCAGGTTTTGAAGAATTATATAGTGCCGGAGCCGTTGAAAACGCAATTGCAAAGCCAGGAACAACATTAGTAGTCGTGAATTCAGTTTGCGGTTGTGCGGCAAGAAACGCACGTCCGGGAGCAAAAATGAGTTTGGCAGGCGACAAAAAACCAGAACATTTGGTAACGGTTTTCGCCGGAGTAGATAAGGAAGCTGTTGATGCAGCACGCGGGTTCATGTTCCCGTTTCCTCCGTCTTCGCCAAGCATCGCACTTTTCAAGGATGGCGAGTTGGTTCACATGTTGGAGCGTCACCACATCGAGGGTCGCCCTGCAGAACTGATTGCAGAAAATCTTCAAGATGCCTTCAAAGAATTTTGCTAATTCACAGAAAATCAAAATCTAAACCACGTTTCGGCGTGGTTTTTTTATGGACAGAATTTTTATTTAGCCACGAATTACACTAATTTTCACGAATCATTCGTGTGAATTAGTGCAATTCGTAGCTTTTTTCAGAACCACAACTGTCGGCTTTTTTTAATCCATGTTCCCGCCTTTCCTTCCAAATCTTTTTATTTTTTTAAAGAAAAAAAATAAAAAGGATTTTCCCTCCAGTCGGGGGTAGATGAAAAACTTAGGCTTCTTTTAAACTTCAGTATAAATTCCTGTCAATTTTTTTTATTTTTTTAATCTTGAATCAAAAACCATTCTTACAACACCTATAATTTTAATTTTTGTAGCGTCTGGATGATTTGGATTTATTAAATAATTAAATTCTAATGGCACAATGCTACTAGGCACTTTTAAAACGGACGCCTCATTATAATGCACAAAATCATCTCCAATAGTTTGGGTAGTAATAGTTGGCGGTTTTGCATCCCAATCTTGAGGTAAATCTTCCAAATTAACCTCTAGGATAGTACTATCATCTGGGATTTCAATTTCAACATAGTATCGATCATTTGGCAAATCCTCACTTATATCCAAGTGAACCGAAACTTCAAGTGTTGCCAAAGCCCTGCTTTCTGCCGCATACACGATTTTGGTATTCATAGAGTTCCACCTATAACCTTCAGACATAGAAGCCCCAATTCCTGTTAAAGTGGTTTCCAAATAACGCTCTCTTTCAATCCTGAATACTCTCATTAGGCAAGATTTCCGAACTCAATTCGATTTAAAGTAAATTTAACCTCGTTAATTCCTGTAATGGTATCAAGCATGCTTTCTGGAGTATTTCCTCCGATAGATAAATTAGGCTTCTTCAACCAGCGTTGAAATTTTTCTTCTTCATTATTAAAAACTTCTATACCATAATCAATCAGTTCATTAATTAAAATTACTAATTCACTATTTCTACTGTCCAATAATAAATGTTCACTTTTTTTCTTGTTATAGGTCGTTTGAGGAATTCCCATAATTGCCAAAACAGATTTTATGGGATTGTTGAGCCTCTTGCTAATTACTTCGATTGAATCATAAGGAATCCCAGCTCTAATGACACTAACAAGTTCTCGTTTTGTACTCCAATTGTATTCCTTACCATCAGAATTTAAAGTAGATTTTATTTTAATTACTTTACCTGATGCATTCTGAATGCTTCTCTTGGTATTAAACGGTTGTGTTTTTGATTTAATATTTCCCATAATGAAACATATTTACTGTAAATATAAAACAATTTTGCTGTAATAAAAAATATTTGATTGGCTACACATGACAATTGTCATTTCCACCCCATAAAAATTATCCTTACTTTTGCACCGAAAATAATTTCTTTACTTAAAAACGTTTATAGCATGCAACTGTATAACACCTTAAGTGCAGAAGAAAGAGCCGAACTCATTGACCAAGCCGGCAAACAACGCCTTACGTTGTCTTTCTATGCATACGCCAAAATTGAAGACCCTAAAAAATTTAGAGACAACCTTTTCGTAGCTTGGAATGCACTTGATGCACTCGGCCGAATTTATGTTGCCCATGAAGGAATAAATGCTCAAATGAGCGTTCCAGCAGACAACTTTGAAGCCTTTCGCGAAACGCTTGAAGTCTATGATTTTATGAAAGGGATTCGTTTGAATGTTGCCGTAGAACAAGACGACCACTCGTTTTTGAAACTCACCATCAAAGTTCGCGACAAGATTGTAGCCGATGGTTTGAACGACGAAACTTTTGATGTAACCAACAAAGGTGTTCACCTTCGAGCCAAAGATTTCAACAAGATTCTGGAAGACCCCAACACGATTGTGGTAGATTTCAGGAACCATTACGAAAGCGAAATAGGTCATTTCAAAGGAGCAATTACTCCAGATGTGGAAACATTTAGAGAAAGTTTGCCTATCATCAACGAGCAATTAAAGGATTTCAAAGAAGATAAAAACCTCGTGATGTATTGCACAGGAGGAATCCGTTGCGAAAAAGCAAGTGCCTATTTCAAGCACCAAGGTTTCAAGAATGTGTTCCAGCTCGAAGGCGGAATTATTCAATATGCGAAGCAAATAAAGGAAGAAGGTCTGGAAAGCAAATTCATCGGGAAGAACTTTGTTTTTGATAATCGTCTAGGCGAAAGAATTACAGATGATATCGTTTCCCAATGCCACCAATGCGGAAAACCATGTGACAATCATACGAATTGTGCCAACGACGGTTGTCATTTATTATTCATCCAATGCGATGAATGCAAGGCATCGATGGAAAATTGCTGTTCGACAGAATGTCTGGAAGTAACGCATTTGCCTTTGGCGGAACAAGTAAAATTGAGAAGCGGCAAACAAGTCGGGAACAAAGTCTTCAGGAAAGGAAAATCAGAAAAATTGGCTTTTAAACATTCAGGTGAACTCTCGGACCAATCATTGGCTACAGCCAAAAAAGCAATACTTCCTAAAAAAATCAAGAAAGTAATTTTAGGTAAAGCAGAACATTATTACGTGAAAGCACAAGTTGGTCTTTTCTTGATGGAAAACAACGAGTTAAACGTTGGCGATAAAATCCTAATTGCAGGACCTACAACCGGAAATCAGGAATTGATACTCGAAAAAATGTTGGTGAATGATGCGGAAGCCAATACTGCAAAACCTGGTGACAAAGTGACTTTTGCAGTTCCGTTTAGGGTGCGACTTTCGGATAAGATTTATAAGATTTTAGAATAAAACAAAACGCCAAAAAATTTCTGGCGTTTTGTTTAACTTTTAAACTAGTTTCTCGTGTAAACTTCGATTACTTCTTCATCTGTGCCATCTTCGTTAAAATCATAGCTAATTTTTACTTTTAAAGTTGTTGATGAAAGTTCCGTTATTTGTACAGTATCTGATTCTCCATCAGAGGTAACTGTAATAGTGTTGCCAGATCTAGTGTAAGTAAACGGTGCTACATCCTCTTCACAATCCCAAACATCTACACTAGCACCAGTTCCATCGCTGTTAAACTGAATATAATCCTTTCCACATTCCTCGTGATCATCATAAGGAAATGTTTGTCCTGAAATGATGTATTCTTTGTTGTACCATTTTCCAAGCAAATCGCCAGATGTAGTGCTACCTCCATTGTCATCAGAAGAACAAGAAAAAAGCAAAGTTGTAATCAATAATGCAGTAAAAAGTTTAATTTTTTTCATTTTTTTAAGTTTTTAATTCAAGGACAAATATATACAAAGACATTAAAATACAACAATTGATTGCCTCAAATTTTATAAATTTAAAAAAGAATCTACAAAATTTAAAAATTGCTATCTTTACGCACAAAACATATTACGAATTTTAAGTTGTGTTTTCACAACATCTATATAAAATTATGGCCTGTACAAGTTGTTCAACGTCTGATGGTGGTGCACCAAAAGGCTGCGGAAATAAAGGGACTTGCGGCACCGATAGCTGCAACAAATTAACCGTTTTCGATTGGCTCTCCAACATGAATCTTCCTAATGGAGAAGCGCCTTTTGATTGTGTTGAAGTCCGTTTCAAGAACGGACGAAAAGAATTCTACAGAAATACAGAAAAACTGACCTTAAGCATTGGGGATATCATAGCCACCGAAGCTTCTCCTGGTCACGATATTGGGATTGTTACTTTGACTGGTGAGTTGGTGAAAATCCAAATGAAGAAAAAAGGAACAAACCACAAGAATACCGATATTCCTAAAATCTACAGAAAAGCATCTCAAAAAGACATCGATATTTGGTCGAACGCCCGCGATAAGGAAGAACCGATGAAGGTTCGTGCCCGTGAATTGGCCATAGCCCAAAAACTTGAAATGAAGATTTCGGATATTGAATTTCAAGGAGATGGATCAAAGGCAACGTTTTATTATACGGCAAACGACAGGATTGACTTTCGTTTGCTGATTAAGGATTTTGCTAAAGAATTCAGCACCAGAATCGAGATGAAGCAGGTAGGTTTCCGTCAGGAAGCAGCACGTTTGGGCGGTATCGGTTCTTGCGGAAGAGAATTATGCTGTTCTACTTGGCTAACGGATTTCAGAAGCGTGAATACTTCTGCCGCACGTTACCAACAACTATCCTTGAATCCACAAAAATTAGCCGGACAATGCGGAAAATTAAAGTGCTGCTTGAACTATGAGCTGGATACTTATATGGATGCATTGAAGGATTTTCCAGACTTTGAAACCAAATTGGTAACCGAAAAAGGAGATGCCATCTGCCAAAAACAAGATATTTTTAAAGGTTTGATGTGGTTTGCCTACACCAATAATTTCGCCAACTGGCACGTCTTGAAAATCGATCAGGTAAAAGAAATTGTTGCCGAAAACAAACTAAAAAATAAGGTTTCTTCGTTAGAAGATTATGCCATTGAAGATAATATTGCTCCTGAAAAAGATTTCAATAATGCAATGGGTCAGGAAAGCTTAACGCGTTTTGATCAGCCGAAGAAAAAGAAAAGGCCAACTAAAAAACGTAAGCCAGGAGAAAATGCCATTGTGGCAAATGCAAACCGACCAGCAAATCCAAATCCAGGTAAACCTGCCATTACAAACAACGGTGGAAAACCGGCGATTATACCTGGAAATAGGCCAGCAGTTGCAAACGAAAATAAGCCACAAGGTCAAAACAATCCTAGACCAGCCGGTGAAAAAAAGCCTTTTGAAAAAAGAAAGCCAAGGCCAAATCGCCCTCAAGGTGAAAGAAAACCTAACGAACCAAAACCTGATAACAGAATAATTCCGAACAAGAAAGATGAACCTAAAGAGTAGTTTTTTAATTGTTTTAATAGCTATATTTTTATTTTCCTGCGACAAGGAAAGAGTTTTTGACGATTACAAATCTGTTGGAGATGCTTGGAAAAAGGACAGTATCGTAACTTTTTCTTTTGACCAACCGGATACAACGAAGCTTTACAATCTGTTTGTAAATCTTCGCGGAAACGAGAAGTATCAGTTCAGTAACTTGTTTTTGATTGTAGCTTTGGAACAACCCGGAGGCCTAACAAAAATTGACACCTTGCAATATCAAATGACCAATCCAGACGGCACGCTTCTTGGAGAAGGTTTTTCGGACATCAAAGAAAGTAAGCTTTTTTATAAGGAAAAGATGAAGTTTCCTAAACTTGGAAATTATAAAGTACACATCCAACAAGCCGTTCGACAAACCGGAAAAATCACCGGAGTTGAAGAATTGGAAGGAATAACTGAAGTAGGTTTTAGAATAGAATCAATAGAATAAAAGTTATGGCGATTAAAAAAAACAGCAACAAGCCTGTAGAAAAGGATTTTGCTTATTATAAAAAACAATTCTGGAAAATATTTGCAGGAGGTTTAGGAGTAGTTTTTTTAATATTCCTACTAGCCTCTTGGGGAATTTTGGGTTCGATGCCCTCTTTCGAAGACCTTGAAAACCCTGAGTCAAATCTGGCAACAGAAATCATTTCTGCTGATGGAGAAACCATCGGTAAGTTTTACAACGAAAACAGGACATCTGTCAAATACGAAGATTTGCCGAAGCACCTTGTAGATGCTTTGGTTGCCACCGAAGACGAACGTTTTTATGACCATTCTGGAATTGACGGAAGAGGAACGCTGAGAGCCGTTACAAGTTTAGGAACAAGTGGTGGGGCAAGTACGCTTTCGCAACAATTGGCAAAACAATTATTTCATGGTGAAGGATCTAAATTTTTGCCTTTCAGAATCCTTCAAAAAATCAAAGAGTGGATTATTGCCACAAGACTAGAAAGACAATACACTAAAAACGAAATCATTGCAATGTATTTCAATGTATATGATTTCAATAATTATGCAGTAGGAATCCGTTCAGCAGCCAAAACCTATTTCAACAAAGAACCAAAAGACTTGACCATCGATGAATCGGCTATTTTAGTCGGAATGTTCAAAAATTCATCACTTTATAACCCTGTCCGAAATGCTCAAGGTGTAAAAAACCGACGAAATGTGGTTTTAGGGCAAATGGTAAAATCTAAAATCATTACCGAAGCACAGAAAGAAAAATACAGCCAACTTCCAATTACGTTAGATTTCAAATTGCAAACCCACAAGGAAGGAATGGCAACCTATTTCCGTGAATACCTTCGTGAATATATGAAAGCTTGGGTAAAGGAAAACAAAAAACCAGACGGAACGGATTATGATATTTATCGAGATGGTCTAAAAATTTATACGACCATCGACTCCCGAATGCAACGTTATGCAGAGGAAGCGGTTTATGCACACATGGCGAATCTTCAAAAAGAATTTGCCATCGAAAGCAAGAAAAACAAGAATGCCCCTTTCGTAAATATTTCTGAAAAGGAAACAGAAAACCTGATGAATCGTGCCCGAAAAACATCCGAAAGATGGCGAATCATGTCAGCCGAAGGAAAAGATGAAGACGATATTAAAAAATCGTTCACAATAAAAACTAAAATGAAAGTTTTTTCTTGGAATGGCGAAAAAGACACCATTATGACGCCAAATGATTCCATCCGATACTACAAACACTTCCTTCAAAGCGGTATGATGTCTATGGAACCAGCAACCGGAGCCATTAAAGTTTGGGTTGGTGGAATCAACTACAAACACTTCCAATACGATCACGTGCAACAAGGAGCCCGTCAGGTTGGTTCAACGTTCAAGCCGTTCGTTTATGCAACAGCAATCGAACAGCAAGGATATTCGCCTTGCGATTCCATTATCGATGCACCCTACACAATTCCAAAAGGAAAACACCACGTAACCGAAACTTGGACACCAAACAATTCCAACCACGAATACCGTGGAATGGTGACCTTGAAAAAAGCCTTGGCACTTTCAATCAACACCGTTTCGGCTAAATTAATCGACCGAGTTGGCCCAGAAGCCGTAATCGATTTGACAAAAAAATTAGGTGTAAAATCGGATATTCCAGCACAACCCTCAATCGCTCTTGGAGCAGTAGAAATCACCGTTCACGACATGGTTGCCGCTTACAGTACGTTTGCCAACCAAGGCGTTTATGTAAAACCACAAGTTATCGACAGAATTGAAGACAAAAACGGAAATGTATTGTTCCGTTCCGTTCCAGAATCACACGATGTTTTGAACAGGGACATTGCATACGCAGTAATAAAATTATTGGAAGGCGTTACTGAAAGTGGTTCTGGAGCACGATTAAGAACCGATGGCGGAGGTCACGGATACAATCGCGTAACCGGTTATCCTTATGTATTGAGAAATCCAATTGCAGGAAAAACGGGAACTTCACAAAACCAGTCAGACGGGTGGTTTATGGGTATGGTTCCAAACCTTGCAACCGGAGTTTGGGTGGGTAACGAGGACCGTTCGGCACATTTCAAAGGCATTACCTATGGCCAAGGAGCCACAATGGCCTTGCCGATTTTTGGAATGTTTATGAAGAAATGCTACGAAGATAAAACCCTAACCGTATCCAAAGAACCGTTTGAACGACCAAAAAACCTTGCCATAAAAGTAGATTGCTGGGTGCCACAAGTAAAAGACACAACAGCTGTTGATATAGAACAAGATACCGATGAATTTGACTTCTAATTTTTTTTGGAGCTACTTCCCGCTTTCCACTTCAATCTTTTAATTTTTTAAAGGAAAAAATTAAAAGGATTTTCGTTGCAATCGGGGCTAGGGCATTCGGTTTCAAAATAACCTTTTGTTTTTAAACTACTAACCAACTATGATCAATAAAAAAGTAAACAACGTACAAGAAGCACTTCAAGGAATTGAAGATTCAATGACGATAATGCTTGGAGGTTTCGGACTTTCAGGAATTCCAGAAAACAGCATTGCCGAATTGGTAAAGATGAATGTCACCGATTTAACTTGCATATCCAACAATGCAGGTGTAGATGATTTTGGTCTGGGATTGCTTTTGCAGAAAAAACAAATCAAGAAGATGATCTCTTCCTATGTTGGAGAAAACGCCGAATTCGAACGCCAAATGCTTTCAGGCGAACTCGATGTTGAATTGACACCACAAGGAACATTAGCTGAAAAATGCCGTGCCGCACAAGCCGGAATTCCAGCCTTCTTCACTCCAGCAGGCTACGGAACAGAAGTTGCCGAAGGAAAAGAAGCACGCGAATTCAACGGAAAAATGCACATCATGGAAGAAGCCTACAAAGCCGATTTTTCCATCGTAAAAGCGTGGAAAGGCGATGTTGCCGGAAACTTAATCTTCAAAGGAACTGCCAGAAACTTCAACGCTTGTATGGCTGGTGCCGCAAAAATCACCATTGCCGAAGTAGAAGAATTGGTTCCCGTTGGAACACTCGACCCGAATCAAATTCATATTCCTGGAATCATGGTACAACGTATCTTCAAAGGAGAGAAATTTGAAAAACGAATTGAGCAAAGAACCGTGAGAAAAAAATAGTAATTAAAATCCTTTTTTAAGATTTGACAGATACTTAATGCATCTTAATTTCTTAATGGTTAAAAATATATTTTATGTTAACAAAAGAAGACATAGCCAAACGAATTGCGAAAGAAGTAAAAGATAAATACTACGTAAACCTTGGAATCGGGATTCCGACCTTGGTAGCTAATTACGTTCGCGAAGATATTTCTGTTGAATTTCAAAGCGAAAATGGAGTCCTAGGAATGGGACCATTTCCTTTTGAAGGAGAAGAAGACGCCGATGTGATCAATGCTGGAAAACAAACCATTACAACGCTTCCCGGAGCGAGTTTCTTTGATTCTGCCTTCAGTTTCGGAATGATCCGCAGCCAAAAAGTAGATCTTACCATTCTTGGAGCAATGGAAGTTGCCGAAAATGGTGATATTGCCAATTGGAAAATCCCAGGAAAAATGGTAAAAGGAATGGGTGGTGCTATGGATTTGGTGGCTTCCGCCGAAAACATTATTGTCGCCATGATGCACGTCAACAAAGCGGGAGAATCGAAAATTCTTAAAAGATGTACTTTGCCCTTAACAGGAGTTGGCTGTGTGAAAAAAGTAGTAACCGAATTGGCTGTTTTAGAAATTACACCAAAAGGTTTCAAGCTTTTGGAAAGAGCCCCAGGGGTTTCAGTAGAACACATCATCGCTTCAACCGAAGCTGATTTGATTATTGATGGAGATATTCCGGAGATGAATTTGAATTAGAAAGTATAATTACATACTTATAAAAAGCCCAAAAACTCAATTTGAATTTTTGGGCTTTTGCATTAAAGCTTATTGTAGCAATCAATTTCTTCTTTTTTTCAACACAATTTGATAGTATATATATATAATTATCCGCTATATAGAACATATTTATTTTAACAAATGATACAGTTGAACTGTACCATTTGTTAAAGTAGATAAAAATTAACATCTGAAAAGCAATTTTTCCTACATTTAAGAAATTGTTTTAATCCATATAAGATGAATGTTATACTTGCCGATGACCACTCCTTTATTCTTGATAGTTTCAAGACGATAATTATTGAAACTTTGCAAAGCGAACCATTAGAACTTATTGAATGCACTTCCTGCGAAATAACGTTTAATGCTATTCAAGAGATGCTTTCTCAAAACAAATCGTTTGATTTGGCGGTATTGGATTACAGTATGCCTCCCTTTCTTGAACAAAAAATGCTCACGGGAGGGGATTTAGCCTCATATATTAAACAATTTATGCCCAATTGCAAAGTGATCATTATCACTGCAATGATGGATGGAATTACTGTTTTTGAAATTGCCCAAAAAGTTAAACCTGAAGGATTTGTTTTTAAAATTGATTTAGACCCTAATAATTTTCCAATTCTTTTAAATCAAGTAATGTATGGAAAGATATATAAAAGTACAGGTGTTGAAAGAATGTATCGTGAAGGCTGGGAAACAAATGTGTTAGCAGAAGACTACAACCGACAAATTTTATACCACCTTGCTCAAGGCTATATGATAAAAGCCATGAGTGAAAAGATAGGTCTTGGTGAAGGTGCCATCAATAAACGAATTGCTAAAATGAAGAAAGCATTGAACGTTGACAATAACACCACATTGCTTCAAGAAGCTAAAAAAAGAAGCTTTGTATAGTTGAACTATACCTCTCAGTACGGTTAAACTGTATATTTTGTTAAAAGTGAATTTTAAATTTTGATAATTGTTTTAAATGCTACAATTTCACAATGGTTTTAATGCATTAACCAAAAACAATTTAATAATTTTAAAAACAATTTATTATGAAAAAAACAATTTTTTCTCTAGCTTTTATTCTAATTGGTTCGTTTGCTTTTGCAAATGACATTAAATTTGAAGATTTCCCAAAGAATGATTTCCAAGCTACTTCTATTGTACAGAATGAGACAATAAGCTCATTAGAAATTTATGGCTACAAAGTACAATATGTAGATGTTATTGATGAAGAAACGGGAGCTTGCTCGAGTTGGATTACGGTTACATCTTCTTGCGGTAGTGTTTACTATCTATGTGCTGATAATTATAGCAATATGAATCAGCTAATAAAACAAGTCCAATATTTTGATTCTGTGAAGTGCTAATAATGATCTAAAAACCTACACACCTTGTTGGACTTACAAGGTGTGTTTTATCTAAAAAAAATCTTTAAAATGAATTTCCTAAAAAGTACAGTGATTTGGTCAATAACGTTAAGCTCTTTTTATTGCAACAGCCAAACAATCGAAACAAACATCAGTTTTACCCCAAGTAAAGTTAGTGCGAAGTATTTGGATCAATCAAAATTTAATGTGTATTATGATTATCAGTACTTGAGAGTTCCTGAGAAAAAAACTACCCAGCAAATTGCCTTGACAGTTTTACAAATAGGCAACTCTTATAGCAAATTTTCCGACGTTCATAAATTACAATTAGATTCTCTTTTCATCGCATATCTGGAGAAAGATAAAATTCAAGCAAAGGAAATTAATGTAAGCTTGAGTATTCAAGCCAAGGTAGGCTTTGAAATTGATATTATCAACCAATTTCAGGATTCCGTATTTGTTTTTGAACAATCCATATCTTCTGATAATTATGAATTTAATGTTGGTAAAACAAAGCAACATTGGAAATTAAAAGAAGAGTTTAAGGAAATCTTGGGCTATAAAGTTCAATGTGCTACAATATATTTCGGTGGTAGAAACTGGACGGCTTGGTTTACAAATGAAATCCCTTTGGCCTATGGGCCTTATGTTTTTGGTGGTTTGCCAGGTTTGATTTTGGAGGTATATGACTCTAAAGAAAATTTTAAATTTACTTTTAGTGGAATTAATCAAAAGCCGACCAGCATTTATTTGTATGTAACCGAAAAAAAGACTTCTATTACAAGACCAGAATTTATAAAAATCGAAAAAAAATACCACGATAAACCTTATTTGTTTTATCAAGACATTGATCAAGCCGATAAAAAAAGTTTACCTTACAATCCAATAGAAATTTTTGACAAATAGATGAAAGTTTTTTTCTTAGCTTTTTTTTTGTGGTTTTCCTCTTTTGTTTTTGCTCAAAACACCTTTAATGGAGTTGTTTTTGACCAAGAGCAAAACGCACTCAATGGTGTAAATGTTACAATTCGAGATAATCAAGGAAAAATTCTAGGCTATGCTATTACTGATACAAAAGGAACCTACACGATTACAATAGAGGAATCTTCTGCAGCAATCGTTATTGAAATAAAATCTATGGGTTTTGCTTCCGTTTCACAATCAGTTGCCAATAAAACCCAAACCTTAGATTTTGTCCTCACTCATGAAGCGTTTGAATTAAAGGAAATTGCGGTTAAGACAACACCCATTCGAAGAGACGGAGACACCATTAGTTATAGCGTTTCAAGTTTTGCAAATACACAAGATAGAACGATTTCTGATATTTTGAAACGTTTGCCGGGGATAGAAGTAGGAACCGATGGCAGGATTTTATATCAAGGTAAACCTATCAATAAATATTATATTGAAGGTCTCGATTTGCTGGGTGGAAAGTATCATTTGGCAAATGAAAATCTTCCGTTTGGAGAAGTAAGTAACGTTCAAATAGTAGAAAATCATCAGCCTATAAAAGTATTGGATAGCTTGGTTTTTTCTGATCGGGCTGCAATCAATATTAAATTAAAAAAAGGCTACACGTTTACAGGTCAAGCCAAAGTTGGAGCCGGACTTTCACCATTACTTTGGGACGCCAATATCACTCCAATGCTGTTTACCAAGAACCGTCAACTTTTGATTTCTTATCAATCCAACAACACAGGTGAAAATGTTGGAGCACAATTGAACCAACTTACAGTCGAGGATTTGGTAAACCAATTTGAAAGCAATTCCCAAAAAACAGATTGGCTGGCATTACAACAATTAGCTCGACCTAATTTTTCTGAAAAAAGATGGTTGGACAACAATGTTCATTTGTTTTCTTTTAATTATCTGCACAAGCTCAAGAAGAATTATGAAATTCGACTTAATATGTCCTACTTAAATGACTATCAACAGCAAAATGGAGGTACTACTACTCAATTTATCACGCCAACAGATAGGGTCACTTTAGTAGAAGAAAAATACAATCAATTTTATCTAAATTCTTTGCATACCACTTTGAGTTTGGAAAAAAACACAGCAAATAATTATTTGAAAAACAATTTGCAATTTGAGGGTTTTTGGGACTGTCAACGGGGTACTATTAATTTAAATGGTGAAGGCTTACAACAGGAACTACACAATCGATATTTTAAACTAAATAATAATTTAAAATCTATTTTTGCTGTTGGAAAACAAATGATAACCTTGAATTCAAATATTGTGTTTCACAAAACACCCCAAACTTTGGCTGTGAATCCGGGACAATTTGAAGAATTAACGAACAATGGAAACCCTTTTGACAAACTATTGCAGGAAGTAGATTTGCAAACGTTTTATACCCATAATTATATCAGCCTTACGAAAGCAATAAAGCGTTTTTCGTTTGAACCTAAAGTTGGTTTTGAGTATGAAAATCAGGAATTACAAACACAATTGTCTACTTCTGAAAACATTTTGTTGAATCCTGAATTTTCAAATCGCTTGAAGTGGAAACGAGCTAAAGCTTATTTCCAACTGCAAACCCAATATAAAAAAGACAAGTGGCGAATGGATTTCACAATGCCGCTCAATTTGCATACTTACAATATAGAAGATCGACCTTTACAGGAACAAGAAAATTTAACTCAACTTACTTTTGAACCAAGGCTATCAGTGCTTTACGACTGGAATAACTTTTGGAAGGTCAATTTCTCAACAGGTATAGACAACCAGTTTGGAACAATCAATCAACTGCATTATGCTTATATTTTACAGAATTACAGAAATATACAGCAAATTAACAGTGAATTGCCTCAAATCTTCAACCGAAATCTTTCAGCAGGAGTTTTCTATAGAAATCCAATCGAAACGTTGTTTGGGAATGTGATGTACTATTATTCGAATAGCGACAACAACCTATTATACACCACCCAAATTTTAGAAAATGGAGCAACCTCATTACAAGCAATTGAACAAAATAACACCAAAATTGCACATACAATTTCGGGCCGTTTGAGCAAATATTTTAGTGTAATAAAGTCCAATATTACTATGAATGCAAATGTAGGATTACAAGAATTTCAACAGATATTAAATTTGGAGCTTTCGGACATAAACAATAAGAATTGGGGTTTTGGAAGTAAAATTGAAACCGATGTAACCAAATGGTTCATTGTTGAATATCAATTGAATTGGATGTTTGCCAAAAATAAAGTTCAAAACCAATCCAGTCCAACAATAAGTCAGCAAAACCATCTGCTCAACTTGAATTTACATCCAAAAGAGAACCAGTATTTTGCTTTAAAATCGGAATATGTAAACAACGATTTGTTTTCCCAACAATCAGAAAACTTTTTTTTAGATATGCTTTACCGATATACGACCAAGAAAAATAAAATCGACTTGGAGTTGCAACTCTGTAATATTTTCAATACCAAAAATTACAGAACAGTAAACATAAGCGATTTTAGTTATCTAGAAACCAATTTCAATTTAAGACCTAGACAGGTCGTTTTTAAGATTAGGTTTTCGTTATAAAAAGAAAAACAGTCCTTTTGGGTTTGAACTTTCTGTCAATAACGTGTTTGATAACGAAGTCAAGAACGATTATTCCTTCTCGGATTATATGATTAGCGAAAGGACGACTTATTGTTTTGCCGAGGGTAATTTTATTTTCGGTGAGTTATAAGCTGTGATCTTCATCAATAAAAAAACCACAAAACTCAAATTGAATTTTGTGGTTTTTTGCTTTAAGATATATAGCTTTAGAAACCATAATTGATTCCTAAACCAAAAACCTGTCTTGTTTGCAATCCTCGAAACGCATTGTCATCATAAATGGCTTGAAAAGAAAAATTGGTTGATAGATACCGATTGATTTTCATGACAATATTTAAGGTATAATCGACATCGACATTTTGAGTTTCTTCTAAATAATTGCTGTAAAGATTCAAAATGTTTTCGGCCGTTACATTCGCCATAATATCTAATTTATAATAAGCGGAAGCATAAAAACCTAACTCATAACGCAGACTTTTATTGGCATCTACTCCAAAATAAGTTCCATCCACATAGCCTGGAAGTGAGGTGTAATAATTGTCCACAAAAGTTAATTTTGAAGTTGCCGGTGCTAAATTTATTTTCAGGTTTTGGTCTTTTGTCCATAACATACCTGGTCCAAAAGTTAGATATCCAGGAGATAGGAAATCCGTACTTTCTGTTCTAATTTCTGCACCATTTTCATCTTTTCCATAAATATATCCCTTTGTAAATTGTGTCCTGAAATTCAAAAATGCAGAATAGGACCATTGACCTGATGCTTTTTTACCCAAGATGGAGTTGAACTCCAAACGGTCATCGGTCTTTTTCTCGAAAGGAGAATTGTTAGTCTTCACCAAACCATAGGAAGCCATCAATTTGTTGTCCCAAGTCCAGTCGTCTTTTTTATAATTCAAATCGTAGTTGATTCCTAAATTTCCCGAAAGGTTGTTTTCCCCACCAGCAGCCCAATTGCTAAAATTGGATTGATTTAGTAGTAGTGATGCATTTCCTTTAGATTTCCAAGGACTTATGGTATCGTTCTCTGTTTCCTGAGCGTTAACTGCTGTTAAACTTAGCGTTAGTAGGATTAATGCAAGTTTTTTCATGGTTGATTTTTTAGAGTTTGGTATATAAAGATACTAATTTTGGTTGAAAATGAAGTCGCAAAGACTGTACCAACAACTTTATTTTTTAGCTGCTTTGTATAGCGGAACAGCCGAACAAGCTTCTCCATACATGATGCTTTTGGCAAATGGCTGAAGCTTTTGTGCCGCCAAGATATAGGCTCTCATCGGAACTGGTTTTCTGGAACACCCTTTGATGATTACGGGTTTATCTCTATAAACAGAATAATCGATGTGTGGCAATAATTCTTCATACAAAACGGCATCCAAGTCTTCAATGGTTCCATCAATCACTTTCCTGGCAAATGGTGCCAAATGCAACGTAACCAAAATCGAAGCCCAAGCCGGAACAATGGCATCTGTACTGCAAAAAACTGCTACATATTGGTCCTGATATTGTTGCCAATCATAGTTCTTTAAATGTTCACGAAAGTCTTTTTCCTTCAAAAGAAATCCCTCCAAAAGCCATTGCGAAATATCAATTTCGGAACGTGTCACAGTTGGATAATAATCTTCTAAATCAAAAACTTCGAGTGCAGAATTGGCAACTCTGTTTATAATTTCTTCCATTTTTTAAGTTTTCAGTCGCAGTTTTCAGTCGCAGTTGGAAAACTGCCAACTGTGACTGAAAACTGGAAACTAAATTTATAGCATTCCTAATTCAAGCTTTGCTTCTTCACTCATCAAATCCTTGCTCCAAGGCGGATCGAAAGTGATTTCCACTTCGGCAGCTTTTACGTTTTCGATGCCCTTTACTTTTTCTTCCACTTCTCTTGGCAAACTTTCGGCAACCGGACAGTTTGGAGAAGTCAAGGTCATCAGGATTTTTACTTCATAATCGGTGTTGACCATTACATCGTAAATCAAACCTAATTCATAAATATCTACTGGAATTTCAGGATCGTAAATGGTTTTTAATTTCTTTACGATTTGTTCTCCTAGCAAATTGGTGTCTATTTCTTGTTCCATAATTTATTTTTCTTGTGAATTAAATGCCAATGCATACATTTTAATCTGCTTGATCATCGAAACCAAACCATTGGCACGTGTTGGCGATAATTGTTCCTTCAAGCCAATTTCATCTATAAATTTTGTATCGGCTTCCAAAATATCCGAAGCTTTATGGTTTGAAAACGCACGGATTAAAACGGCAATAATTCCTTTTGTAATGATCGCATCACTATCGGCAGTGAAAACAATTTTATCGTCTATTTCTTCGCCGTGAAGCCAAACTTTCGACTGGCATCCCTTGATGGTGTTTTCCTCAACTTTATATTTTTCTTCGATCAAGGGAAGGCTTTTTCCTAAATCAATTACATATTGGTATCGTTCGTCCCAATCATCGAACATTGAAAATTCTTCCACAATCTCGTCCTGTACTTCTTTTATCGTCATCTTAATTATCTGAAAATGAAACTATCTTATTTACAAATTCTTCAATCTCTATTGGTGGATTTCCGTGATCGAAACCTTTTGTTACATATGTTTTTCCTTCATAGACTACTCTTAAATTGGCAATTGCCGCACCATCGTAAAAACGTTTTTGGGTCGGATCTTTATATTCTGAAAGTTTATCCAAATCTACTTTTTTATAAAGGTTCGCAAAATCTTTCCAGTCCTGATTGCTCAATTCATATTCTTTGGTTTCGCCATCACGCTGTCTGGTCATCGTCAGTTTTTCATCTTGGATGTTTATATTCAAATAAAATCCTCTCGAAGTGGCCTGATATTCTATCGTTGCCTCTTTCATTTCATCGCTCAACTGCCTGTCACAACCTTTGGTCAGAAAAAGCGTTAGAAAAATCATTGCAAATACTTTCATAGTTTTAAATTTTTAAGACAACATTCTTTGTGCTTTTTTCACGGCTTCAATCATCAAATCAATTTCTTCTTTTGTGTTATAAAACGAAAATGATGCCCTGATTGTCCCCGGAATTCCGAAGAAATTCATAATCGGTTGAGCACAATGATGTCCGGTTCTAACGGCAATTCCTTGTTTGTCAATTATGGTTCCAATATCATACGGATGGATACCATCGATATTAAACGAAATTACGGAAGTTTTTTCTTTTGATGTGCCGTAAATCTTCAAACCATCGATTTCCAATAATCTTTTTGTTCCGTATTCTAAAAGTTCTTTTTCTTGTTGTTGAATATTCTCAAAACCAATCTTATTCAAGTAATCAATTGCCACTCCAAGAACGATTCCTCCAGCAATATTTGGTGTTCCGGCTTCAAATTTATGTGGCAAATCGGCATAAGTTGTTTTCTCGAATGTTACTTCCTTTATCATTTCACCACCACCTTGATACGGCGGTAATTTGTTGAGCCATTCTTCTTTTCCGTATAAAATCCCAGTTCCTGTTGGACCACAGATTTTATGTCCTGAAAAAACATAAAAATCACAATCCAATTCCTGAACATCGGGTTTTAAATGTGGTGTGGCTTGAGCTCCATCAATCAAGATTGCAGCACCAACTTCATGGGCTTTCTCGGTCATGTATTCTATTGGGTTGATGGTTCCCAATGCGTTAGAAATATGGTTTACGGTAACTATTTTGGTCTTTTCAGAAAGTAATTTGTCGTATTCCAACATAATCAATTCTCCGTTTTCATCCATCGGAATTACTTTTAAAGTAGCTCCAGTTTTTTCGCAAAGCATCTGCCAAGGAACGATATTGCTATGATGTTCTAAAGCCGAAACCAAAACCTCATCACCTGGTTTTAAAATCGATCCAAAACCGTTAGTGACCAAATTGATTCCGTGGGTTGTTCCAGAAGTAAACAAAACTTCGTGGCTGAATTTTGCATTGATATGCGTTTGTATTTTCTTTCTTGATTCTTCGTAAGCATCCGTTGCCAGTTGACTCAAAGTGTGAACGCCACGATGAATATTCGCATTGATTTCACTGTAGTATTTTGTGATGGCATCAAGTACAATTTGAGGCTTTTGGGAAGTCGCACCGTTGTCAAAATAAACCAATGGTTTGCCGTTTACTTTTTGGGAAAGTATCGGAAAATCGGTACGAATTTTTTGAATATCTAACATAATTTATTTAGAAAAAATCTAAATACAAAAGTAGTAAAAACGGAACGGTTTTTTACTAATCACTTGTTAATAATGGGTTTGTTTTTTACATTTACGGAAACGCAACATTATCTTCTTCAAATGAAAAAATTCTTCAAGTTTTTAGGCATTGCATTAGTTTTACTCTTTGTTTTCTTCGGATTTACGACCTATCCCAAACTCGATTTAATTTCTGGTTTCTCTGCAAAAAGTATCGCTTCGGGACATTTTATAGACAAACGTTCCCAAGAAATGATAGAATTGGGTGACAATGATATGGATTTGATTGATTTGGCAAAAAACAAAATCAACGAAAAAGAACAATACGCCACCTCATCCGTTTATGGTTTGAAAGAACGAAAAGCGATTTACCGTGAAGGTTTGGGTGTGACTCTAATCAACGATAATTTTGATGTTTCAAAACCGTATTTGGTTCCAAAAAGAACTAAAATCGAGAACAATTTGCCTTATCCTTATGGAAATCTAGAACCAAAAGACACTGTTTTTCAGACTATTGATTATGCAAAATTAGAGAAAGCTTTGGCTGATGCTTTTGATAAAAAAGGTGAAAAAACCAAGCGAAGCCGTTCGGTTGTGATTTTGCATAAAGATAAACTAGTAGCCGAAAAATACGACACTGGTTTTGATAAAAATTCGAAAATTTTAGGCTGGTCGATGACTAAAAGTTTGACAGCAACCTATTTTGGAATCCTGCAAAAACAAGGCAAACTGAACATCAATAATCCAGCTCCAATTACAGAATGGAAAAACGATGAACGTGCTAAAATTACCCTTAACGATTTACTCCACATGAATTCGGGCTTGGCATGGGAAGAGAAATACGATAAGATTTGTGATGCTACAAAAATGCTTTTTGAAGCGGAAGATATGGCAAAAGTGCAACTTGAAAAACCTATGGTTGGAGCCCCGAATCAAAGCTGGAATTATTCATCAGGAACTTCAAATTTGTTATCTAATATTTTGAGGAAACAATTCAAAACACATCAAGAATATCTGGATTTTTGGTATTCTTCTTTGATTGATAAAATCGGGATGCATTCGATGTTGGTGGAAACGGATATGGTTGGGAATTATGTTGGTTCTTCCTATGCTTGGGCAACCACGAGAGATTGGGCTAAATTTGGATTATTATACCTTAGAAATGGAACTTGGAACGGCGAACAGCTTTTTGAGGAAAGTTGGTCCAATTATGTGGCAACTCCAACCAATACTTCTGATGGAAGATACGGCGGACACTTTTGGCTCAATGCTGGTGGAAAATACCCTGATGCTCCAAAAGACCTTTATTATGCAAGTGGTTTTCAAGGTCAGAAAATATTCATCATTCCATCAATGGATTTGGTGATTGTACGTTTTGGCTTGACCGATGATGAAGCTTTTGATTTTAATGGATTTTTGAAGGGGGTTTTGGGGAGTTTCCAAGAAACCCAAAAATCTATCAAATAGCCCCGATTGTAATGGAAATAAAAAAGTCCCGAGTGTTTCGGGACTTTTTTATTGTAATGGAAAGCGGGAACATGGATTCCTAAAACGCCCGAGCCATTCGCTCCTAAATTTTAAAAACTTCCTCCTGAACCGCCACCACTAAATCCTCCGCCACCAAAAGGCATTGTGGATTGCTGTGTTTCTTCGGCGTGCTTTATATCCTGAGAGTTTACTATTAAAGCCTCGATATTGTTGAGCATTGCGGTATCGTTGGTGCGATCGTGTTGAAATGTGATCCCAGTTTCGTTTGTTTTTATTTTTTGGATGACAAAATAAACGAAGGAAAAAATTCCTAATCCGGAAAGTATCAAAGCCCATTCTGCAGGCAAAACGCTGTGATAATAGCGGAAAGTGACGATGGAAAGTGCAAATGTCAGTCCACCAATGTAGAGCATTGTCCTGTTTTTTGTTTTTAGGGAGTAGACGATGTAAACCAGCGGAACCGCAAACATCAATATGTAAAACATCCAACCAAAAGGCATAGCTGTTTTGGAATAATCGGCTGATAATAATTCTTCAGAAAGTGTTCTGACTACAAAATAATTGACCGAAACGTATCCAAGAAAAAGCGTGGAGATGAAAAACCACTCCGATACATCTTCATAGAAATAAAGCTTTTGATGGTCTTTGAATTTTTGATGGATATAATAAAATCCGATGGCTATTGCTAATAAAATAAAAGGCAAAATCGCCGAAATTTCTGTGTATTCTATCAGAAGAAAACTTATCAGGAAAACGATTCCGGATAGAAAAACTAGGAACGACAAGGTGTTTACATATCTAATGGCAAACGCCAAACCGATTATAATCATTGAAATAAAAGCACCTATTGGAGAATCGGAATCAGCGACAATTGTAGAATAAAAGCTCAATTGTGCACCAATAATAAAGGCGTCATCCAGTCCGTGTCGGAAGTAATTTTGGTTGCAAAGGAGTTCTAAAATTGCTATTCCGATGATTGAAACTACGAATCCGATCGTTTCAAAATCAGAACTTGAATTCATAATAATTAAAAAAAGCAATCCAATTATTGACAGATACAGCAAGGCTCCTAAAAGGAAAAAACCAGCTCTGACAAATATATTTCGGCTTGTTTTTAAAGTCGATAATTGCTGTTTTATCGAATTTAGATTTTCGTCCAGGATGAATCCAGATTTTTTTAAATCGATAGCTTCTTCGACTAAAAAAGTATTTTCTAAAAGGGTTTTATTGTAGGCTATCATTGGTTTTTTTATTGAAATTTTTAATCGCTTTTACAAACAAGACTATCGAAGTGATGAAATATACCGGAAGGATGATGATAAATAATTCCCAAAAATCTTCAAAATTGGTATGTTCGAGAAGCCTAACTATAAAGATATTAAAGCCGATAAAGCCGTATAAAAGTGTGAAAATATAAATGGAAATGGCCTGAATTTCGAAGCTTTTTTGGTAGAAAAAATAGCTTGAACCAGCCATTAGGAATAGAAAAAGAAACCAAATATCGTTTATCAAACCTGCAATACAACATATGCTTATGAGATGCAAAGCGAAAGTCAACAGCACTAAATCGAAGTGCTTTTTTAGTCCGATATTTTTAGAATAAATCGACCACAGCACGATGAGTAATCCCAAAATCAAACCATAATAGGATAAGGTTTCGTTCCAATAAACATCATTATTGATGAGTGTTCTTGGTGTTAAGGAAATTCCGAGTGAGGTTATCAAAGCAGTAATCCCGATGGATAATGCACTTTTGTTATTGAAATAATAGGCTGAAGCCAATGCTATAAAAGCAGAAATATAGATTGAAATTTCGAAGTAATTTCCAAAAACGGCATACTGAAATTGAATGTAACCCATGAAACTGCAACTCAAAATAACTGCCAAAAGCACCAAGTAATTGTAAACCGGATTTTCAAAATCGATATCGGCTTTAGAAAATCCTTTGGATTCTTTGAAACTGAAGTAAAAACAAACGACAATTAAAACAAACATTGCCAATAAAATCAAGGAGTGTCCAATCGTGTCGATATTTTTATAAATCAAAACACCAACTCCTGATGTAAACAGCAAAACCGACAAGTACATCAAAAAAAGCAATTCGTTCCGAAGTGAAAAAATACCTTGTGAAAAGTAATTCCGGATTCCGATTTCTTGTTCCTTGCTCAACAATGCTTTGTCTAAAAGCTTTTGGATGTTTCTATTGGTTGTATTCATACTAATTTGATTTAAAGCGATGCTATCAAATATATGAATTTTAGAATGTGAAAAGGCTTTAAATGAAAAAAGTTGCCTTTCGACAACTTTTAATTTTATAAATCAAATCCAATATTTACACCTAATTTCAAGGCGATAATTTTGGTAATTCTCGCTTTTAGGGCCGGGATCTTGACACTTTCGATGACTTCGTTTGTAAAGGCATACATCAATAATGCTTTCGCTTCTTTCTCTGGAATTCCACGGGATTGCATGTAGAACATTGCTTTTTCATCCAATTGTCCGATGGTGCAACCGTGTGAACATTTGACATCATCTGCAAAAATTTCCAATTGAGGTTTTGCATTTACCGATGCTTTGTCGCTCAACAAAATGTTGTTGTTTTGCTGGAAAGCATTGGTTTTCTGGGCTTCTTTTTCTACGAAAATTTTTCCGTTGAAAACTCCTGTTGACTTGTCGTCCAAGATCGTCTTGTAATTCTGGTGGCTTTCACAATTTGGCGTGGCGTGTTGCACCAAAGTATAATGGTCAACGTGCTGTTTTCCTTCTATAATCGTGATCCCTTTCAATGTAGAGTCGATATGTTCGCCTTGGTGGTAAAAATTCAAGTTGTTTCTTGTCAAGTTTCCTCCGAAAGAAAAAGTATGAACCGAAGCGTGGCTTTGTTCTTTTTGGGCGATGTAGGTATTGTCAATCAACGACGCTTCAAGATTGTCATTTTGAATCTTATAATAATCTACAATCGCTCTTTTTTGTGCAAATATTTCGGTAACTGAATTCGTCAGAACCGGATTTTCGTTCAACGATTGATGCCTTTCGATGATTTGAACGTGAGCGTTTTCGCCAACGATAATCAAGTTTCTTGGTTGAACCAAAAGAGCACTTTCGCTTCCTGTAGAAAAATTGATGATTTCAATTGGCTTGTCAGCCACTTTATTTCTGGGAATGTTGATGTAAGCTCCTTCATACGCGAAAGCGGTATTCAAGGAAGTCAAGCTTTCGTCTTTATTGGCAATTTTATTGAAGTATTCATCAATTACCATTTTGTATTTTGGTTTTGTCAATGCCGATGACATCAAGCAAACATCCAATCCGTCGTGTGTGGTTGAAGACAAAAATGAACTGAAAACCCCATCCACAAAAACTACTTTATAAGTATCAATTTCGTGCAAATAGTATTTTTTTACATCCGAATATTGAACCGTATTTTCGTTTTTTGGGAATACGCTAAAGTCATTTTTTAAGATGGCATTTAGCGAAGTATATTTCCAAGCTTCGTCTTTTTTTGTCGGGAAGCCTTTGCTTTCAAAATTCTTAAATGCTTCTGTACGAACATCGTGCAAGTCGGCATCGACATCCACGCGTTCTTCAAAAGCCATAAAAGACGATATAAGTTTTTCTTTTAATTCCATTTTGTTTAGTTATGAGTTATAAGTTATGAGTTATGAGTTTTCGCAAACTGCTAACTGTAACTGCTAACTAATTTTCGGCTTTAATCCAGTCGTAACCTTTTTCTTCCAGTTCGTAAGCCAATTCTTTTCCACCTGATTTTACGATTCTTCCGTTGTAAAGAACGTGAACAAAATCAGGAACGATATAATCCAAAAGTCTTTGATAATGCGTGATTACGATGATGGCGTTGTTTTCGCTTTTCAACTTATTCACACCGTTTGCAACGATTCTTAAAGCATCAATATCAAGACCTGAATCGGTTTCATCAAGAATAGCCAATTTCGGTTCCAACATTGCCATTTGAAAGATTTCGTTTCTCTTTTTCTCTCCACCCGAAAAACCTTCGTTTAAGGAACGAGACAAGAATTTACGGTCGATTTCCAACAATTCAGATTTCTCACGGATCAATTTCAGCATTTCGTTGGCCGGCATTTCTTCCTGACCTTTAGCTTTTCTAGATTCGTTGATGGCTGTTTTCATAAAGTTCGTTACCGAAACTCCAGGAATTTCCACCGGATATTGGAACGAAAGGAAAACGCCTTTATGGGCTCTTTCTTCCGGAGCCAAATCCGCTAGATCTTCTCCATTCAATTCAACAGAACCTTCGGTTACTTCATAGTTTTCGTTTCCTGCAATTACAGCAGAAAGTGTACTTTTTCCAGAACCGTTTGGTCCCATAATTGCGTGAACTTCGCCAGCTTTCACTTCAAGATTGATTCCTTTTAAGATGTCTTTATCTTCAATTCCAGCGTGTAAATTTTTTATACTTAACATTGTTGTGTGTTTATTATTGAGTAATTTCTGTATAACAATGAGGTTGCTCCTCTGAATCTAGTACAGAAATGGCAAAGATTCTTTTTCTAGTTTCTACATTTGTAGTATCCCATAAAATATCGTTTAATATATCTAAAGCTTTGGAACAAGAATCCAATTCATCAATCCAATTTGCTTTGACTTCTAAAATGTAGTCTGTATCATTATCTATCAAACAAAAAGTTTCTAAAGGATAACCTTTTTCTTCACATTTTTTAAAAAATGATTGGAGATTTTTTTCTAATTCTTTAGTATCCATGATAATAATCCATTTTCGTTATTTAATAATTCAATCGCATCTTCAACGTCTTGGTTTTTCTTTGGTTGAATGTCATATCTCGATTTTTCTGACCAAACATCAATTAATAATGATGTTGTTTTGAAAAGAACTTTATTTTGGCTTTTATCTTCATCAAACTTCCTTTTTAAACCCGAGAAAACTAATAAAGTATTTAAATCGTGTGAATAAAAAGGATTTCTGCCATCAAAATATTTTTTCAAACTGCACTTCTCATCGAATAAATCGTCAATGTTTAACATTTTACAAATTTTATACTTTAGATATAATTCTACAGTATACCCTAGTAAATAAAATGCACCATTGGATTTGTCATTTTTCAGTAAAATAATAGCTTCCTCTAGCCTTAAATCAGCTAATCTTTTAATTTCTTCCGATGAATTCATTAATTTAAAATATAATAAATGTTACTTCCACAAGGAATCGATTTCTTCCATCGTCATTCTAATTCCCTTCCCATCTTTGATGCTTTGTTTGGCCTCTAGAATTTCCTTTACAAATTCTGAATTGTATTGTTTTTCAATTTCAAAACCTAAAGATTTGGCCAATGATTTTAAAACTGGCAAATCTTTTTTCTTTACGTTTTTTAAAACTATGTCCATAATTTAAGCTTTTTAATTCTTGATTATCCAACACTTCCTTCAAGAGAAATTTCTAATAATTTTTGTGCTTCAACAGCAAATTCCATTGGTAATTTATTCAAAACTTCTTTACTGAAACCGTTTACAATCAATGCAATCGCTTTTTCAGTTGGAATTCCTCTTTGGTTGCAATAGAAAACCTGATCTTCTCCAATTTTACTTGTAGTAGCTTCGTGTTCTATTTTTGCCGAAGGATTTTTTGATTCTATGTATGGAAACGTATGTGCTCCACAATTATTTCCCATCAAAAGCGAATCACATTGTGAAAAGTTTCTCGCATTGTCGGCTCTTGAACTGATTTGCACCAATCCTCTGTAGCTGTTTTGCGATTTCCCTGCAGAAATTCCTTTTGATATAATCGTTGATTTTGTGTTTTTCCCTAAGTGAATCATCTTAGTTCCTGTATCCGCTTGCTGGTAATTATTAGTTACGGCAATCGAATAAAATTCCCCAACCGAATTATCACCTTTCAAAACGCAAGAAGGGTATTTCCAAGTTACAGCAGAACCGGTTTCAACCTGTGTCCAAGAAATTTTTGCGTTTTTCTCACACAAACCTCTCTTTGTCACAAAGTTATAAACCCCGCCTTTTCCTTCTTTATTTCCTGGAAACCAGTTTTGAACCGTTGAATATTTGATTTCGGCATCATCCATTGCAATCAATTCCACAACCGCGGCATGCAATTGATTTTCATCACGGGATGGCGCTGTACAACCTTCCAAATACGAAACATAACTTCCTTCATCAGCAATAACAAGTGTTCTTTCGAATTGCCCTGTTCCTGCCTGATTGATTCGGAAATACGTAGAAAGTTCCATCGGACAACGAACGCCTTTTGGAATATAACAGAAACTTCCGTCAGAGAAAACAGCTGAATTCAATGCCGCATAGAAATTATCTTTCTGTGGCACAACAGTACCCAAATATTTCTTTACCAATTCTGGATGTTCCTTGATTGCTTCTGAAATCGGACAAAAAATAATTCCTTTTTCAGCCAGAGTCTTTTTGAAAGTGGTTGCTACCGAAACTGAATCGACCACGATATCCATTGCGACATTGTTCATCATTTTTTGCTCATCAACAGAGATTCCCAGCTTTTTGTACATCGCCAAAAGGTCCGGGTCAACATCATCAAGTGTCTTATTTGGGTCAACCGATTTTGGTGCCGAATAATAAGCAATAGCCTGAAAATCAGGTTTTGTATAGTGAACATTTGCCCATTCTGGTTCAATCATTTCTTTCCACGCTCGGAAAGCTTCGATTCTCCAGTCGGTCATCCATTGTGGTTCTTCTTTTTTCAAAGAAATGGCACGAACAATATCTTCATTTAAGCCAATAGGAAACGTATCCGATTCAATATCAGTATAAAATCCGTATTCGTACTCTTTATTTTCGAGCTCGATTTTTAAATCGTCTTCTGTGTATTTTGACATTCTAATTTAAAGATTAAAAGATTTAAAAATTTAAAGATTCCTTCAAATCATTATCCTTTATTATTATCAATATTTTTTTTCAAGTAATTAATGAAATTTGAAAGATTCTGCGAAATCTCAATGCTCAAATCATAACTCGATTTAATTTCCTGATTATTGCTAAAATCTAATTCTTTAGCCAAAACCAACATATTCCTTACTTCTCCACAACTGCCTTTTGAAATTTTTAAAAACTTTACAAATTGCCTGTTGCTATTATATTCTGAACCTTCTGCGATATTGTTTGTAATCGAAAAAACGGCTCGCTTTATCTGACTTTTAAAATCGTACTCTTTCTCAAAGGTTGGATTTTTTAACAATTGATAAACTTGCTTAGTCAATAAAACTCCCTTTTTATGAACTTCAAATTCCTCGAAAGATTTAGTCATTTTTATATTAAAAGATTTAAAAATTGAATGATTTAAAGATTTTGTGGTAATTAATTTTTTAAGGCGTAGAATTTTTCAATTCTTAAATTTTTCAATCTTTAAATAATTAAAGAGAAAAAGATTCCCCACACCCACAAGTCCTACTCGCGTTTGGATTATTGAAAACAAATCCTTTTCCGTTCAATCCTCCTGAAAATTCAAGAACTGTTCCTGCCAAATACAAGAACGATTTTTTTTCAACGGCAATCTTTACATTATTATCTTCAAAAACCTTATCGTTTTCTCCTAGTTCCTTATCAAATTTTAATTCGTATGACAAGCCAGAACATCCACCACTTTTTACGCCAACACGAACATAATCTTTGGTAGCATCAAAGCCGTCTTCTTCCATCATATTGACGATTTTCTTGCTTGCTGAATCAGATACCTTTATCATAGTGATTTGTATTTAGTCTAATTAATTCGCAAAGATACGTCATAATTAGTTTTTTCCATAATTAGTAACATTTTTCTAACTATGTTTGGATAGAAAAAGTTTATTTCCTCCGATTAAAAGCAAATGAATTTTAGTAATTTGCGAACAAAATGCTGTAATAACCATTTATACACTAATAAAAAATGAAATTATATCCAATTGAAGCTGGCAATTTTAAACTCGACGGTGGTGCCATGTTTGGCGTTGTTCCAAAGACCATTTGGCACAAAACCAATCCAGCTGACGAAAACAACCTCATCGATATTGCCGCAAGATGTCTTTTGATTGAAGATGGAAATCGCTTGATTTTAATCGATACCGGAATGGGCGACAAACAATCGGAGAAGTTTTTTGGTTATTATTCGCTTTGGGGAAGCCACTCTATTGATGCTTCTTTGGCTAAATATGGTTTCAATAGAGATGATATTACGGATGTTTTTATGACGCATCTGCATTTTGATCATTGTGGCGGAAGCGTAATCTGGAACAAAGACAAAACCGGATATGAAGTTGCTTTCAAGAATGCAAAATTTTGGACAAATGACAATCATTGGGATTGGGCCACAAAACCAAATGCAAGAGAAAAAGCTTCGTTTTTGACTGAAAATATTATTCCGATGCAGGAAAGCGGTCAGCTTAATTTTATTAAAAGACCTGATACAGATTTTGGAATTTCAGAAGATTTGGGATTTGGGATTTTTTATGTTGATGGTCATACCGAAAAAATGATGATTCCGAAGATTCAATATCAAGATAAAACCATCTGTTTTATGGCCGATTTGTTACCAACTGCTGGACATTTGCCTTTGCCTTATGTGATGGGATATGATACTCGTCCGCTTTTGACCATGCCTGAAAAAGCGAAATTCTTGACAGAAGCTGCGGAAAATAATTATTATTTATGGTTGGAACACGACGCTCACAATCAAATCATCACGGTTGAAAATACGGAGAAAGGTGTTCGATTGAAAGAAGTTTTTTCGTGTGAAGAGATTCTATAAACAATGATTTATTTTCAAAAAGCCACTCATGCTCCTAAAATAATGTTAAGTTCTTATTTGTTTGTAACAAAACAAAAGTATTTTTGACAAATCAATTAAATTTCAAATATTTAAAAATGAAAATAGTAAAATTATCCTATTTATCGCTTGTAGTTGCCTTGGCATTGACGGGCTGTGGTACCTCAAAAGTGGTTACCTATAATGTTGACAAACTTCCGCTAAAAAACGCGAAAATAAGCGATGACCAGTTGAAGAGATGGAGTCATTTGGATATCTTGTCCGATACAATTCCTGGAATGAGTGTTGATAGAGCTTACGCAGAATTATTGAAAGACAAAAAAGGAGTAAAAGTAATCGTAGGTATTGTAGATTCTGGTGTTGATATCGAGCACGAAGATTTGAAATCGGTAGTTTGGACCAATGCAAAAGAAATTGCCGGAAACGGAATTGATGACGACAACAACGGTTACATCGATGATATTCACGGATGGAATTTCCTAGGAGACATTACCAAAGAGCGTTTGGAATATGAAAGAATCGCGATGGACAAAACCTTGGCCGATGATGCTACTTACCAAAAAGCCAAAGGAATGGTAGATAAAAAAATATCTGAATCATCTGAAGCTAAATCTCAAATAGAGCAAACTTTAACTGCTGTAAAAGGTGCTGATGAAACGCTAAAAAAGCATCTTGGTAAAGATGTTTATACTGTTGAAGATGTAAATGCAATTTCTTCTACAGATGCATCAATCGCTAGGGCTCAAAATATAATGAAACAAATGCTTTCTTATGGTTTACCGGTTGTAGATTTATTAAAAGAAATCCAGAAAGAACTTGATGATGCCACTAGTTATGAGACCCACATCAACAAAAACTACAGAGCGATTTTAGGAGATAATCCAAGAGACATCAACGACAAGAAATACGGAAACAACAACGTGATCGGTCCAGACAAGAAAGAAGCACTTCACGGAACTCACGTTGCAGGAATTGTGGCTCAAGGCCGATACAATAACCTTGGTGGCGACGGTGTTGCTTCAAACAATGTAGAAATCTTGACAGTTCGTGCCGTTCCAGACGGAGATGAGTATGACAAAGACATCGCGCTTGGAATCCGTTATGCGGTTGACAATGGTGCGAAAGTAATCAACGGAAGTTTCGGAAAATCATTTTCTCCACAAAAACAATGGGTTTTTGATGCCATCAAATATGCAGAAAGCAAAGATGTTCTAATCGTTCATGCCGCCGGAAATGATGCAAAGGATATTGATGTGGAAGACAATTATCCAAACGATTCTGAAGATAAAGTAACTGAAATTGCTGATAACTTGATTACAATTGGAGCTTTGAATTTTGAATACGGAACAAGCATCGTGGCTAATTTCTCAAACTACGGAGCTTTGAATGTTGATGTTTTTGCACCAGGAGTAAAAATCTACGCTACTACCCCAAATAACGAATATCAATACTTGCAAGGAACTTCTATGGCGGCTCCTAATGCTGCAGGAGTTGCAGCGTTGATTCGCTCTTATTATCCAGATTTAACAGCCAGTCAAGTAAAACACATCTTGATGAACTCTGGAACAGCAATCAATACAGCAGTTCAGGTTGGAGGTCCAAAAGGCGATAAAAAACCTTTTGCTTCTTTATCTAAATCAGGGAAAATTGTAAATGCTTACACAGCTTTGCAAATGGCAGAAAAAATGTCAAAGAAAAAATAATACTATTCAATATCCATTAACGGAAGGTTCATGCCTTCCGTTTTTTTTATATCAGAATTATGAAAAAAATCCTTCTACTTTCAATTTTTTCTATTGGTTTTGGAAATCTATCTGCCCAAAACACCTCCTATTGGCAACAGCACGTCGATTACAAGATGGATGTTTCTATGGATGCAAAAACGTATCTATACAAAGGGAAACAGGAACTGATTTACACCAATAATTCGCCGGATACACTCAAAAAAGTGTATTACCATCTATACAACAATGCCTTCCAACCGGGAAGCGAAATGGATGCTAGAATCAAGGCCATTGCCGATCCTGACAGAAGAATGGTAAAAACGTTCAAGACGGCTGAAAAAACCACTAAGGAAAGTAGAATTAGCACCTTGAAACCAGATGAAATTGGCTTCTTAAAAATCAATAATTTCAAGCAGGACGGTGTTGTTGCAACAACAAAAACAACTGGGACCATTCTAGAAGTGACATTGGCAAAACCAATCCTTCCAAAACAAAAAACAACCTTTACACTTGATTTTGACGGACAGGTTCCAGTGCAAATTCGTCGTTCGGGAAGAAACAATGATGAAGGAATTGCACTTTCGATGTCGCAATGGTATCCAAAATTAGCCGAATATGATTTTGAAGGATGGCATGCAGATCCTTACATAGCAAGGGAATTTCATGGTGTTTGGGGAAATTTTGATGTGAAAATTACCATTGATAAAGACTACATCCTTGGTGGTTCAGGCTATCTTCAAAACCCAAATGAAATTGGATATGGCTATGAAGATAAAGGTGTGGAAGTAAAACATAAAAAAAATACAAAAACCCTGACTTGGCATTTTCTAGCACCAAACGTTCACGATTTTACTTGGGCAGCCGATAAGGATTATGTTCACGACATTGTTCAGGTTCCGGGAAGTGCCAAACTGCATTTCCTATACAAAAACAATCCGGACATCCTTCAGAATTGGAAAAACATGCAGCCAAAAGCAGTTGAGCTGATGCAGTTCTACAATCAGATGGTAGGGAAATATCCTTATGATCAATATTCCATTATTCAGGGTGGCGATGGCGGAATGGAATATGCCATGTGTACCTTAATTCTAGGAAACGGAAGCTTCGAAGGTTTAGTTGGCGTAACGGCTCACGAAATGGCCCACTCTTGGTTCCAACATATTTTGGCCACAAACGAATCCAAACACGGATGGATGGACGAAGGTTTTGCTACCTTCATTGAAGACCTTGCCGTTAACCAAGTCATGAATAAAAAACAGGACAATCCTTTTGAAGGCTCTTATGCAAGCTACTTTTCAATGGTTAATTCAGGAAAGGAACTTCCGCAATCTACTCATGCTGACCGTTTTGATGAAAACCGTGTGTATAGCATCACCTCCTATTCTAAAGGAAGCGTATTTCTTTCGCAGCTTGGCTATCTTATAGGTAACGATAATTTGATGAAAACCTTGAGAAGGTATTACAACGAATTCAAGTTCAAGCATCCAACACCAAATGACTTCATCCGTGTGGCCGAAAAGGTTTCGGGAGCTGAATTGGATTGGTACCTAACCGATTGGACCCAAACCATCAACACCATCGATTATGGAATTAAAGAGGTAAAAGAAAATGGAGCCAACACGACTATAACATTGGAAAGGATCGGCAGGATGCCAATGTCGATTGATTTATATGTAGAATATAAGGACGGTACAAAAGAAACATTTTATATACCGTTGCGAATGATGTTCTATCAAAAAGAAAATCCATTTCCTCAATTCAAGAGAACTGTTCTTAACGATTGGGCTTGGGCTTTTCCAACTTATGAATTTACCATCAATAAAAACAAGAGCGACATCAAGACCATCGTGATCGATCCTGCACAACTAATGGCAGATGTCAAGAAGGAAAACAATGTCTTTTCCAATAAATAGTACATTTATTATCTACCCAAAAAAAATAATTTCAGGATTAAAATCACTAATAAAGGCTATTTCTCATCAAGAAGAAATAGCCTTTTGTGTTTTTGTCAACCGTTAAATCGTTGTGAAAGAGCAATTTAAAAACTAATCACAAAAATTCCCGACAGTAGTCACGAAATTTCCTTTTTAAAAACTTGTTGCTGTTGCATATTTTTTGACCTTCACCTAATCAAAAAAGTTAGGGTTTATAGCAACATGATTGTTTTATAGACAATAGAAATCATAACAATAGTTTTAGTTAATTCAATATCAAAAATAAATAGCAAAATCGGAACTTATAACTTTCATAGAAAATAGTTAATGTTAATCAAACCAATTTCGTTATTATCCCGAAACTTTCGTTTTGGGATTTTTTTTTGAATCAATAGAAAAGCACAATCGTTTAATGGCTTTTGGGAATTGCGGCAATTAATTTCTTGGTATAATCGCTTTGCGGATTTTCATATAAAACATCGGCATCTGCCATTTCTTCAATTTTTCCTTTGCTCATCACTACAACTTGATCGCTCATGTATTTTACAACAGCCAAATCGTGTGAAATAAAGATATAAGTAAACCCAAAATTTTCCTTTAATTCATTCAACAGATTCAAAACCTGGGCCTGAACCGAAATGTCCAATGCCGAAACCGATTCGTCACAAACAATCAGTTTTGGTTGCAAGGCAATAGTTCTGGCAATCCCGATTCTTTGCCGTTGTCCTCCAGAGAATTCGTGTGGATAGCGGTTGAAATATTCTTCACCCAGACCAACACGTTCTAAAATTTCAATCGTTCTGGCTTTGCATTCCTTATCCGTTTTATAAAGTTTATGAACCTGCATCGGCTCCATAATCGCTTTTCCAACCGGAATCCGGGGATTTAGGGAAGAGTAAGGATCCTGAAAGATAATCTGGATTTCACGACGAAGTTTCTTGATTTCGCTTCCGCTTAATTTTGTAATGTCCTGTCCACGGTATAAAATTTCGCCTGCTGTTGCTTTATCAAGTTGCAAGATGGCATTTCCCAAAGTCGATTTTCCGCAACCTGATTCGCCAACCAAACCAAGTGTTTCACCTTCATACAACTTGAAACTCACATCATTCACAGCTTTAAAACCGGTTCTCTTTCCGAATAATCCTGCCGAGGAAAAATATTCTTTTTCCACATTTCGAACCTCTAAAATCGGAGTCTGACTGTATAATCTCTGATGAAAATCGCTTCGGTCTTTATCAGTTACAACCGTTTCGTTTACTTTTTCTTCGAGATAATCTTTTATGGTTGGAAGTCGTTTCAACCGGACATCCAATGACGGACGTGAACTGATCAATGCTTTTGTGTAAATATGTTCCGGATGATGAAAAACTTGCTGCGTTTCGCCTTGTTCAACAATTTCGCCTTTATACATCACCAAAACCCGATTTGCAATTTCCGAAACCAAGGCCAAATCATGCGAAATAAAAATAATGCTCATTCCTGTTGATTGCTGGATTTCTTTCAAAAGAAGTATGATTTCTTTCTGAACCGTGACATCCAAAGCCGTTGTAGGTTCATCGGCAATAAGGAGCTTTGGTTTGCAGGCAATTGCCATTGCAATCATGACGCGTTGTTTTTGTCCGCCTGAAATTTCGTGGGGATATTTTTCGAAAATCAATTCTGGATTGGGCAGTTTTACTTTTTCGAATAGCGACAAGGTTTCTGCCTTTGTTTCCTTTTTGGAAAGGTTCGTGTGCTGCAACAAGATTTCCTGTACTTGGAATCCACATTTCATCGAAGGATTCAAGGAACTCATGGGTTCCTGAAAAATCATTGCAATTTCGTTTCCACGTAATTTTTGCAATTCTTTAGCCGTTAGGTCAGCTATGTTTTTTGAATTGAAAACAATACTTCCTTGTGTAATTTTAGAAATAGATGTTGGCAATAATCCCATAATCGCCAAAGACGAAACGGATTTTCCCGACCCGGATTCTCCTACAATTCCAAGGATTTCGTTATGGTTGACTTGGTAGTTGCTGTTTTTTATGACAGCATGGAATTCCTTTTCTTTCTTAAAGGAAATCTCCAAATTTTTGATGGATAAAAGCGGTTCGTTATTCATGTCAATAAAAGTACTAAAAACTAGTATTGCTTAAAAACAAAAACCATAGAAGTTTTTGGATTCAAATTTTTCGCATCCTGCCTAATGTGCTTCTTATTTTCTTTCTTAACTGTTTTTATTGAAAGTTATTCTTTAATTATCTTCTGAATAAAATTACTCTTATTTGAAGTTATGTGAACAAGATACAATCCTGTGGACCATTTTGAAGTATCCAAAACCAATTCAGCTTTTTCATAATTAGAAATTCGCTCTATTAATTGACCTTGCGTATTAAACACCTGTATGGTCTCCATCTGATTGTTGCAAGACAATGTTAATGAGTTTTGAATTGGATTAGGAAAAGCTTTAATAGTGTTAATCTGATTCTCTTGAATGGAAAGAGTTGTGTTGTCAAACATAATACTTGATATATCTACCCTATCGTCATTCCCTGCAAACAAAAATCCTGAAGATTGACCTGAATGTTGCAATTCAACTGTAAATAGAGTCCCGGCAAATGCATTAAGATTAATCAAAAGATTTTGGTATTGTGCATTTACGGCACCTTGATAACTTGGTCCTATTTGTTCTTCATTTATTAAAATTCTAAACCAAGAGGTATTTGCAGAGCCTAATCTTCTTACTCTATTTCTAATAGTCATATTGAGTGTACTCGTGTTCTGAGCATCAACAATCATATAAAGCGATGAAATAAAATGTTTATTGTCATTCCAAGCTTGACTTTCAGTTGTGTTTAACCCACCAATCCAAGAAGTATTTGCACTTTTTTGATGTAAAGCTACAACAGGATAGCCACTAGTAAAATTTACTTCAGAAGACAAATTGTATTTTGGAGCAACATATATTCCGGTTGTATTGTTTGCAAAAGACGCTGTGTAGGGTGGCAAAATATTTTCTGGCAGAGTTGTTTCAAATAATTCGAGCCATTTACTGTTTTCTGAATCGCATTTTTTTCGAATATATACTTTATAGGCAGAAGCTACATTTAAAGCATCAAAAGTATAGGGTAAAGTTGTTGTTGTCCATGAATTATCAGTCAAAGTGCTTGATTGAGGCACAATTGCAACATCATATTGTATAGCAGTATCTAAATTGCTTAAAGAAATTGAGTTGGTAGTTTTTGAAACAACAAAATCTTGGGATTGGATTAAACAGGTTTCTTCTTTTAACTCAATTGTATCTACCCATGAGCTTCTTTGGTTAACGATATAAAAGTCACTTACGTGTTCAATAGTCAAATCAATCTTTTGACCAATATTGTTTTTTAAATCCACTACAATAGTTTCAAAATTAACATCGCCTCCAGCAACTGATTTATAATTCCAACCCACTTGATTATTCCCAATTTTCACTCTCAAAGTAGCCCCCACTTTTTGTTTTAACCTAAAAGTAAAAATCGGATTAGTCGGATTATTAGTTAAATCAATAATAAATTCAGCTTTTGCGATATAGCTTGTGTTATTTGTCCAGATGTCGCCGGAGGTTGAAAAGCTTGGCACATTCATTTGAAAATCTGTTGAACGAAATAGCAAACCATTATTTGAATTTTCAGCCGCTACGGCATCTACACTCGAACTGCCTAAATAACCGGTAGGTAAAAAATAATTTCTCGTGTTTTCTCCATCAAATGTAATTGTTTGAGGGATTGAAATCTCTATAGGTTTCGTGTCAAATGTAGTATTACCAAACATTGGCAAAGGATCAAAACAATCAGATATGGCACTAAAGCGGTATTTTTCGGCAGGTAATAAATCTATAAAGTCTATTGTTGTTGATGTTGTTGTTTCTAAATCATCAGGAAATGGAGTTCCATTTGTATATACTGCATAGTGATAGGTCGAAATTAAAGGATTATTCTGCAAAATTATGGTAGCTGTTGTTTGAGTAACATTTTGAGGACTAGTTTGAACAACAGGCGAGATGCAACGCTCTAAGTTTCCGAAAAAGCGTGTTGCCGGATATGAATTTTCAATGTACAAATAGGTTCCTCCGCCATCTGTTAGTGTCATGATGCTCCTTTTTGGCGGATTGTTAAAATCCTCTCTACCCAAAAACCCAGATAAACCACTGGAAGTAGATCCGGGAGTAACTTCTTCAACTTCAATTACCAGATTCTCCAATCCTGAATAATAAAATGGTGTCGTGAAATTAATAATTATCTCGCCTGGACCCGAAGAAACAACTCCATTAAAAACTTCTGTAAGTTGAGATTGGCCAATAAATCCAACTCCGTTACCATATTCTTCTAATGATGTTGTTCCCAACTTCACCACCCAATGGTATGAATTTTCAAGAGAAATTCCGGAAAAGGAAGTTTTATACCTAATTTGATTGATATCTCCTTTGAATCTTAAATTTTCTTTGTAATAAATCACCTGTGATCTCGAATAATCAGCTTGGGGTGAAATTGGCTGATTTGTAAAATCTATTGATGCCCCAAAATTAACATTCGTAACAATTTCAGATTGAGACCAAGCAACTACAGACCACAAAAGAAGTAATAATTTTTTCATTTTTCATTTTTAAATTAATCGAATCACATAACTGCTTCATTGGAGTTTAACCAATTATTGATAAACACAAACAGTCTCATTTATAACTCAATAGCTGGCAAATATACTATAAAATTGCAAAGCTAGAAGCTGTAGCAGATTTTTGAAATGAATTATCGTTCATCCTTTATCAATACGATAATAATAAAATTCTAAATCAAAGAACAATCCCAAACAAAAAAAGACAGCTTTTGAACAGCCGTCTTTATTAATTTGAATCGTTTAATCTCTAACCTCCCATAAATTCTCCTTCATCTCCGCCTTCACGTCTTGGCTGTCTTTCCTTCTCGTTTTTCTTTTTGTTGAATCGGTAGGTAAACGAAAGATTGATTTGTCTTTCCCTCCATTGCATTTCGCTATAGGAATTCAAAACATTTGCAATATTGGTTTCGTTGATTCTTTTTCTTGAGTTGAAGATGTCACTAACGTTTAATGAAATAGTGGCACTTTCCTTCAAGATATCTTTACTTAAAGCCATATTGGCCGACAAAACGCCTAAACTTTTTCCTTGGAAATTCGTCTGGGGGGCATTATAAGTCGCATTCAATTGCCATTCTATTTTATAAGGCAATGTTACTTTCGAATTTACTCTCGTGAACCATCCCGTTGCACTGTTGTCCAAATCGATGGAAACATCTTGACCAAGGGAGTTTACATAATTGTATTGGCCAATGGTTTCATTGCTAAAGAAGTTGAAATTACTGTTTAATCTCCACCATTTGAATGGGTTGTAATTAAGTGTAAACTCAAAACCAAATCTTCTTTCTTCTGCCAAGTTGATAGGGCCGCTTAAAACTACTGGAGTCCCGTTTGAAAATTCACCATTTTCTCTTCTCACAAATTGAAAAACATCTTTTGTTCTATTGAAATAGGCCGATGTACTCAAGGTTATTTTTTTCCATTTTTTCAAATAACCCAAATCAAATGCATCGGTCATGGCTGGATCTAAATCTGGATTTCCTTGAAAGATATTGATGTCACTTGAACGGTTTTGGAACGGGTTCAGGAACCTTCCTCTAGGTCTTTGGATTCTCCTGCTGTAGCTCAAAGATATGTTTGTTTCATCGGAAATCTCATAGGTTAAGAAAGCACTTGGAAAGAAATTGTTGTATTTTTTTGCATTATAATCTGCTGTTGACAACTGATTTACATTGATCTTTGAATCTTCCCAACGAAGACCGAATAAGTAGGAGAACTTGCTGATTTTCGAACCAAATTGAGTATACAAAGCATTTACATTTTCCTTGTATTCAAAGTCGTTTGAAAGATTAAAGTTGGTGTCATACTGATTCGTATTTACATTAAGCGAATCCGACTGGAACGCTACGATATTCTCGGTGAAGCTTCCTCTATAACCTGCTTCGAAGCGGCTGTTTTCCTTGATGGGCAATACATAATCGGCCTGAAGCTGTGTTGTGGTTTGCTTTTGATTGTTGAAGGTCCTCTCATCGGTATTTATATTATCTAAGATTGAAGCTTTGTCGTCATCCTTATTTAGGGAAACATTGCCATCAAAAGTCAATTGAT
Source organism: Flavobacterium arsenatis (assembly GCF_031456785.1). Taxonomy (NCBI): domain Bacteria; kingdom Pseudomonadati; phylum Bacteroidota; class Flavobacteriia; order Flavobacteriales; family Flavobacteriaceae; genus Flavobacterium; species Flavobacterium arsenatis. Next base: position 89,863 of record NZ_JAVDVI010000015.1, read on the forward strand.
GTCCATCTTTCTTGAATTTTTTGATGAAATTGGTAGAATATTCAACATTCTCCCCTTTGGAAATTTGAGTATTGGATCGGTTTCTAGTTGAAATCAAATTCCTGTTGCTGTCATAATTGTAGAAAAAAGTGTTTTCAGGGTTGTCTCCATTATCGTTTCGGTAGGAGAATATATGAGTCCAGGTTGTGGTTTCATCCAAAAACCAATCAAAACCAAAACTTCCATTATAGCCTTCTCTCACTCGCTCGTTATTTCTTCTTTCATCAATAAATTTATACTCTGCTAATGGACTCAAATATTCAGTGTCGGTCATGGAATTTCCTGGACTAGTCCTGTAATTGTAACCTTGAGTTGTAAAAAGGTTGATTTTTTCATTTTTGAAATTAACTGTTCCTGTAATGCCATACGTTTCTGGATCTCCAACGGTTGCCGTAACCACACCATTAATTCCCTGATTCTTTCCTTTTTTAAGTAGGATATTGATGATACCAGCACCGCCTTCAGCATCATATCTGGCAGATGGATTTGTGATAATCTCCACCTTATCTATTGCATCTGCAGGAATCTGTCGCAACGCTTCTGCCATATTGATGGCATTTGATGGTCGGCCGTCAATCAAGATTCGCACACTTTCGTTTCCTCGAAGGCTAACAGTTCCATCAGAATCTACCGAAACGGAAGGAACATTGTCGAGAACATCACTTACCGTTCCGCCTCTTACAATCATGTCCTGACCCACATTGTATACCTTTTTGTCCAGTTTCATGCTAACGGTCGAAACTTCTTGTCGGACTTCAACGGCGTTCAGCATTGTAGCATCTTCTACCAAAGCAAAACTTCCGAGATTGGTGTCCTGTTGCAGATTTCGGCCCTTCATTTCAATTACCTTGAACGAAATGAATTCAACCTTTACATCATAGACACCTGCATTGATGTTGAATTCAAATTCACCTTTTGCATCGGTAATCCCACCCGTAATATCACTAGGATTTTTTGGATTTTGAAACGTAACAGTGGTGTATTCTAGAGGCTGATTGGTAGTTTTATCAATAACTCTTCCCGTAACTTTTACTTTTTTGGTTGCCGGTCTTTCTTGAGAAAAGCCTAAAAGAGAAAACATTAGGAAGAATAAAGTTATGCTGTGCTGAAAATTTTTCATTATTGAAATTTTGATTATCGGGATAAGACTGCAAAAGTACTTTTTGGTTTAAGCCCGATTTCACAAAGGTTTGTTAAAACATCAGTTGAACTGTTCTAAATTATAGTGCTGATTTCCAAAGGAGGTCTGCCGATAATTGCCTTGTTGCCGTTTATAACGATTGGTCGTTCGATTAATATCGGATTTGCAACCATTGCATCAATAATTTGGTCATCGGATAAATCCTTGTTCTTGAAATTTTCTTTCCAGATGGTTTCATTTTGGCGAACTAATTTCAAAGGCTCAACATTCAATTTCCTGATGATTTCCTTCAATTGTTTTTTTGATGGATTGTTTTCCAAGTATTTAATCACTTCAAATTCTTTTCCAGAAGCCTCCAAAATGGCCAAACCTTCCCTGGATTTTCCACATCGTGGATTGTGCAGTATTTGTATCATATAAAAGTTATTTTTTTACAAAGTAATTGAAATCATTTGAGAAATTAGGATTAAATTCGGGGTAAGAAATTTAATTCCCATTTTAAAAAAATCGAAAGTATGTTTATAGAACAAATGAATACCAAGAAGTTTAACTTTATACTTTATCTTCCAATTCCATTAGGTTTTATGTTTCTGATGATTGTCAATTACATCTCCAGTCAAGGAATGGATACTGAAAAAGTGATTCATGATCTAATCAATCAAATTGGAGTAAATCTTGCCTTTGTTCTTCTTGTTGGTCCTTTATCTTTTGCTTGTTTGTTCCTTCTTTTTTGGGTAAAAGTGCTCCATCAGCAAAGCATCCGAAGCCTCACAACTTCCCGACCAAGAGTGGATTGGGGAAGGATTCTGTTTTCTTTTTTCTTATGGGCTTTCATTACAATTGTAATGGTTTCATTGGCTTATTTTGCTAATCCTGAAAATTTCCATGTCAACTTTCAACCTGTTCCGTTTTTCACCTTTTTAATTTTGGCCGTTTTGCTTATTCCGTTGCAAACGAGTTTTGAAGAGTATTTTTTCAGGGGCTATTTGATGCAGGGAATTGGCGTAGTAACCAAAAGCAGGTTATGGCCTTTCTTGATTACCTCTGTTTTATTTGGAGTGATGCACATTGCCAATCCAGAAGTGGGTAAAATGGGCTACATTATTATGGTATACTACATCGGAACTGGTTTTTTCCTAGGAATTCTAACACTAATGGACGAAGGATTGGAACTTGCCTTAGGTTTTCATGCCGCCAATAATTTAATTGGAGCTTTGCTGATAACATCGGATTGGTCGGCATTCCAGACCCATTCTATCCTGAAAGACCTTTCCGAGCCAAGTGCTGGCTTCGATGTAATTTTGCCTGTGGTCATAATTTTTCCGATTCTTTTATTTATCTTTAGTAAAAAGTACAAATGGTCCGGATGGAAAGAAAAGCTCACCGGACAAATTCCAGAAAACAACGAAAATCAATTTAATAAAATAGAAGAAAATGTATAGTCCAACCTACCGTGATGTTCACAATAAATTCAAGCTCAACGGTTTTCATCTTGATCGGGATGACCTTTGCCGTGTGGCCTATAGTTTTATAAAAGAAGGCGAGCCCTTTGAAAAACCTGTGGGGGATTTTCTCCTGGATTGGTTTGATGATAGAGATTACATCGAAATGCAAACTTCTGGAAGTACGGGAATTCCAAAATTAATTCGCGTAAAAAAGCAAGCGATGGTAGATTCTTCCCTTGCAACGGGAGATTTTTTTGATATTCATCCTGGAGATAAGGTCTTGAATTGTCTTCCTGTCAAATATGTTGCCGGGAAACTGATGTTTGTTCGAAGTTTTATCCTCGGATTGGATATGGAGTTTGTGGCTCCTAGCTCAAGACCGCTCAAGAACAATGACGTTGTTTATGATTTTTCGGCCATGGTGCCGCTTCAGGCTCAAAATTCGCTGAACGAATTGCACTTGATAAAAAAACTAATTGTTGGAGGTGCAAAAATCAATACTTCTCTGGAGCAACAATTATTAAAATTACCAACGAAATCCTTTGAAACATACGGCATGACCGAAACCGTTTCTCATATTGCAGCAAAGAATGTTGGCGAGAAAAGCTTCAAGGTGTTGCCCAATGTAACTGTCGAAAAAGATGAAAGAAATTGTTTGGTTATCCATGCCCCAAATATTTCAGAGACTCCTATTGTGACGAACGATTTGGTAGATTTAATATCAGATACTGAATTTGTTTTTCTAGGAAGGCTGGACAATGTAATCAACAGCGGGGGTATAAAATTCAGTCCAGAACTCATAGAAGAAAAGCTTACCAAGAAAATAACTGATAGAAGATTTTTTATTGCTGGAATACCAGATGCCGATTTGGGAGAAAAATTAATACTGGTTGTTGAAGGAGAAAAGTACGAACTACCAGAAAACCTTTTTGATAAATTAGAGAAATATGAAAAACCAAAAGAAGTAGTTTTCATCCCTCAATTTAAAGAAACGGGTAACGGAAAAATAATTAGAAAAGATTCTTTATTGTAATTTTAAAAAAAATTAATTCATAAAAAAAGCCCTGATTTCTCAGGGCTTTTTAAGTTATATCAATCTAAGAATTATTTGATTTTGAAAGTAACTCTTCTTACAATCTGACGTGCTTGTTTAGAATCTTTGTTTACAGAAGTATCTTCACCATTTGCAACAACATTCAATCTTGAACCACTGATTCCAGCATCAACCAAGATTTGTTTTACATTCGCAGCTCTTTGTTGAGACAAGTTTTTGTTGTAATCAGCATTTCCAATTTCGTCAGCATAACCTACTACATCAGCAGAAGCAGATGGATTTGCTTTCAAATATTTCACTAGGAAGTTAATTCCTGAAGCAGATTCAGTTGTTGGTTGTGTTTTATTGAAATCAAAATAAACATTTACATATCCATCATTGATCAAACTTTTCACGTCCATTCCAGAAGTTGAAGTGTTTCCTTTATCACCATATTTAGTTTCAAAATAGCTTTCCAATTCGTCAGCAACACCATTGTTGTTTCTATCGATTGTTCTACCTTTAGTATCAACTTGAACACCAGCCATTGAATTTGGTTCAGCATCAAACATATCTGGAACACCATCTTGATCAGAATCAGTTAATCCTGTTTCGATTGTAGCCAATCTGTTTTCTAATGCATCAATTTCTTTTTTCAATTCAGAATCCATAGTAACCCAGTCAGCATGTTTCTCGTTTCCTCCTAAATATACAGTCAAACCAATCGATCCTTGAAAAAGAATTCCTTGAAAACCTCTTCCAGTATAATCACTTGCACCGTCAAAAGACTTGTTTTGGCTAACTGTTAAAAGTGTAGAGAAATCTCCAGTTAATGCAACTCTGTTAGAAAGTCTCAATTGAGGAGTTAAACCAACCATGAAGTTACCCATTCTATCAGTAAAAGCGTGGTTATCACTTTTTAATTGTGCATAACCAAATCCTCCATGAGCTAACAATCCTAATCTGTTTGTCCAAGTTTCAAAGTTTAAAACTCTACCAACATTAGCAACAGCTTGTAAGTTTGCCCTGTAAAAATGAGTATCAAAATCCATTGACTCATCTTTTCCTGTAAAGCTGTAGTATCCAGCATCAAGTTTCAAACCAAATTTGTTATTAAACATATAACGAACACCAAAATCAGCATTCCACGGACTTGGAGTTGATTGAAAATAACCTGAAGTCGCAGGTCTTTGGAATTTATTAACTCCTCCGTTTAATTCAATAGACCATTTGTTATAGTCTGAAGAATTTTCAGTTGACACACTCGTCGGTTCATCTGTTTGTGCAAATACACTTGTAGTAAGTGCAAATACGCTAAGGGTAAGTAAAATCTTTTTCATAATAGTTTTAATTTTTTTAGTTTTAATTTTGAGTACAAAATAAGTCAATTTTTTTTACTAAAAAACCTCTTTTAACAAAAAATTTAACAAAATCATTTGTGTTTTTATAGATTTCTCAAGATAACACCACTGTTTTTTACGAATTTCACAATGTATGCAAGCATAATAAAAAATATTGTGTGTCTTCTCTTCAAAAAATTGCCATATTGTTATTGGACAAATTTATAGCTATTCAATAAAATAGTACTTTTACTATTTAATGAAAATATTATGAGATTTCACACTAGAAAATGGGTAAAACCAGAGGATCTGAACCCAAACGGAACACTATTTGGAGGGAAGTTATTGGCATGGATAGATGAAGAACTTGCTTTATATTCCATTATCCAACTAGAAAATTCAAGGATTGTAACCAAACATATGTCGGAAATTAATTTCAGAAGTTCGGCAAAGCAAGGCGACATCATCGAAATTGGGATTGATGTGGTGAAATTCGGAAACACATCCATAGTGCTAAAATGTGAGGTTCGAAACATCATGACTTGGGATACCATCATTACAATCGACACTATCACTATGGTTAGCTTGGACGATGAAGGAAAACCAAAATCCCACGGAAAAACTACAATAGAATTTATAAGGGATAGAAGAAATAATTTTTCATCATAGACTTCCAATGGGATTGGTCTATCATTAATATTAAACCAAAAAAAAATCTTCAGCAGTGAAATCAAAAGTGTCAAGCTTTTAGCGAAACAGATCGTTCGGCGGTTCTATCTTTTAGATGGGTTCTCAATGTTAAATTCTTCCTTTCAATGATTGATACCAAAACGTTTTTAAAAGATAAACTTACAATTTAAAATCTCTAAGCCCAAAAATAAATCTTCAAAACATTGAATAAAACCCTAAAGCTCCTTGAAAAGCAAATCGTACATTACCGTGTTTTAAAATGACTTGATAATTTTGTATCAACAATGTTAAATTTACAGTTTTGTATTTGCAAACAATCGAAAGTTTTTGTTTTGAAATGTCTTTCTTTTAAATCAAGACTATTAGGTATTGGTTTTTCATAATTGAAACTAAAGCTGTTATCGTATTTTAAAAAAATTAAACTTTTACAAAAACCAGATTCGTCTGCCTCTAAATTATGAGATTTTATTAAATCTTGCCAGAGTTTAGTATCATTGTTACCCCGGATTATAACGCCCTTTGTAAGGAAAATTTTAATGTTTTTTTCTACTGTTGAGTCGTGATTATCAGATTTTAGTATTGGATAAAATTCCATATATCGGATTGAACCATTATATGATTTAGAAAACGATATTATCCCATAGCCAGAAAATTTTTTTGTTGGCATTTCATCTTGCACATACTTTGAATCGTTTTTACACGAGATCAATACCAATAGGAAAATAATAAGTTTCTTCATTTGTTCTAATTTTTTTGTGCTCTACGTGCACCATTAGGTATAATCATAAAACCACCTACACGATCTACAGCCATTTTGCCTATAATTGTCTTTGGATTATTGTGGGCTTTCGCACGACTTTTTGCATGTTCAAACCATTGCTGATACTGGACTTTATGCAGAGAAGTACCCTTGCTACCCATAAAGTTATTTTCAAAACCCTCAAATGGAACTGTGATTTTATTAAGAGTAGCATTGTTTTGTCTGTAATCGTCATACCTACCCGCTCTGCGAAGTCTCCCGACTTCGCACACAAACTAAATCAATCTCAATAAGAATCATATCGTTGCACATTACTTACATTCAAAACATCTACAATAGACATGTCAGCCTTCTCGATCAGCACCATTCCCTTGCCGTCAACATAAACCGAAGCACTCGAATAAACATAGTGAGAGGCCTTTTCCACCAAACCCGCCCGAACAGGATTGAGATGAATATAATCCAGCTTCGACCACATAAAACTATTGCTGTAAACCTCCTCCGGGTGATTCCCATATTGCCAAAACTGATAATTCTTGTTTCTGGAATGGCTCTCGGTAGCCAACCGAAAACGCTCCATCATTCATTCCCTTCTACTCTCAGGCTCGGCCTGAATCTTATCTAAAATTGTTTTTGACGTAAACTTCTTGAAATCCCTAATCAAGTCAGACAATAATCCCTCACTCGATTGAACCACCAGATGAATATCATTACTCATAATCACATAGCCATAGAGAACCATCCCCTTATTTTTGATGCAATAGTCAAGACACTCAATAACCACATCACGATAGTTTTTTCTAGAAAAAAACATCGATCCAATCTACAACCGTAGCAGTAATAAAATGTGGCAATTCTTGATTTTTTATCCTATATCCTTCCATTTTCTTTTTATCAAATATACTAAATGATTTGTTTGGATGCGAAGTCTCCCGACTTCGCAGAGCATAATCATGTTTTAAGGTTGTGTGAATTTTAAGGAAAATATGCAGAACCGGAAAGATGATTTGTTTGAATGCGAAGTCGGGAGACTTCGCAGAGCTGGTGTTGTTCTGGAAACTATCTCATAATGTGCTATTTTTATACAATGAAAATCGTTTTCCAAATAGTATTGCTTTTATTCTTTAGTCTGACACAGGCTCAAAAAACCGTAGAAACTAAAACCAAAAAGGATACAACTCAACTATTAAATTTTGAATTCCGTTGGTACAATATTTCTCCCTGTGGTTGCTATACCTTTCCTAAAAGGGATAGTCTTTATATTGCAAAAGACACCATAAAACAGCACCCGATTTTATTCAATAATAAAACAAAACTTTATAATAGGAAAAAACTACTCCGTAATGAAGTGGTTCTTTCGTTTTAAAGTAAGTAGAATCGAAGTTAATTTATCTCTCTATAACTTTATATCCTGTTTCTAAATCAATGGTATAATATTTAACTTTTCCCTTTTTTATAACTGTAACATAGAAAACAGGAGTTGAAATCACGTCTAATTGCTTTTTAAGATCTTTGTTTAATGACTCTACATCTTTTGAATTGAAGTTCTGATAAACTTTTAAAACATCTTCATCAACATTATCTAATTTTAGATTTTTCTTTTTAATAATTCTTACTATTTCATCGTCAGCAGACTGAATTATATTAGTGTAGACATCGTCATTATCTGTAAAAACAAAGCTATCTTCTACTAAACCCGAATAGCTACTACGCAATTTATCAATGATGATGATTATTTTTTTGCTTTCAAAGTCAATGTCTTTCAATGCCTTATTTCTATTCTCAATACGGATATTAAAATACATATTTTCTCTATCATTAATATCCTTTACCATATCGGGAAAATCCTTATAAGTTTCTATTTGCTGTTTTAGTTCCTTAGAAAAATATTTTTTACTAGGAGTATTAATTAAGTCCAAAGTTAATTTTTGTGAACATCCCAGTTGAGATGTAATCATTATCAATACTAAAATTATTTTACCTATTTTCATTGTAATTATATCTAGAATTTAAAATCACTCCTTTATTCGCCTTATTCACATCATTAATAGTAGCTTGTGTTTGTTGTGTTTGAGGTGTATTTGGATATAAATAACGACCTCCATCTATGTTATAATAAATACTATTACCTTGATTATCTATCAAGCGAGATTCAGCAAATGCACCTTTGGAATTACCACCGTAATGTGTTCTTAATGGAAGTCCTGATTCTGCACGGATTTTATTTTCAACATGCGTGGCTCCAATTTCTGCTTTAAAGACACCTGGTTTATACCAAGTATCATAATTAGATGAGTTTTTACTTGCTATGTGTTCCATCTCATGTCCTAGAGTTACAAAAAGCGGAGTGGCTATATATCCTTCAGTTGTCCATGATTTATTAGCCGACGTTGGGTCTAAAGAAATTATACCTGTGTTACGATTTGCCTCGGGAGCTTGTCCTTGAGTATATTCAAAGGTAACATTCTTTTTATCGCCCGAAAAAGCATCAATCATTCCTTTTCCTGTCTTACCGCTATTCTCTAAACCATTTAAACCTGCAATGGTTTGCAGGACAAAGTCTGATAAATTTTCAGAAGCATCAATTGTTTTGTAACTGCCGTCTGCTTGTCTTTTTTGTGTTTGACCGTTTTGATATCTATACTTATCTGTACCATTGGGGTCATTAATATCAATATACTCTCCATTTCTATCTATAAAATATGTTGGCGTATTTCCTGCATATTGATAAGGGGTCATTCTCTCAAACATTTCCGCCATACGATCAATATTAAAAAATCTTCCCAGTGCTGGGTCGTAATTCCTCGCTCCATAGTCGTACCAGTTCAGTGAAAGTTCATCCTGATACTCCTTGCCATTGTACTTATACTGATAGTTGCTCCTCCTTACCGGTTGCACAATGGCATAGATCCCTCCTGTCCCAATACTTCCTCCCCAGTCGAGGATACGGCGGTTATAGCTGTGCCTCATCCCGAAAGGATAGTAGTGGTTTTCCTCCAAAACCTGTGCCGTGTTGTCATCATTGGTATAGCTGAGCCTTATGTTACCAAGGTGGTCGGTATAGTTATAGACATAATTGAATATGTTTCCGTTGGTGACCCTCACATACCCTTCGGACGTTGGAAAAAATTCCAATACACCGGCTATGTATTGATAGCCTCCAAGATACTCCGTGACCACGTTCTGATGTTCGCCGTCTGGTGATTGGTTCAGGACGTGCTTGAGCATCTTTTGCCCTAGGGCATTGTAAATATACGTAATATTCTTTTGTCCGGCACTCACCCTAAAGGTGATCTTTGTGGGCAGGTTCAGGTGGTTGTAGTCTATCCTTTCTATGCCCTTGTTCCAATCCGCAGTCATGTTGCCATTGTCATCGTATTCGTAATCATGATCAAAGTGCGTGGGGTTGAAATCCTTGTTGATATTGCCATCCAAGAAGCCATCGAGGCTGTAGCTTTTATCGTCAACCCTCCGAAGCACATTGGAATTGTGATCATAAAGGTAGTTCAGGTCATCAATGTTATAGCTATAGCTGGTATCCCCATCCCGATATCCATTCCTGTAAAGATGGCGGATGTTGCCATTCTTGTCATAGCCGATCTCCTCGTTGTATGCAGCGGTATAGGGTTGGGTAAGTCCGGGTTTCTGGTAGTAGGCATCGGTCAATCGATTCAGATCGTCGTACTCATAGCTGTACTTCCTTAATGTATTCTCAGGGTGGGTCTTCCAATAGGTCTCTGATATGTTCCCATTGAACAGCGGTGTGCTCATGCCCTCCACTTCATTATAGCCTATCCTGAAGGCAAAGAGGTCATTAGGAAAACCACTCTCTGCAAAGCTTAAGGTATTATTGATGCCCTTGAGCCAACCCCGGATGTTATAGGAGAAATCTACCTTCTGTAGGCCTGTGGGGTTGGTTGCAGGCCCTCCAACATGTTTGCTTTTTAATTGTCCCAATGCGTCATATTCGTTTGAAGAGAGTCGTTCAGCTACCCCGGCATAGCCCGGAAAGGTGATTTTATGGTTGTGGCTCATAAGGAGGTCTTGGTCGGAATAGGTAAATTCCTCCCTTGTGATCAGCTCGTCACCGCTGCTCCTCTTATGGTAGGTGGTGCTGTAGGTGGCCTTGCCCGAAAAATCCAGCTTGGTGTCGGTATAGGTATATCCTCCCAGATAATTGGCCGTATGGTTCCTCACCGCCCTTCCTTTCTTGTCATACAGCACATACGAGGTCTCGCCCGAAGTGGAGGATGAGCCAGTGAGCACCCTGGTCCATGAGCCAGTCGGCAATCCGACAGGCTTCAATGTTGTATTGTTGTACTGTACCTGCTGGATGCCGTCCATGACAATGGAGAACACGGTGGGGGCATTCGGGAAGGCATAGTCGTCATAATAGTTGACTGTGAGGACATGATAGCCTGCAGTGGGCCATGCTAGGTTGGTGTACCGGAATGGTATTGCATTGATCGTGGTATTTGTGGAGGTCTTCGATTCGTTGAATACCGTCTGGAGGTTGAGGGTGTTTTTTTGAAGGGTTGCCCTTCCGTTTGCGTGTATGGTGCTTGAGGCCAGCCAGCCGGTCAGCATAGGCCTTCCCAAGGCATCATATTTATTGATGAGCCATCCCATGCCTGAAATGTTGTTGAAAGGTGAATGGGCAGGCCCTGTGGCCACAACTCGATCCTGCCGGTCGTATAAAATGAACTCCCACTGCTTGCCCGGCAGTTTCTTTTCCACCAGCCTGTTGCGGGAATCGTACTTGTATTGGTAGCAGAGCTTTTCCAGTATCTCCTCGTTCATATTCCCTTCTGCCATGGGGGGCAGGACAAAGGAGAGGTTGCCAAACTGGTCGTAGAGGTAGTAGGTGTCATGGGCAATTGCCGTATTGGTATTGTCTGGGTCGTTATAGGTACGCTTTAAGACCACCTGTCCCTGCCTGTTCTTGAACTCCACGGTTGTATTCAGCAGTCCCGATGTCCAGTTTTCATCCTTGGTGATGGTCTTGTACAAGGTGTTGGGATCATAATAGCCACGGGTTACGGGAGAGGGATTGTAGAGTTCCTGCAAAGGGATCCAGGAGGCGTCGGCCCTCAGCAGCCGGACCTCCCCTTCCCCATTGGTCTTGTATTCAAACTTGATGGTGTGGTCCTGGTCACTGGTTTCCAATACTTTCCAAGCCATTCCCGGTGCCCCCTGTTCAAGGATCCTGCCCAAAGGTGATGCCTCTAGGCGCTTTTCGGAATAGGCAAAGGAGGCATCCGTACCATAGTTGGTAGTGTAATGGCTTGACGGACTGCTGGTAAGCGAGGAGTTGGAAGTGAAAAGCATGTTGCTGGATGATGCTGGTATGGGAAGGTACTCTCTTGTCTGTCTTCCATAGTCATCGTATAGGATGGGTGTCACAACGTCCATCCCCGATGAGGACTGCTTGTGCAGTACCTGCTGCATCGGCCTTCCCAGTCCATCGAAATAGGTCACGCCTACGGAGGCCTGGGCAGGAGTTGGATTGCTCAGCGGAATGGAGACCGCCTGCTTGTAGGTGATGTTCTTTATGTGGTTCTGGTCGGTGCTCTGTGCCAGGGCGATCATTGGCAGGAGGCAGAGAAGTATGTTGATGCTTTTCATGCTGGCCTAGTTTTGAGGTTTGTAATGGTACTTGCTTTCGGTTAGTATGTTGCCCTGATGGTCCCTAACACACTTGAGCCTGCCAAATGCATCGTACTCATACGTAGTTGTCAGACCCTTGGGATCGGTCATACTGGTAATCCCAACCAATGGCTTGTAGGTGTAGGTGGACATCTGGGCTCCGGGCGGATGCAACCTTACCTCGTCGATAAAGGCATATCCACCTCCGATTGTCACGGTGGAACCTGAAGTGGTTGTCGTGACAGTCTGCTCCACATAGGTCCAGGCGGAGAAGGCAGAGATCTTGCCCCAGAAGGAGACCACCATCTGGCTATATCCAGAGGAGGAGGAGGGAATTGTCAGCGTATAGCTTCCCGTGTGGCTCTTGGTTCCGGTCTTGCTCTGAGAGGTGCTTACCTGCTGGGCATCCTCCTCGAAGCTGGTATGGAATGGTACGGTGGCATCAACGTTGAATGTGGCATAGAGCTCTACTTCCACCTCTTGGCTATAGGTGGTGCCATATCCGAAACCTACGGGATAGGTTGCGGCGGCAGTCGCCGTGTAGGCACCCGGGGGAAGGGATACCTGGCTGGATACTTCCAGTGTGGTCTGGGACTGGAGCATATTGTCGGTTATGGTTGCCGCCAAGGTATTTCCGGGACCATAGATCTTGACAGTGAATGTGGCCGGATGATCGTTACCTTTTTGATACCTTCTCGTTACCATCGCATTTATTGCAGTCCCTGCGGTACAGTTGGATACGCAGTTGCTGGCCAAGGTATAGGGCACCGAGCTGGTCATTGATATACTGCTGTTGTTGGTGCTGAAATGCTGGGACAATGTCTTTGGAACGGACGTATTTACATACCTTGAATTGTCCACCATCGCGATAGGCAATGTGCCACTGTAGCCCCAGAGGTAGGCTGTAGGAGTGCCATCGGTCTTCCGCACACCTGCAAGGTTGGCCTTCTGGGTATAGGCAAGGTAGTCCACCCTGTTCTCAACCCCTCCGATGCCTGCCTTCTGGGTGCTGACGTACTCGGGCTCTATGATGCCGCTGCCCCAGTTCCTGTAGCGGGTCAACACCTTGTCCTGCAGTACTGCTCCCCTATAATGGTTTGCCTCGATCACCTGCGCTATCTGGTTCCGGGCCAGCATTGCCTGATAGGGCTGTACGGTAGGAAAATCATGGGGGTACTTATATTCGGTCTTCAGCAGATCACCCTCACTTGAAGTGGAAGTTTCTTCCTTCACGGCAAGGTTGGCCTGGTTGTAGGTAAGGTTCCTGGTCGTCAGCACAAATTTTGTTTCATCTTGTGGATCGTAGACAAAGGTCATACTTTGGGTCATAACGGAAGCCTCTTGATAGGCCTTGGTGTCTATTGCTACAATCGAATTTATATATTCATCTATTGATGAACTGCAAAATGCATCTGGATTACAACCTGGTACACAATTTTCATTGTAGCCGCAACAACCATAAGGAGCTGCATTGGCCATTGTCCAATATGATTCGTGCTGATAGCTTTTCTGACGGGTAAGCTTTATTCCCGTATTGAATGTGGATTTGAATAATTCCTTGTATTGGTATTCTTCCCGTTGGACCTTGTTATATCCGGAGAGGTTTTTTAAGGATGTTTCCTTTGACAGGAGCTGTGGTAGATAATTACCTTTATCATAGTGAAAGGGGTGATGGAATCTTTCATATTGATATTCTAGTGGACTGTCATCGTATTCGTTAGGTGAATATGGGTAATCGTACTCGTATACTGTTTTGCTTTCATGACCTGCTAGTGTTCCATGGTATTCTGTGACCTGCTTATACACTACCTGTAAACCAGGAGCAACTTCAAGTGGCAATATTGGATCAGGAAACACATAATATTTTGAAAACTCAGCCCAACAATGATTATTGGGAAACTCACTGCCACCCGTATATCTCTTTTCTGTCATGAACTGATTATAAGTATAATATTCCTGCCTCAATTGCCTTGTAGAAGCTATATTATACTGATACGTCTTTATTCCCGCAATCACATCCGCTTCTGTAAAGCTTTTGATGCTCGCAACTCTGAAACCTCCTGCATAGCCATTACTATATGGGGCGTTATACGGATAGAGGTTGTTAATAAAAGCCCTTTCAAATTCGAATACTGTCCGTCCACCAGTAGGATAGCTGATTTCCTTCAACATGCAGGCCTTGGAATAATATCCTGTCGGGGAAGAATCTGCTTTCCTGTCCGCACCATAGTTCTGCTTGTCGTTGGCATTTGTAATAAAGTCCCTGGGAGCTTTGTTGTTTGCAGATCCAAGGGGAGTCCCATTGTAATAGCCCCAGAAATCCTCCTGGTATTTGGGAAGGCTCATCTTGTAGGGATAGGCAGGCAGTACCTGTGCTTCATACGTAAAATTGTATTTCTGCTGTTCCGGTACACCGGGAATTGCAAATGTAACATTCTCCAGGCCGAGCCTCTTGTTTTCTGCGGTCGTCCCAAAATAGCGGTCATTGAAGATGACACTCTTTATGATTTGTGAAGGTACCCCTACAGGTGTTACCTTTATACCTGAAAGCCTTTTCAGCAAAGGAAAATCCTCCCTGTCATCTTGATATTCAAAAGTTACCACCGCCTTTGAGCTGGTTATAGACTGAAGTACGGGAGTATTATAACCGGGAAGTGGTGTCAATGTTTGATAGGCACCTGAAAAAAGATCGCTAGGGCTACATTGTAAGGAATAGACTTGTGGGCTAGAAAAATAAATTTTAGAAACAGCATTCCTTGAATAGGCCGCTTCACGCAACTGATAGGTAAAAGTAATCGTGTCGGTACCATCAGCTGAAACCATCTCCTTGAGGAACCATTCCGATGGAGGTTGTGTGCTTGACATATACGATTCAAAAGTATAAAGGGTACCATTGTCGTCTGTTATCTTGAACCTATATATTTTCTTCTGACCGCTTGGGTCAATAAACCTTTCGATCTTATAAGGCCGATATGGTAGCGTAATCGCAGTGTTGTTGGCCGGATAATCATACGTGAATACGCCTGAAGGGCCGTTGGGCAACCTGTAGAAGTAGCGGTCGCTCATCGAGTCCTGGGTGTTGTCGAAGGTATCATCGAAAAAGAACTCGAAATTCCTTATACCAGAAAGTACATTGCTCGCACAGTCGTATATGTGGGCATTGGTATTGACCGCGGCCAGCATGGCCGCCGCATTGCTGTAGGTCTTTGCTATGCTCTTCTCGTCACGTATCCCGTTTACGGTACGCGAGATCATCCCCCCGGCATTCAGCGACCACCCAAGCCCCACCTCTGATGCAATATCCTGCACCTTAATGCCCGAGGCGTGATAGGAGATCGAGATCGGCACCTTCAGCTTGGTGCCTTCGAGGGTATATATTGGGATGTCGATGTTTGGCACCCCTGTGCTGTAGTCCACTGGTATCTCGCCATAGCGCATGAAGGTCTGGGAGGTTGGGGATGCAGGGATGATTGTGGGAAGGTTTAGCTGCTGTTGTTGCTGTGCTGCTACGTTTGAAAGGATCACCAGCATTAAAAAAAAATATAGTGTTGTTTTCATATATGATTCAGTTGTTGTTATTGTTTTCCAACACCTAGGTTACAGTGATGGTTTTGTTACGGCTATTCTGGCAGGCAATCCAATTCACCTATTCCCGCCACCTCATTTTGATTTTTGAGCCTAATCATTCTTGATCACCTTGACGCTCCCCTCACCCATATTGGTCACGATGTTCACAATATACACCCCCATCGGATAGCCCGACAGGTTAACAGGAACAGTCCTGCTGTCAATTGTAAATTTTTGCAGTTCCCGGCCTCCTATGTCATATACCCGTGCCGTGCCGGTATCAAAATCAAACCCTACAATCACATTCGTATAGTTCACAACAGGGTTCGGTATCGCCTCTATCTTCACCTTCTCCTTCAACGGCTTCTCCCTGTCCTTGAGCTTCACCACCCAGAAGTCCTTCCCTCCGTAGTGCATCTTCTTGTCCCGTGAGATCTTCGCTCCCGGTTTCGGACCAAGGTTTTCCGTGGCTGTCGCACCTCCGTGCCCGCCTCCTGCCTTGCCTCCGCCAGATTTGGAAGGATTCAGCAGTTTGCCAGTAGGCGAATCCACCCCGAGTTTGAATGCCGAGTCGTTGTTCCTGCCGATGGCATCGTTTATCCCTTCTGTTGCAGAACTTATCTGTTCGCCTACTGCATCATTTACCCGTGCGGCGGTATC
>NZ_JAVDVI010000016.1:0-100899 GCF_031456785.1 Flavobacterium arsenatis
CACATCTGGTCGCCCTTTGCATCGAGCTTGACCACCCAGTAGTCGTTCCCCCCGTGGCCCTCAACCGTCTTCTGGAAGCCCTTTGGGCTGTTGGAAGTGCCTGCAAGCAAGAAGCCTCCGTCGTGCGTGGTCCTGATGCTCTGAAGCAGGTCGCTTGCTCCTCCGCCAAAGCTCTTCTGCCATTCGGCACCTCCGTGCTCGTCCATCTTCCATATCCAGTAGTCCAGGTCGCCACTTCCCGGATCGGTCTTGTTGCCCGACTTCATAGAGAGCGAGCTTCCCCCGAGAATGAAGCCGTAGTCGGCCGTGGGCTGGATGTCGAACAGGTATTCCGCATGGCGGCCGCCATAGGATTTCTCCCAGAGGATGTCCTGGGCCGAAAGTCCAAGGGGGAGGAGCAAAAGGGGAAGTAATTTTCTCATATCGTGCATCTTTGCAATTCGTTATAATTATTAGCATTCTTACAATTGTTTAAAAATAACCAAAATTTTTAGAAAACATTAGTAAGAATTTCGCAAAAATAGCATCCGTATTTCTACTGATTTTATACCAATAAACTACTGTTTTCTGTTAATTTATTGTAGATTTAATAAAAACAGCCTTTTTGAAGCTTTTTATAAAGTAGCTCATATTTACAGAAATGAGCATTCCTTCTAAAAAAGTCTGTTTATAATTTGAACAATGCTTTTTAAACCTAAAAAAAGAATAAGAAGAATAAAAAAACCCACTCAATACATTATATATTGAATGGGTTCAGAAACAAATAAAACCAAAATTAAAATCTTACCAACCGCCACCTAATGCTTTATAAAGCATGATAACGGCATTATATTGTTTGTATTGATTGTCAATTAAATTCAATTCGGTATTCAAGGCTTGGTCTTTTGCCGTTAAAACTTCAAGATAATTCACCAAACCGTAGGTCAACAATTCATCTGAATAGTCGGCTGCTTTTTTCAACGCATCAACCTGCTGGGTTCTGATGGATAGTTTTGTAGTTTCGTTTGTGTATTGTTGCAAGGCATCCGAAACTTCTTTTCCAGCCGTCAATAAAGATTGCTCAAATTGAAGATAAGCTTTTTCCTGATTGGCTTTTGCAACCTCATAACGTGTCCTGATTTGCCTTTGATTGAAAACGGGCTGTGTCAATCCCGTTACGATATTGGCAAATAAAGAATTCGCACTGAACCATTCTTTCAAATCGATACTTTGCAATCCGCCAGTTGCCGTTACTTTCAAGGAAGGATAGAAACTGCTTTTCGCAACATTCGTCATTTCAAAATTACTGATCAAATTGTATTCCGCAGCAAGTACGTCTGGTCTTTTGCTCAAGGCCATTGCTGGAATTCCAAGATTGATATCAGCCGTTACCTTTTGATTTTCGAAAGTGCCTCTTTCAATTTTTCTCGGTGCTTCGCCTAAAAGGATGCTCATTGTATTTTCAAGGATTACGATATTGTTTTTCAAGTCTTCCTTGATGATTTGAGTGGCATACAATTGTGCTTCGGTTTGTTTTACACCTACTTCATTCACATTTCCGGCATCTTTCAAGGCTTTGATGGTTTCAATGCTTTGATTTCTGTTCACCAAAGTAGAATCAACCACTTTCAGTTGGGCATCCAAAGCCATCAATTGAAAATAAGTCGATGCAATATTGGACACCAATTGCGTTTGAACTGCCTGTTGAGCTGCAATGGTTTGCAAATAACTCGCATTTGCGGCTCTTTTATTGCTTCTGATTTTTCCCCAGATATCAGCTTCCCAAGAAAGGTTACCGGTGAGCTGATATTGATCCACCGTTCTATCCTGCAACAATCTTCCAAACTGGCTGTTTCGGGACAAAATCTGATGGGTCCAATCGGCTCCCAAGTTCAACGTCGGAAAATAACCTGCACTTCCTTGTTTCATATTGGCATTTGCCGCATTGATGGTTTGCATCGCAATTCGGATGTCTAAATTATTTTGCAACCCTTTCTTGATATGTCCTTGCAAAATCGGATCGGTAAACAACTTATCCCAAGATAGATTTCCTAAAGAAGTGCTATCGGTCAAGGTTTGTTCGGTTCTGTAAAGATTATCCGTTTTCACCTCTGGCCGTTTATAATCTTTGGCAACGAAGCACGAATGCATCACACCAGCAACCAAAACAACCGTAACTATTTTATATATCTTATTGTTCATTTTTCTTAAAATTATAATGTTTCAGGATTTGCTTCTGTTGGTTTACCAGAAATTCTCTCTTGCAATCCTTGAAAGATTACAAACAGAATCGGAATTACAAAAACTCCGAAAATAGTTCCTATCAACATTCCTCCAACAGCTCCCATCCCGATAGAACGGTTTCCGACAGCTCCAACTCCAGAAGCCAAAGCCAAAGGCAACAATCCGAAGATGAAGGCCAACGAAGTCATCAAAATTGGACGAAGACGTGCTTTTGCTCCTTCAATCGCTGCAGGAAGCAACTCCATTCCGTGTCGTCTTCGCTGGATGGCAAATTCGACGATAAGGATGGCGTTCTTGGCCAGTAGTCCTATCAACATTATCAGGGCAACCTGGAAATAAATATTGTTTTCAAGTCCGGCCAATTTTACAAATCCGATTGCTCCAGCAATTCCGACAGGCAATGAAAGTAAAACCGCCAATGGCACCAAATAACTTTCATATTGGGCACTCAACAAGAAATAAACAAAGATCAAACTCAACAAGAATACTCCTGCCGCTTGGCTTCCTGCCAAGATTTCCTCACGTGTCATTCCCGAGAATTCATAAGAATAGGTTTTTGGTAAATGTTGTGCGGCAACTTCTTCGATCGCTTTGATGGCATCTCCCGAACTATAGCCTGGATTTGCTTTTCCGTTGACGTTTACAGCTTTCAACATGTTGAAACGAGCAACTGCCTCTGGACCGTAAATTCTTTTCAAGTCGATGAATTGGCTGATGGCAACTTGTTGACCTGCTGCATTTTTTACATATATATTATTGATTGATTCTTCTGTAGCTCTATCCGAAGGTTTTGCCTGAATCATTACACGGTATTGTTTTCCGAATTTATTGAAATCCGTCGTATACAATCCACCATAATAACCCTGCATCGTATTGAAAATATCGGTTACAGAAACTCCTGCATCTTTTGCTCTTTCCACATTGATGTCCATTTGAAATTGTGGAAATGAAGGATTGAAATTCGTCATAGCATATTGAATTTCAGGTCGTTTCATCAATTCTCCCAAAAATTCATTACTCACTTTACTAACCGTTGCCCAATCATCATCGCCTTTGTCTTGAATTTTAAATTCGAAACCATCGGCAGTACCAAAACCTTGAACACTCGGAGGTGTAAAGAACAAAGCTCTTGCATCTTTGAAATGAGCCGTTCTTCCGAACAATTCGCCAACAACCGCATCAACCGATTGATTGGCTTCTTTTCGTTCTTTCCAATCTTTCAATTTGATTACCGTAAAGGCATACGAACCTCCGTTTACACTGTTCAATAAACTGAAACCAACCACACTCATCCTTGCTTCAACGATATCCATCGAGGCCAAAATTGAATCCAATTCGTTCACAGCTTTTTGTGTTTTCTCCAAAGTTGTTCCCGGAGGAAGCGTCAAATCGGCCATGATGATTCCCCTATCTTCATTCGGAATAAATCCAGATGGAGTGGTTTGGAACAATAAAATTGTAATTCCAGAGAAAACCAATAAAGCGACAACCGTAATCCATTTTTTTCTGCCTAAAAACCCTAACGATTTTACGTAACGGTTGTTCATTCGATCAAAACTTGAATTGAAGGCGATAAAGAATCGGTCCTTGAAGTTTTTCTTATGATGATCACCTTCAGCATGAGGTTTTAGGAACAAAGCACACAAAGCCGGACTCAACGTCAAGGCGTTTACAGCCGAAATCAAAATTGCAATCGCCAATGTAATCGCAAATTGTTGGTAGAAAACGCCAGAAGGTCCACTTAAAAAGGATACCGGAATAAATACCGCCGCCATTACCAATGTGATGGAAATAATCGCTCCTGTAATTTCGCTCATAGCGGAAACAGTGGCTTCTTTTCCAGATTTTGCTCCTTCATCGAGTTTGGCGTGAACGGCCTCGACGACGACAATCGCATCATCGACTACAATACCAATGGCAAGAATCATTGCAAATAGCGTCAACATATTGATGGAGAATCCGAACAATTGCAGGAAGAAAAACGTTCCCACAATGGCAACCGGAACCGCAATGGCCGGAATTAAAGTGGATCGGAAATCCTGCAAGAAGATATATACTACGATAAATACCAATATAAAAGCTTCAAGCAATGTCATCAATACTTTATCAATCGAAGCATCCAAGAATGTCTTTGTATTAAATGGAATTACATAATCTACACCAGCTGGAAAACTTGGTTTTGTTTCTTCCAAAATTGCCATAACTTCGGTAATGATGTCTTGTGCATTCGAGCCAGAAGTTTGGAAAACCCCAACTGCAACACCTTGTTCTCCCATGGCGATATTCTTGGTTCCATAATTAAAACCGCCTAATTCAACCGTGGCAACATCTTTCAAATGAAGGAAATTTCCGTTTCCGGTAGCCTTGATTACTATATTTTCATAATCGGCAATTTCCGAAAGTCTTCCTTTATATTTGATTACATATTCATAAACTCCTTCGGCATTTTCTCCAAATTTACCTGGAGCAGCTTCCACATTTTGTTCTTGCAAAGCGGCTTGGATATCTTTTGGCGAAACATTATAAGAAGCCATTTTTTCTGGATCGATCCAGATTCTCATTGAATAATCCTTGGCACCAAAAACATTTACTTGTCCGACACCTTTTACACGTTGCAATTTCGGAACAAGGTTGATTTTGGCATAATTCTGAATATAGGTTTCATCAAAATCCTTGTTTTTAGAATATAAGGCGAAGAACATCAAGGCACTCGTCTGGCTTTTTAGTGTCGTAACCCCTGTCTGAATAACCGCTTGAGGCAATTTACTTGTAGCACGAGCCACACGATTCTGAACGTTTACGGCAGCAATATCCGGATCGACACCCAATTCGAAATAAACCGAGATTTTTGCAGAACCATCATTTGCAGCAGAAGAAGTCATATAGGTCATCCCTTCCACACCATTGATTTCTTCCTCCAATGGAATCACGACACTGTTCAATACCGTTTCGGCATTCGCTCCGGTATAAGTAGCATTTACCTGAACCGTTGGTGGAGCGATTTCAGGATATTGTTCTATCGGCAACGACATCAATCCTAAAACACCAAGAATGGTAATTAAGATGGAGATTACCGTTGAAAGAACGGGTCTTTCTATAAAAGTTTTTAACATCTGGATTATTTTTTAGCTGGGGTATTGTTTGTTTTTGCTGTATCTTTTGCAACTGCTGGAGTTTCTGCTGGAGCTGGAGTTTCAGCTTTTGCAGGTTGAGGAACAATCTCGGTATCATCTTTTAATTTTGATGCACCTTCAATTACTACAACATCACCTTCGGATAAACCTGAAGTCACGATATAGTTCAATTCTGAAGTTCCATTTACCTCAACAATTTTTGATTTCACTTTGTTTCCTTCTCCTACAACATAAATCATTTTCTTTCCTTGTACTTCAAAAATGGCATTTTGAGGAACTAACATCACATCTTTCTGCTCAATCGGCAAACGGATGATACCGCTGCTTCCGCTTCTTAAAATTCCTTCTGGATTTTTGAATTCAGCTCTGAATTGTGTAGTTCCTGTTTGAGGATTTACCAAACCATTCATGGTAGCGATTCTTCCTTTTTGGTCGTATTCTGAACCATCCACCAAAAGCAATGAAACTTCTGGAGAGGCTTTTAATTTCTCTGCAGTTGTAGCTCCTTTAAAAGTTTTGTTGAAGAAAAGCAACTGTTTTTCGTTCATCGAAAAATAAGCACGGACAATTTTAGTATCCGAAACGGTTGTCAAAGGCATTTCGCTTGTAGCACTAACCAAGCTTCCTTCTCTAAAAGGCAAACTTCCAATAACTCCATTTACAGGCGAAACGATAGTTCCGTATCCAATATTGGCAGCGATACTTCCGTAATTGCTTTTAGCTTGAGCCAATCTCGCTTTTGCAGTTTCAAGTTGCACATTGCTAATGATTTTTCGATCCACCAAAGGTTTTAATCTATCCACCTCAACTTGAGCTGCTTGAACCGCCGCTTTTGCTGCCGAAGCATCCTGGTTCAACGTTTGGGTTTCCAATTTGAAAAGCAATTGTCCTTTTCGGACCACTTGACCTTCATCAACATAAATTTTTTGGATAAAACCGTTTACTTTGGCTCGAATTTCAACATTTTGCTGACCTTCCAAATTAGCTGTATATTCTTGATAAACAACTGCATCTTGCTTCGTAATGGTTTGAACTGGGAAAGGAACGGGCCCTTGGGGTGGCATTTGCTGTTCTTCTTTTTTGCCACAAGAAGCTACAATCAGCAAGGCAAATATCGAAACTATTGAAAAATTCTTCATTTGTATAAATTGATTTTGATTAGGATTTGTTTTTATTTTCTATTTCTTTGAAACGTTCTATGGTTTTTAGCAAAAGCCCTTCGACTTCCATGACGTGATTCTTATATTCTTTTACATTTTCAAGATTCATTTTTTCTTGTGGAGAAGAAATGGTTTTTTCTCGGTAGGAAACCATCTTATCGATGATCTTTTTCTCAAAATCGATCATTTTCAGATAATTATCAAGGCGTTCGCTAAAGGGTGATGGTTTGAAATATTTTTTTCGGTCGCCTGGCAAGGTGTAGTAAGTAATCTTGCCAATCTTTAATAGGAGATTCAAGTTTGTAGAAACAGAGCTTTTACTGGCCGACATTCTTTCTACCAAATCTTCAAAGGTCATTCCTGTATTGCAACTGTCAATTATAAGGGTTCCTAAAATTCGTGAAGCCAATGGCGGAAAGTGGTGCAGGGTTTCAAAATGAATTCCAAACATTTCAATCAATTCTTCTTTCTCTTTCTGTATGTCTGACATTATTTAAATTTTTGGCAAAGATAATTCAGGTTCGGTTTCAACCGAACTAAACGAACTTAAATTTATGTTAATCTTTTGTAAGGGAATTATTAGGCATAAAAAAAGCCTGCAATGCAGACTTTAAAATTTTATTTTATGACTTCGATCCGGACTTTGAGTGTTCCGTGGTTTTTGTTGTCGGTAATTTCCATAAAGGCTTTTTTGGACAAATCAATTTCTCTGGATTTTTTGAAGGGTCCTCTGTCGTTTACTTCTACAACTACAGATTTGTCGTTTGCCAGATTGGTTACTTTTACTTTTGTTCCGAAAGCCAATGTTCTGTGAGCGGCTGTCAGTTTACTGTTGCTGAATTTTTCGCCACTAGCAGTTTTTCTACCATTGAATTTATCGTGATAATAAGAAGCTTCGGCTTTGCTTTTTAAGACTTTTCCTGAAGCATTTTTAGAAGATGAACAACTTAAAATGAAGAAACTCAATATAAGGGTTATCGAAAATAATTTTATAGTGCTTTTTTTCATTTTTATTGTCTTTGGTTATTCTATTACTTCAATTGTAACTTTTTGAGCACCGCTTGCTTTGTTGGCGGCAATTTCCATAAAGGCTTTTCTTGTCAAATCAATCTCTCTTCCTTTTGTAAAAGGTCCTCTGTCTGTAACCTCAACAATCACTGATTTTCCACTGCTTTCATTTGTAACTTTCAGCTTTGTTCCAAATGGGAATTTTCTATGTGCTGCAGTATATTTGCTGTTGTCAAATTTTTTACCGCTTGCTGTTCTTCTTCCATTAAACTTATCATGATAATAGGAAGCATGGGCATTTTTCTTGTGTAACTTCAGTTTTAAATTGCTGATCAATCCTAAACTATCTGCAATTGCGGCATTTTTATTTATGGTGTCTTGGGTAACTTTTTTAGGATCCTGAAAGTTTTTTATTTGATGTGAAAAACTGCTCAAGAAAACAGCCGTAAGTGCTACTAAAAGTAGTATCGATATTTTCTGTTTCATATATGTAAAAGTATATTTTCTTTGGTCATATATGTAATCGCTTTATTATTTGGTTTTGTTTGCAACAAACTCATTCTTTGTGGCGATTTCATACTAAATCTTGTTTTTGTGAGTAATGGTTTAACAAATACCATACCTTAAAATAAAAAAAGCTTCAAATTAGAAGCTTTTCATTGATTTTAGAACCATAATTTCCATGGGATTCTGCTTAAAATCAAGACCAAACCAAGTGTATAAAAAATGGAAAATGTTTTGAATTTTGATTGAGAATCTGTCATTTTTTTATGTTTAGACCATCCGATGGTTATCAAAATGATAGCAATAATATTAATAAGAGGATGCTCTAAGGAAGTCAGTCGCAAATCGGCATCCTTCATTTGTCCCAGAACTGCTTTTCCAAGTGGAGATACAAAATAAAGTATCAATCCAAAGACAAACTGAATGTGTGTGAAAATCAAGGCAAACAAAGCCAATTTTCTGTCTTTTCCTGTGAATTCCTTTTTAGAAGAAAATCCGATTAATGAATTTATAACTGCAATAAGAAGAAATAACAACACTAGATAAGCCCAACCGGAATGTGCTTTTTGAATGAATTCGTACATGTTTTTTAATTTTTGGAAATCAAATATAGTAAATTTATGCCAAAATAAAAGCCTCGCATTGCTACGAGGCTTCCTATTTTTATTGAATACAAATTAAAAACCTGATTTTCTTTTTTTGAAAATTATTATTTTTTCAAGAAATGCTGCAGCAAAAATGTAGTAGAACTGTCGTGTTCGTTGATGTTTCCTGAATTGATTTCCGATAGGATAGAATTTGCCAATTGCTTGCCGAGTTCCACTCCCCATTGGTCATAACTGAAGATGTTCCAGATAACTCCTTGAACGAAAATCTTGTGTTCGTATAAAGCTACAAGAGATCCTAAAGTTTCAGGTGTCAACTTTTGAATCAATAAGGTATTGGTTGGCTTGTTTCCTGTGAAAACTTTAAACGGCAACAAAAATTCGGCCTGACCGGTAGAGAAATTCATTTTGGTGAATTCTGCATTTACCTGGCTTTCGGTTTTTCCGTTTAGAAGTGCTTCGGTTTGAGCGAAGAAATTCGACATCAATTTGTCGTGGTGGTTATTGTCTCCGTACAAAGGTTTTATAAATCCGATGAAATCCGTCGGGATGAGTTTTGTTCCTTGATGAATCAGTTGAAAAAAGGCGTGTTGTGAGTTGGTTCCCGGTTCTCCCCAAATGATGGTTCCCGTTTGATAATTCACCTGATTTCCGTCACGGTCCACACTTTTTCCGTTGCTTTCCATGATTCCCTGTTGCAAATAGGGAGCTAATTTTTGCAGATATTGGGTATAAGGAATCAAGGCTTCGCTTTCGGCTCCGAAGAAATTGTTGTACCAAATGCTCAATAAAGCCAACACAACTGGGATGTTTTTATCGAAGGAAGTGGTCTTGAAATGTTCGTCCATTTCGTTGGCACCTTTCAATAATTTATCAAAATTATCGTATCCAACGGCAAGGCTTATTGACAAACCAACGGCACTCCAAAGTGAGAAACGACCGCCAACCCAGTCCCACATTGGGAACACATTTTCTGGATTGATTCCGAATTCGGTTACGTTTTTGATATTGGTAGAAACCGCCACAAAATGTTTGGCAACGTCTTCTTGTTTCGCTGATTTCAAGAACCATTTTCTGATGGTTTCGGAATTGGTTAAGGTTTCCTGGGTTGTAAAAGTTTTTGAAACAATAACGAAAAGTGTTGTTTCTGGGTTTAATTTCTTGATGATTTCGTTCACGTGGTCACCATCAACATTCGAAACAAAATGAACGTTCAAGTGATTTTTGTAGAACTGCAAAGCCTCAACAACCATTGCTGGGCCTAAATCCGAACCACCGATTCCGATGTTTACAACGTCTGTGAATGTTTTTCCTGTGAAACCTTTTCGGTCGCCATTTACGATTTCGTTGGTAAAGGTTTTGATTTTATTTTTTACTTCGAAGATTTCCGGGATTACGTTTTCGCCATCCACCTTTACTTCAGCCGATGATGCAGCTCTCAAAGCAGTATGTAAAACGGCTCTGTTTTCGGTTTTATTGATCAAATCGCCTTCAAAATATTTTGAGATGGCTTCCTGAAGGTTTACTTCTTCTGCCAATTGCAATAAAAGGTTGATGGTTTCCTGATTGATGATGTTTTTTGAATAATCTACCAAGAAATCATTCCACTGAAGGTGAAATTTCTCGGTTCGGCTTGCATCTTCCTGAAACATTTGTTTCATTGATGCATTTTGCATTTCGTTGAAATGTTGCTGTAGTTTTCCCCAAGCCGTTGTGGCTGTTGGGTTTGTATTGTGTAATGCCATTATAATTTGGTATTCGGGATTTGTGTCTTGATTTTTAAAAACGCAAATTTACAACATTAGTTTGTAAATTAAACGTTAAGGTGTTTTAGCCCAGATTGTAGTGGAAAGCCTCCTGACTGAAAAGCTATTTTTTTCTGGCAGAAAAGAGCGACCAACGGAAGCTCCTTTTATGACTTGAAAAAAAAGCTTTTTGGGCAGGAGCTTGGAACGGAAAGCTGGATTAGCTCCTGAAAAAAATCGTCAGGAAATTATTTCTTGAATTTTATTGCTGCAATGCTGTCCAACTCCTTTTTTAGAGGTGCCATTTCTGCCATAAAACGGGGTTTGAATTTAGCATTCATTGGTTCGGAATTTGGCAGTTTTTGTCGAAGTGCATCTACTTGAACGCCATTTTTCCAAAAACGGTAGCAAACGTGAGGACCTGTGGCGAGTCCGGTGCTTCCTACTTTTCCGATGACATCGCCTTGAGAAACACGCTGACCGTGACGTACCAAGATTTTGGACATGTGCAGGTATTGTGTGGAATAGGTGCTGTTGTGTTTTACTTTTACGAAGTTTCCGTTTCCTGCCGTGTAGCCTGTTTTTTCTACAACTCCTGAGGCGGTTGTCACGATTGGAGTTCCGTGAGCGGCGGCATAATCGGTTCCGTTGTGTGCTTTGAAACGTTGCTGAACGGGGTGAAATCTTCGGGTAGAAAATTTAGAAGAAATCCTGTAACCGAATTTTAGTGGTGCTTTGAGGAACATGTTTTTGAGTACTTTTCCTTCTTCGTCATAATAATCGACTTTGCGTGAAGCGGTGTCTTGTTTGAAAGGAAAGGCATAAATCTTCTTGCCTTTGTATTCAAAAAAGGAAGCTTCAAGACTTTCAACTCCAGCAAAAATGGTGTCGTTGATGTATTTTTCGGTGAAGGTAACGGCAAATTTGTCGCCTTTTTGAATTTTGAAGAAATCGACAGAATAGGCATAGATGTCGGCCAGGTTTTGGGCCATTGAAGCATTGACTCCAGCTTTGCTTAATGTTTCGGACAAGGAACCGCTGATTTCTGTAGCGATGGTTCTTCTTTTTAATGAAATAGGTTTTTGTTTTTTATAGGCATTGGCTACTGAATCTCTCAAATCCACAACATAATAGTTGGCGATATCGGCCTGATAGATAAAAACCTGAAGTTTTTTGGAAGCGTCTTTTGTTCGAAGCATCGTGTAGGGTTTTCCGATCCTGATGTTTCTTAAATTGAAAGAATCCTTGATTCGTTCTGTTATTTGGTGTACTTTTTTGTCTCCTATGTTCTGCTTTTCGAGGATATTTCCAAAATTATCACCACTGACAATGGTGTCCTGAACAACATCGAAATCATTGAGCTTGAACCCGAATTCAATGATTATGGGTTCTGGCTTTTTTACTTCAACAACTTTTTTGTCTTCGGCTTCTTTTTTACAGGAAATAAGTGAGATTAGCACTAGTAGTATCAGGAGTAATCTTTTCAAATCTTAGTTTTTATGCAGTTATACTATATTTTGCTTCGCGAATTCTCTAACGCTCGCTTCTTCTCCCCAGTTTTTTAGTTCTTCATCCGACCATAATTCAGGGAAAAATATTCTTCTTTGGTATTTTGGATGCATGTATTTTTTCCAGTCACTTCCTCCTGTTGCCTCGCCATCTCCTTTTCCGCTTCCGTCGATGTATTTCTTGGCCGTATTGAGGTGTTGCATCACCCAAGTGATGTTAACGGTATGGTCGTAATGACGCATAGCATTGATTAAATCAGGATTTTGTTGGGCTTCATCAGGTAATTGTTTGAATTTTTGCCAGATGTTTATGGTGTTGTATTCTTCCATATAGGCAAGAAATTCTTTTTTGTATTTTCTTTCGAATTCAGCTAGTAAATATGATTTCTCGCCTGTGTGATAATCTTTTCCTGCAGCTTGCCAATAGAGATGTTCCAATGCGTGTTCGTAGGGTGTATTTCTATCGATGGATGACCTGAAACGATAATCAATTAGGTTGATCAAGTCGGTAGAAGCAAATTCTATCAAACGGTATTGGGCACTTTGGAAACCGCTGGCGGGTGTCAAAGTATTGCGAAATTTCATATACTGCTCTACTTCCATTCCGTCTCCCATGATGTCGAAAGAAGTAGTCAGCATATTGAAATAACGACTAACTCGCATTAGTTTTTCAGTAAAAAAAGCCGTTTCCGGCTTTTCTGTGTGTGAAAGCTGTTCTATTTCCCAAAGAATCATTTTGAACAATAGTTCGTTTACCTGATGGTACATAATGAAGACCATTTCATCGGGCAATGTTGTCCTTTGGGTTTGAAGATTTAGCAGAGCATCTGTTTGGATATAATCCCAATAGGTTATGGGTTTTGACCAAAGTAATCCTTCTAGATGTGTGTCGGTTTTTTGTCCGATTTCTTTGAATTTACCGTCTAATTGCTCTAATAAATCTTCTCTGTGTGTCATTATGGTTTAACTTTTACTGTAAAAGGATATTTGAGTCCCTTGAATCCATCTAAATCTGCTTTTAGGGAGCCAACTGCCAAACTGGCTTTGATTCTTAATGGCATTTTATTGTCATCGTCTGAAATCCAAACCGTTAAGCTTTCCTGTTCTTTGAAAACACGTCCTGCTTGAACATAGGGTCTGAAAATCATACAAGGAATCGTGCCAAATTTAGTTTTTAAATCTTCTTTACCAATATATTTTAACTTAAATTTCGTGGTCTCATCGTCGAAAAACATATCAATCGAAATGGACTCGCCCACTTTTAATTCATCAATTGTTGGATGATTTCTCAGATAATAAAAGGTTGACAAAATATCTTGGGTATTGGCCGGGATAATAATTGTTTTTTCACTTTTATTCTTATAATCTTTTACAAGGACTGTGTGTTTTGAATTATCAAAAAAACCTTCTTGGTTTTTAGTATAACCGCCTTCATCAATGTTTCTGACATATTGATAAGGATTTCCTGTTTCCTTGTCGAAAAAACTTTCATAAGTATCTTCAACTTTAAAGAAGAATTTGGTCATTCCGGTTGTCCAGCCTTTTCCAACTGCATGGTATACTTTTTTATTGTTTCTAACTGCTTCTTTAACTTCCAATGTTGCATATCCTGCATTTACAATTCCATAATGCATCCTGAACTTGAACCATTCGCCAACATCAAAGGCTCGTTCTTTTTGGGGTTTAAAGCTGACTAGGGCTAGAAAAACTGCAAATATTAAAATCTTTTTCATTTGGGGTAATTTTTTTTTAGATACAATATACAATTTTTGTTCCAAATGTACCAAAACAAAAAAACCCAGTCAAAAAAATGACTGAGTTTTTATGCTATTAACCAACCAAAAAACTATAAATTATGAAAATCTATATAAAAATCGAAGGAAACCACTCCTTCTATTTTTCAAGTGCAAAGATACATTCAGATTTTAAAGTATTCCTAATCTAAAACTGACTTTAACACAAATTTCACAATAAGAAGGCTTTAAGTTGGCTTAAATTTAAATTATCGTTAAATATTTGGTAAAAAATTATAAAGTTCCTCTTTTTTCCTGTTCTCTTTCGATAGATTCAAAAAGTGCTTTGAAATTTCCTGCACCAAATCCGCGGGCTCCCATTCTTTGGATAACTTCAAAAAACAATGTCGGACGATCTTCTACTGGTTTGGTGAAAATCTGCAACAAATAGCCTTCTTCATCCGCATCGATCATGATTCCAAGTTTTTGAAGTTCGTTAATGTCTTCCTGGAATTTATCCATGTGGTCTTTCAATCGTTCTGGAATGGCATCATAATAGGCTTGTGGAGGCGTGCTCAAAAATTCTATTCCACGGGAACGCATCTCGGCCACCGTTGTAATAATATCGTCTGTAGCTACTGCAATATGCTGCACTCCTTCACCTTCATAGAAATCTAAATATTCTTCAATTTGAGAACGTTTTTTTCCGTTAGCTGGTTCATTGATTGGAAATTTTATCCTACCATTTCCGTTACTCATTACTTTAGACATCAATGCTGAATACTCGGTCGTAATTTGCTTGTCATCAAACGAAAGGAAATTCACAAATCCCATCACGTCTTCAAACCATTTTACGGCTTCATCCATTCTGTTCCATCCAGTATTTCCAACCATGTGGTCTATAAATTTTAGTCCAACGGGTTTAGGATTATAATCAGATTTCCATTCAACATATCCTGGCAAAAAGATTCCGTTATAATTTTTACGTTCTACAAAAACAAAAACAGTTTCACCATAAGCACCATATATACCTGCACGAACAACTTCTCCATCTTCATCTTTTTCAACAACTGGTTCAAAATAAGATTTTGCTCCACGTTTTGTAGTTTCTTCAAAAGCAGAACGGGCGTCTTCTACCCAAAGTGCAATAACTTTAACACCATCACCATGTTTTTTCACATGTTCTCCAATTGGAGAATTGCTGTTTAAAGCTGTTGTCAACACCAAACGGATTTTATCTTGTTTCAAAACATACGATGCTTTGTCCTTTACTCCAGTTTCTAAACCTGCATAAGCCAAGGATTGGAATCCGAAAGCTGTTTTGTAGAAATGAGCCGCCTGTTTTGCGTTACCCACATAAAATTCTACATAATCTGTTCCTAAAAGAGGCAAGAAATCTTGAGCTCCTTCAAATATTTTTTCTAATCCGTATTCTACTGATTTTATTTCTTTTGACATAATAGTTGTGTTTTTTATTTATTCAATTCCTACCGTATCAATGTAGATAGAATCCGTTTCAACATCATAATCCAATGAATCGGTTTCTTCAAATTGAATTTCGTTGTTTTCTTTGTTTAAATTAAATTTTTTCATAAAACTTTCCGTGATCTGAGAGCCAAACAGGGCAAAATAGCCTATGCTGAACAATACAAAAATGGAACTTATTACCACTCCAACAATACATATTACCTGTCCAACTCCTGAATTACTCCTACTTTGCGAAGTATAATGCTCAGGGTTTTGTTTGTACAATCGGATGCTCTTGTTAGCCATCAAAAGCCCAATGAGACTCAAAACAAGACTGCCTATAGCAAATAATCCGCAACAGCAGCCTAAACCAACTATAACAAGACTAACAATTCCAAGTATTATAGCTGTTGGATCAGCTGGAAGCTTATTGTAATTCATATTATTCTATCCAGGATTTATAATATTTTCCGTCGTCTAACCCCATTGCTTCTTCAGTAACCATCAACGGACGGAACGTATCTACCATAACAGCCAATTCTTGCGTTTCGGTATGTCCGATACTTCTTTCCATCGCTCCAGGTGCCGGACCGTGCGGAATCCCTTTTGGATGCAAAGTGATATGACCTTGTTCTATATTATTTCTCGACATAAAATCGCCATCTACATAATACAAAACCTCATCACTATCAATATTACTGTGATTGTAAGGAGCTGGAATAGATTTTGGATGATAATCGTATAGTCTCGGAACAAAAGAACAAACCACAAAAGTTGAAGTTTCAAATGTTTGATGGATTGGCGGTGGTAAATGCACACGACCTGTTATTGGTTCGAAGTTATGAATGCTAAAGGTATAAGGAAAATTATAACCGTCCCAACCTACAACATCAAAAGGATGTGTGGCATAAACCACTTCGTGCAACATTCCTTCTTTTTTTATTTTGATTAAGAAATCGCCTTTTTCGTCGTGGGTTTCTAAATCGGTTGGCAGCTTGAAATCCCTTTCGCAAAAAGGCGAATGCTCCAAATGCTGACCTGATTCATTTTTGTACCGTTTTGGAGTATAAAATGGAGCGAAAGATTCAACATAAAACAAGCGATTTTCTTCTGTGTCAAATTCAATCTGATAGATGATTCCTCTTGGAATGATAAGATAATCGCCGTATTCAAATGGAATATTTCCCATCATCGTGCGAAGTGTTCCTGTTCCTTTGTGGATGAAAATCATTTCGTCGGCATCGGCATTTTTATAGAAATAATCACGTAATGATTTTTTTGGTGCTGCAAGACCTATTGTACAATCCCTATTGACAAGCATTGCTTTTCGGCTATCCAAAAAATCATCGGCAGGTTTCAATTCGAAACCTTTCAGTAAAAGTGATTTTATGTTTTTTCCGATGGCAATTTTAGGATCGACATTATGTGAAGCTAAAATTTCTTTAACCTGAGTTGGTCTGTGAACATGATACAACAAGGAAGAATGTCCGTGAAATCCTTCGGTTCCAAAAAGCTGTTCGTAGTATAAACCACCGTTTGGCTTTTCGAACTGTGTATGTCTTTTTTGGGGAAAATTACCCAGTTTATGATATATTGGCATACTTTTTTTGATTTGAAAATTAGACAAAATGATTTGAAAATGAATTTCAAATTTTAATAATCCTATAAAAAAATCAAATTCATTCTGGGTTTCTTTTAATGAGAAACTTCAAATGTGATAATAAATCTGCCCAAGGTGTATTCATAGTGACAAATATCGGAAAAATTAATTTTTTGACCGTGATTATTGAGAAATATTTATCAAAGTTAAAAAACCACTACAGAAAATTTTTATTTGCTGAATTTTAGAAGCTGATGGTAGATTACGGTTCGAACCTCATCTTTCACTTCTTTCTTGTCGTTTAGGGTTTTCCCTTCGGTTGGGATTGCTTTATGTACTTTCACTCGCATAATACCGGGACTACCACTCAAAAAGGTATAAGAGAAACGTTCTTTATTATCGGCAAATGTCAACGGCACAATCGGGATTTGGTGTTCGATTGCTAAACGGAAAGCTCCGTCCTTAAATTCATCCAACAAAACAGTTTCGTCGTCTGGAACGCCACCTTCGGGAAAAATACAAACACTCAAACCTTGGTTCAATCTTTTTTGAGCACGCTCGAAAACCGCCATTCTGCTTTTCGAACTGCTTCTATCCACCAAAATACAAGTCCTTTTATAGAAAAATCCAAAAAGCGGAATCTTCGACAATTCTTTTTTCCCTACAAAAACAAACGGATGCCGCACCACGGCAAGCATCAGCATAATATCGGTCATTGAGGTATGATTGGCCACAAACATATAACTTTTCCCAACTGGCAGAACTTCTTCCCTTTCTACCTTATAATAGAATCCGGTTCCGAAAAGGATGCATTTGGCCCAAATTCTGGCCATTACAAAAAAGTAGGGATACCATTTTTCCTTTAAAATAGAAATTACTAGAAACGGAAACATAATAATGATAGGTAATCCCATCATGATATAGAACCAAATCCGCCAAAGCACCCAAAAAATGATTTTAAAAAATCGCATTTATCTATTGATTAAAAACCGTCAATTTTTTTTTGACTTTTGTTTCCCAAATGTAAGAATTCAATCCATACTTTTTACCAAAACATTTACCTTTGCGAAAATTAAGTTTACAATGGCAAAAATACTAACGGGTATTCAAAGCACGGGAACTCCACATTTGGGAAACCTTTTGGGAGCAATTCTTCCGGCAATTGAATTATCAAACAAACCAGAGAACGAAACCTTTCTTTTCATTGCAGATTTGCATTCGATAACGCAAATCAAAGACGCACCTACTTTAAGACAAAACACTTATAGTACTGCAGCGGTTTGGCTTGCCTGTGGAGTTGACATCAATAAAGTGATATTTTACCGCCAATCAGATGTTGCTCAAACGGCCGAATTGTCTTGGTATTTAAGCTGTTTTTTTCCGTTTCAGCGTTTGACTTTGGCCCATTCGTTCAAGGATAAATCCGACAGACTGTCTGACGTCAACGCTGGATTGTTTACCTATCCGATGCTTATGGCGGCTGATATTTTATTATATGATGCCGAATTTGTACCGGTTGGAAAAGACCAATTGCAACATTTGGAAATCACACGTGACGTTGCTTCACGTTTCAACAACCAAATGGGAGAAACTTTCGTTTTGCCCGAAGCCATAACGGCGGAAAACACAATGCTGGTTCCGGGAACAAATGGCGGAAAAATGAGCAAATCGGCTAATAACATCATCAATATTTTCTTGGATGACAAGGCTTTGCGTAAACAGGTAATGTCTATTGAAACCGACAGCACACCTCTTGAAGACCCGAAAGATCCTGAAACTTGCAAGATTTTTACCATCTTCAAGCTTCTTGCAAACGAGGAGCAACAGGCAGAAATGTTGGAAAAATATAAAAATGTGAACCGTGATTTTGGTTGGGGTCACGCCAAACAAGCTCTTTTTGAATTGATTACAGAAAAATTTAAAACCGAAAGAGAAAAATACACTTACTACATGAACAATCTTGATGAACTTGAGCAGACGCTTGAGCTTGGGGCCAAAAAAGCCGGAGCCATTGCCGATGGAGTTTTGAGCAGGGTTCGTGAAAAATTGGGATTTAAATCATAAAAAATGAAACGCTTCAATAAATTGAAGCGTTTTTTATCCTAAATTTCTTTGTGCTCTTTGTGCTCTTTGTGCAAAATCTTAGTGTCTTTGTGTTTGACTTTAAATCGCTTCAAATAATTTCCCTGGTAAAGGACGAACAACACCTTTCAATTCCATATTCAATAAAATTCTTGAGATTTTAAAAATTGGGAAATCACATTGAATTGCAATAATGTCAAGCAATTCCTTTCCGTTTTTTTGAAGGAAATCATATATTTTTTGTTCATCATTATCCAAGGAAACAAACAATTGCTTTTGTATTGCTTTGGGTTTTTCCTCAATATCCCAATTTAACATATAAATCAAATCAGCTGCCGAAGTAAGTAAGTTTGCTTTTTGGATTTTGATTAAAGTATTGCAACCTTGGCTGTATTTATCAGTGATTCTTCCGGGAACGGCAAAAACATCACGGTTATAATCGTTTGCCATATTAGCAGTAATGAGCGAACCTCCTTTATCGGCAGATTCAATGACAATTGTAGCTTCGGACATTCCTGCAACGATGCGGTTTCTTCTAACGAAGTTTTCTTTATCGGGGTTAGATGAACTCCAAAACTCGGTCATAAAACCTCCATTTTCCTCCATCTTGGCAACGTATTTTTTATGAGCACTTGGATAAATTTGGTTCAAACCATGAGCCACAACGCCAATTGTTTGGAGATTATTCTCTATGGCTGCTTGATGAGCAACAATATCAACACCATAAGCAAAACCGCTCACAATAATTGGGTCTAAAGGTCCTAAATCAGCAATGAGCTTCTTGCAGAATTCTGTTCCTTGAGGTGTGATTTGTCGGGTTCCGA
Organism: Flavobacterium arsenatis; assembly: GCF_031456785.1. NCBI lineage: Bacteria > Pseudomonadati > Bacteroidota > Flavobacteriia > Flavobacteriales > Flavobacteriaceae > Flavobacterium > Flavobacterium arsenatis. The sequence goes on from NZ_JAVDVI010000016.1 coordinate 19,594, forward strand.
CAATACTGATGATTTTTCTCTTATTAAGGTTGATATTTCCAGAAGTGAAGAGCAAAACAGGACCATCAATACAATGCTTGAGTTTTTCAGGATAATTGTCGTCCTGAAAAAAAGCGGTTTGAATTTTATTATCGGTGATGAATTTGAGTTCCTTCTCGGCTTTTTTAAAGACCGCTTCATTTTTTAAATTTTGAATCAAAATAGCTCCCACTCCATCAATTGAAGACAAATGAGAAGGCTTCGCTTTAAACACATCTTGAGCATTTCCGATGTGGTTGATTAGCTTTTTAGCAACAATATCGCCTACCAATTCTACTTTTTGAAGTGCTAATACGTAAAATAAATCCTGTTCATTCATGGCAAATAATTGAGGTTCAAATTAAAGACATTTTTTTTAAATTGTTAATAAAATTTGTTGATAAAATTTTGATAGCCTCGGTTAATATCTAACTTTGTTGCTATGAAGATGGAACACTACATATCACAACTTTTATACCGATACCAATGCGTTACCGTTCCTGGTTTTGGTGCTTTTTTGACCGAAATCCAATCGGCTCAATGGGATGAAAGTTCAAATGCTTTCTATCCTCCAAAAAAATTGGTTTCCTTTAATTCTTATTTGAAAAATAACGACGGTCTTCTTGCCACTCATATTTCTCAAATGGAAAAAACTTCCTATGAAACCGCGGTTCAAGACATGCAGAAGGAAGTTTCATTGTGGAAGAATGCGCTTTTGAACAATCAGAGTATCGTGTTGCAAAACATAGGAACTGTTTCCTTGAACCACGAGGGAAGTTTGGTTTTTGAAGGATCGAATCACATCAATTATCATACGGCATCTTTTGGGTTGAGTTCTTTTGTTTCTCCTTTGGTAAAAAGAGAAATCGTTCAAGAAATTCCTGTTTTTGAAGAGAAAGAACCGATCGTTCTAATTCCTGAAACGGCCACAACTCGAAGTTATTCTTATTTGAAATACGCCGCAGTTTTTGTGGTTGGACTTGGAGTTGCTGGAATTTTTGGAGCTAATTTATATGAAGAAAGAGTCCTTGAAGAAACCAAATTAGTTCAAACCGAAGTACAAAAAGAGGTTGAAGACAAGATTCAAGAAGCTACTTTTTTTATCGAAAGTCCGCTTCCAAATGTGAAATTGACCGTTAAGGAACAAAAACTTTCCTATCATATTGTTGCTGGAGCTTTTAGAGAAGAAAGCAATGCTCAAAGAATTTATGAGCGTTTGAGCAAGGAAGGTTTCAAATCTAGAAGGCTCGAAAAGAATAAATTCGGATTGTTTCCGGTACTTTACGGAAGCTATTCAACTTATGCGGAATCACAAAAAGCGATGGCAGAGATTCACAAGACACAAAACAAAGAAGCTTGGTTGCTGATTAAAGATTTATAAAAATAGAAATCCCGATTTGTCTGAATAATTTCAATACAAATCGGGATTTCTATTTGAAACGTATTTATCTTTGCAAAAAAAACTTATGTCCCCGAAACATCCTTCAGATTCCTTGACAATATTGACTGATTTGGTTTTGCCAAGTGAAACCAATCCCTTAAACAATCTTTTTGGTGGCGAATTATTGGCCCGAATGGACCGTGCCGCAAGTATTGCCGCAAGAAGACATTCTCGTAGAATTGTGGTTACGGCTTCTGTAAACCACGTGGCTTTTAACCGTGCGATTCCTCTTGGAAGTGTTGTTACTGTTGAAGCAAAAGTTTCAAGAAGCTTTAAAAGCTCAATGGAAATCTATATTGATGTTTGGATTGAAGACAGGGAATCTGGCAATAAAAACAAGGCAAACGAAGCGATTTATACTTTTGTAGCCGTTGACGATACTGGAAGACCTGTGGAAGTGGCTCCAATTGTTCCTGAAACAGAATTGGAGAAAGAGCGTTTCGAAGCCGCCTTGAGAAGAAAACAATTGAGCTTGGTTTTGGCAGGAAAGATGAAACCATCTGAAGCTACGGAACTTAAAGCTTTATTTTTATAGTACAAAAAAACGGAGATTTAGGTCTCCGTTTTTTTCCTAGTAATTTATTTTTTCCAGTCGCAACTCTGTTTCTTTATCGGTCACTTCTCTAAGTAGAATATAGCCATTTTTTGCACTCATGGTAGATATTTTTCCTTCTCCTGTTTTTAAATTGATCTTTTGTAGAGAAAATTGACCCTCTGAATAAGTAACAATTCCCAGAACCCAATTATTTGCTTTCAACTTGGTTAGCAATCCCATTTCTTTTTCATTATCCTGATAGAAGTAGGCATAATCATCTCCTTTTATTTTCTGAGCATACAAGTAATCGAAATAGCCATTGCTCTGCAAATATTTTCCATAGGCTTCAAGTTTGTTTATTTTGTTTTTAAACTTATTGATTTTCAAAAACGATCTCACTTTAAATTCTTCATCCAATTCCACCATATACAAGTCTAAAATATGGGTGTTTCTAGTTGGCTTAAAACCCTCATATACCATAACGGTTTTTCCTGTGGAGGTAGTGGTAATTCCAGTTGGATGAATGTAAAAATCACCATCAATTTTGCCAAATTGGTCTATGTTTAAATGTCCTTTGAATGCTTCCCATTTTAGTGTTTTTTGATCTGTTAGTGTCTTGCTGACTAAATCATACTCTCGTTTCGAGTAACCTAAAATGCTATTATAATTACGTTCCTCTTTTTTGTTATGGCTGAAAACCATATCATAGATTATTAGCTGATCATCTTTAATTGCTAACCGATCTTCGGCATAGAGATATTCATTGTCCTTTCTTTCTATTGTGAGAATTTTGTTTCCATTATTGATTTCATAAACTTCTAAAGTTGAATGCCATTTGTTTTTATTTTCTTTAGATTTTACAGATTTTTGCAGTACCAAATACTTTTCTGAAACTCTAGCAACTGCATACTCTTCCTTTATTTTTTTGGTTTTTTCATAAACCAAACTCCACTTTTTATTTAAATCTATGTCATACACTTCAAAATCCGAAACATCTAAATAAAAATTTCCATATCGGTCTGATTTATTTTTTCCGTTATAACCGATATAGCCGTATCTGCCTAAAGAATATAAGGACTGTATTTTATTCAATTTTCCAAAAGTTTTATCATCTGTAAATTGTTTTTTTTGTGAACCTTCCACTACTTCACAATCGGATATTGAAAAATCATCCAGATTAATTTTCCTAAAAAACATACTTCCAACATCCCTAAATCCTGAAAAATGAATACTTAAATAAAGTATGTTTTGCTTTTTTAAGGCTCTTCCAACTGAAGGATAAACATCAATGAGCCAAGTATTAACATAAAATTGAGTGAATGTATTTGATCCCACTCGGTTTAAGTTTTTATCTAAAATGACATATTCAAGCTCTAAAAAATTCTTTTCGACTTTATCTTTTTGATACAAAGACAAATAACCCCAAACATCATCTCCCTTATCATCATAAATCGTAGTGAGGCCAAGGTATTTGTTTTCCGACAAATCGCTCATCTTTTGAATCTGAGCCTCCATTGTCATCGAACAAATAAATGTGATGAAAAATAATACTATTATGTTGTTTTTAATATTCATAGTAACTTAGGATTTGATTGAAATTTGTTTTTCGTAGATTTCTTATGAAGCTTAGGAATGTGTTGTAACTATTTGAAAATTTAGGCGATTCTGTCTGTAGGCATTTATTGAGCTTATACTGCTGTTTATATGTTTCAATTTTGGATAGATTATCATACATCATTTTTTTGAGTATGCCATTTTCTTTATCATCCTTCAATAAAATCATTGTTTGATAGAGCGATTTGCCATATTCTTTTAAATAATACAACATGAAAATTTCGTCATATTTTGTATCTGATTTTAGATCCAGGTATTTCAACTTGCTATACTGTGCGATTTCCTTTTCTTCGATTTTAAAATTATCTTTTATATATTGAACCCTAACATCAATATCCGGGTGTGTTCGGAGGGAATCAATATTCCAAATCTTACTGTTCTTTTGATAATTATAACTTCCTAAAATATTGTCTTCCAACCAATTTTCATCAAAATTGATTGCGGTATTTTCAAAAATTTTAATGTAATCGGATTTGGCTAGCGAATCTTTTTCTTTGTCAATGAATTTCAGAATCTTCAAAGTCTCTATTGATTTGTGGACATATTCTGGATGTGTTTTTCTAAAATAAACGAATCCGAGCGAATCCGCCTGATGTTCATTTGCCCTACTAAATATCCGGTTTTTGTAAACGAAATTCTTTATTTCATTTGTGGCCAAAGTCGCCTTATTGTACTTCGTTTTCTTAATTTGTTTCGTCTTCTCAATTATTTCCTGCGAATTGCTTTTTTCAATGTTATCTTGAAGCGATTTAGCAACATGGTTCAAATGCTGATGTGCAATTTCGTGACAAATAATATAGCTAATCTCAAATTCATCATTAACATTAATCAACATCGGCAGATTGAAAATTACAATTCCCTCGCCAACATTATATGCATTTATACTTTCATCAAGCTTTAATAAAATCTTGATAGTATCAAAATTTACATCAGGATTACTTCTTTTAATTTCCTCAAATTTTTCATCTATCAGCTTCGAAAACTCCTTATGATAAACAAATTTTCCATCCTGAACATCTTTGAGAAAATCTTTTTTCTTTTCTAAAAAGATAGCTTTCATTTCCGATCTCACTTTGCGATTGGCGATCTTGTCTATCTCTGCCAATGTGTGTGTTGAACGTTCCAGGTAAAAAGACTCTAATTCCTTTTTATAAGCCGTATCCAATGTATCCAAAAGAATTTGCTGTGAAAAAATCAATTGGAAGGAGAAAGACAGTAGGATTGAAAAATAGATTTTCTTCATAAACCTCTTTTGTGTTTTGTGTGCGAAAAGTAGCGATAAAAAAACTATAAACAAAAAACGGAGACCTAAATCTCCGTTTTCCTATTATTCCTTTTGATGTATATTACACTTTGGCTTTCATCAACCAGTTTTTCATCGAAACTTCATTTTCTATAATTCCTTTCAATTCGGAAATGGCAACTCTATCTTGTTTCATAGAATCTCTATGACGAATGGTAACCGTTTTATCTTCCAGAGTTTGGTGATCAACCGTGATACAAAATGGTGTTCCAAGAGCATCCTGACGCCTGTAACGACGACCAACTGCATCTTTTTCATCATAGGCCACATTGAAATCCCATTTTAAATCTTCGATGATGTTTCGGGCTACTTCAGGCAATCCATCTTTTTTAACCAATGGCAAAACAGCCGCTTTTGTTGGCGCTAAAACCGAAGGTAATTGCAAAACTGTTCTTGTTGAACCATCTTCTAAAGTTTCTTCTTTTAATGAATTGGAGAAAACTGCCAAGAACATTCTATCCAAACCTACTGAAGTTTCCACTACATAAGGAGTGTAATTTTTATTTTCTTCGGTATCAAAATATTGCATTTTCTTACCTGAGAATTCTTCGTGTGCTTTTAAATCGAAATCGGTTCTGGAATGAATTCCTTCCAATTCTTTAAATCCGAATGGGAAATTAAATTCGATATCGGCTGCTGCATTTGCGTAATGTGCTAACTTTTCGTGGTCGTGGAAACGGTAATTTTCTTTTCCTAGACCAAGAGACAAATGCCAATTTAAACGAGTGGTTTTCCAGTATTCGTAGTATTTCATTTCTTCGCCTGGTTTCACAAAAAATTGCATTTCCATTTGTTCAAATTCACGCATACGGAAGATAAATTGTCTTGCAACAATCTCGTTTCTAAACGCTTTTCCTGTTTGGGCAATTCCGAAAGGAATCTTCATTCTACCTGATTTTTGAACGTTTAGGAAGTTTACGAAAATACCTTGGGCTGTTTCCGGACGAAGGTATAAATCCATTGCGTTTTCTGCAGAAGCACCTAATTTTGTTCCGAACATTAGGTTGAATTGCTTAACATCCGTCCAGTTTCTTGAACCGGTTTCAGGATCGGCAATTTCTAGTTCTTCAATTAGAGCTTTTACATCTGCCAAATCCTCGTTTCCTAAAGAACGTGCCATTCTTTCCAGGATTTCTTTTTTCTTCGAAAGATATTCCACCACTCTGGCATTTGTAGTGACAAATTCCTCACGGTTGAAGGCTTCACCAAAACGAACGCTTGCTTTTTCTATTTCTTTTTCGGCTTTCTGATTGAGTTTTTCTGCATAATCTTCAATCAAAACGTCGGCTCTGTATCTTCTTTTAGAATCTTTGTTGTCAATCAACGGATCGTTGAAGGCATCAACGTGACCTGAAGCTTTCCAAGTGGTTGGATGCATCAGGATTGCGGCATCAAGACCCACAATGTTCTCGTGCATCTGAACCATCGATTTCCACCAATATTCTCTGATGTTCTTTTTTAACTCTACTCCGTTTTGTGCATAATCATAAACTGCACTCAAACCATCATAAATTTCGCTTGACGGAAAAATATATCCGTACTCTTTTGCATGCGAAACTACATTCTTAAATAAATCTTCTTGTTTTGCCATAGTGGTGCAAAAATATAAAAACGGTTTGAATTTTAACAAAAAAGACTTGAAAAACACTTTGCTATAAATAAAAAAAGCCGTCTGAAATTGTTTCCAGACGGCTTGATTCTATGATTTAGACTGATTAGTTGACGATAATCTTTCTGGTTTCTTTTCTGTCTCCATCATTGATGTTAACCAAATAAACTCCTGATTGAACGTTGTTCAACTGCAGATTCTGAGAAAACATCCCTGTATTTTGATAGGTTTTATCAAAAATCTGTCTTCCTCTGATGTCATAAACTGCAATCTTGATATCAGTTGAAGTTGAAGAATTGAATTCGATGCTAAAGTTTCCTGTGTTTGGATTAGGATATAATTTGAAATTTTTCAATCCGAAATCATCGGTACTCAAATTATTATCTACAGCAAATTGTGTTGAATTTACTGCAATAAATATATTATTCACCGCTTCAATCATTATTCTACAAGTTGAAGAAGCAACACTTGGAACAGTTATTACTTCTGTTCCATCATTTGGCGTATTAGCTGCCAGCGTTATTGGATAGGTCAATCCGCCATCTGTAGATAACAAGATGTTTACATTTGCAGTACTTACTGGTGCCGCTGTAGTGTTGGCAACATTCCAAGTGATCGTTTGGGGTGCATTTGTCCACGTAATTCCTGATGTATTCTGAGATGTTACTCTGAAAGGTCCGGCAGAAGCATTGAATGTTACATTCATATTTTGTCTAGAAGTTTGTCCTCCATTAACTAATTGGTTATCTCTAACGGTTAAAGCAAAACTCATCGTTCTTGCAACATTTGGTATTACTTCCCAACTAACGGGGCTTGTCAAAATATTTGCTAAAATAAATTGCAAGGTTGGCATATATCTGTTTGGAGATACCGATGGCATTCTTGATCTAAAATTAGGATTAGAGAAAGTTGTAGTTGCACTTGGCAATGAAACGTTGGCTCCAGCATTTGTTTGTTCCCAACAGTAGGTCAAAGTGGTTTCGTCATCTGTTGCGTTACCTCTCAAGACAAAGGGAGTTCCAATTGGTATGGTATAGTTGCTTATCGGCGAAATAACTGGTGCACTGTTCCCATTTGGTATACCTATGGCACATCCTCCGCTTGGACTACTAATATGAGAAACCATTTGCGCTATACTTACTGCATGAAAATAAGCATCTGAATTATTCTGAACATTAGAAGGGCAAATTCCTGCATAAGCCATTATTGTAGAACCACTACCTGGTTCTACAGCAAAAGTTGCAGACCTATTACCGCCACAAGAATTATTAAACGTATGAGAAGCTCCAAATTGGTGTCCTACTTCATGTGCAACATAATCAATATCATATGGATCTCCTACCGGAGAAGTAGAACCTGTAATTCCTCTCGCTTTGTTTCCAAAAATACAAACTGAAGGAGATGCTGCTAGACCTGCAGTTCCTGTACTAACTGTGTGACCTATATCATAATTTAAGGATCCAATTGTACTATTAATTACTTGTTGACTTTGATTTATTAAAGTTTCATCATCATTATTATTGAAATTATCCGAAGTGATAAAAATAATATCAGTATTATTTGCAACCAAAACCATTCGAAGAGACATGTCTATTTCATAAACACTGTTCATACGGGAAACCGTAACATTCATTGCCGCTAAAACTGCGGCCTTTTTTTGGTCTATTGTTCCTGCATTAAGTCCCGCTTGATTTACATGATAAGCTGCATATTCTATAGTACATGCCATCGCTAATCTATAAGTTCTAAAAAGACCATCATTTGCAAATGCCACTGGTTCTTGCGATTCAAGCTCCTCTGACATTGTACTGTTCTCCAGACCACTTTCGGTTTTACATACAAAGTTTCTTGGATTGGTCAAACTTGATTTATTGTAAACAATATAATTATTCAAGTCTTTGGTATAAGGATCTACATAAAAAGCTCCTTCACTCGAAATAGTCATTGCATGCAACCCAAAAAGAGTTGTGGTCAAATAAATTCTTGCTGTTGGATTATCAATTCCTTGACCTACATAAGACTGAATTTCAGGATGCTTTTCAGCCAACTCTGCTTCCATAACAGAAGATTCATAGATCCTGTACTTTTCGAGATTGCCTTCAGCATTTGGGAAAGCAACAATTACATTTGAAACTGTAGGATTGCTAAAGTCTCTTGATGGTGCTGCTTTTAACTGATTTTTTAAACCTTCTAAATCCAACTGAAAAACTTGGTATTCGGATGGAATAGAAACTCGCTCTAATTTATCAGATTCGTTAATGCGTTCTTTTGATATGTTACTCCAAAGATCGTTTTGAGAGTTCCCAAAAGAAAAGGTTAGAATGGCTACTACGGTTACTAGTAATTTTGATTTCATAATATATTTATATTTTCTTGATTAAGCAAAATTAAGACTTTAAAACATTTAATTCATTTTCATACATACAAAAACTCTGTTATTTAACACATTTTCATGTTTTTGAAGGTTTTGTTGACTATATTTCAACTTGAACTTTAACAAAAAACCCTCTGTTTCATAGCTAAAACACATTGTATTATTAACCTATAACAGTTAATACTGCCGTTCACACCTAAAAAACTAACATTCATTTTATTTATTCGCCACATACCCCTAAATTTGCACCACTCTAAAAACCAAAATTTTGAAGATTTTTAATTCAATACAAGATTTCAAAACAACTTCTGGAACCATCGTCACGCTTGGAACTTTCGATGGTGTTCATATTGGTCATAGAAAAATTATAGAACGGTTGGTGCAAAATACCGATGAAAATACCGAATCTCTTGTACTTACGTTTTTTCCGCATCCTCGGATGGTTTTACAAGGCGATTCTGAAATTAAATTATTGAATACCATTGATGAAAAGGCTTTTCTGTTAGAAGAAAATGGGCTAGACAACTTAGTTATTCATCCCTTTGACAAAGCTTTTTCAAGATTAACGGCTGAAGAATTCGTTAAAAACATCTTGGTTGACATCTTCAACATCAAAAAAATAATTATTGGCCACGACCACCGTTTTGGCCGAAACCGAACCGCCAATATCGATGACCTGATTGTTTTTGGAAAAGAATATAATTTTGAAGTCGAACAGATTTCTCCCCAAGAAATTGATGAAGTTTCGGTTAGTTCCACAAAAATCAGGAACTCGCTTTTGGATGGCAACATTCAATTGGCAAACGATTATTTAGGCTATGATTACTTCCTTACGGGAACAATTGTAAAAGGAAAACAATTGGGAAGAACCATCGGTTTTCCAACTGCAAATCTTTCAATCAAGGAAAATTATAAACTGATTCCACTCAATGGAGTTTATGTGGTTTCTAGCATAATCAATGACAAAAAGGTTTACGGAATGATGAACATCGGTTTCAATCCAACGGTAAACGGACAGCATCAAACCATTGAAATTCATTTTTTTGATTTTGATGGAGATTTATACGACAAGGGAATTAAAGTTTCTATTTTGAATCGAATCCGTTCTGAACAAAAATTTGAATCTGTCGAGAAGTTAAAAGAACAATTGGCTCTAGACAAAACAACTTCATTGGAATTCATCAAAAACAAAAAATGATGCTAAAGAAGCTCTTTGAACCCATAGATAATGCACCGCTGATTATCTTCAGGATTTTTCTAGGATTTCTTCTGGCTGCCGAAACTTTTGGCGCTATTCTTACTGGTTGGGTCAAAAGAGTGCTCATTGAACCCGAATTTACATTTTCGCACATCGGGATGGAATGGCTTCAGCCGCTTCCAGGCTATGGCATGTATGTTTATTTCTGCCTCATGGGAATTTGTGGCACCTTGATAATGATTGGCTACAAGTACAGATTTTCGCTTGGTTTATTTACTTTTTTATGGACGGGTGTCTATTTGATGCAAAAAACATCCTACAACAATCATTACTATCTTTTGATTTTGGTTTGCCTGATCATGCTGTTTTTGCCTGCGAATAAATATGCCTCCTTCGATGTAAAAAACAAACCCGAAATACTGCAGCATACAATGCCAAGATGGTGTTCGGTTGTGATGATTTTTCAAGTTGCCATTGTTTACTTTTTTGCCACTGTTGCAAAATTCTATCCCGGATGGCTAGACGGAAGCTTCACTAAAATCATATTGTCGAATACGGAATTCGAAACGTTCAAGGATTTGTTCGGCCAGCATTGGTTTCATCTTTTTATTGCCTATTCCGGTATTGGTTTCGACATGCTAATTGTTCCTCTTTTGCTTTGGAGAAAGACCCGAACAATCGCTTTTCTTGCTGCAATATCGTTTCATATCTTCAATGCGATCTTTTTGCAGATTGGCATCTTTCCTTTCTTTGCCTTGAGTTTTATAGTGTTTTTTTATCCGCCAGAAAAAATCAGAAGCCTTTTTTTCAAGAAAAAAATTCCGGTCGAATATTCAGAACCTGTCATCGGAAATAAATCTGTATTACTCTACTTTTTTGTTCCGTTTTTCATCCTCCAACTCATTCTTCCCATTCGCCATCATTTTATAAAAGGAGATGTTTTATGGACCGAAGAAGGACATAGATTGAGCTGGAGAATGATGTTGAGGCAACGCCAAGGATATACCAATTTCAAGATCATCGACAAGAAAACACAAATGGAAATTCCGTATGATTACATGAAAAAGCTAACCCCAAAACAGCGAGGGTTTGTTGGCTCTAATCCAGATGGAATTTGGCAGATGGCACAAATCATCAAGAAAGAGTTTGCTTCCAAAGGAACAGATGTGAGTATTTATGTTTCTTCAAACGCATCCATTAATGGAGGTACATTCAAAACTTTGATTGATCCTGAAACCGATATGGCTCTTGCCAAATGGGATTATTTTTTCCACAACGAATGGATTTTACTCTATGATTCTCAAGGAAATATAGTGAGATAGCCTCTCAGGAACCGATTTTCTCAATTATTAAAATTTTATTAAATCCGCAAAAAAAGATAGCTTTCAAAAAGATTATTTTGTACTTTTAGTAAATATAAATTTGATTATTTATTGCTAAAAACAAAAAATTAAACGTTATGAAGTTATCTAGAGAATTTGCAAATGGATTTATTATCTTTTTAGGTATAGGTATATATTTCTTAATTTTAGAATACCTTGGTTTGGCCGATGAATTCTATTTAAGAGTACTCAATCTTTTTATTGTTGCCTTTGGTGTGAACCGAACCATTCAGATGAATTATAAAGATGGAATTCGAGGTTATAATCGCCACTTGATTTCAGCCATAACCACTTCGATGATTGGTGCACTTTTAAGTATTGCCACGTTATTAGGCTACATTTATTACAGAGGAGGAGAAGCCTATCTTGAAACACTTTCAAAAGGATTTCTTTTCGGAGGAGACACCAACATCTATTACTATTGCATAGGATTATTATTTGAGTCTGTTGCCTCATCTATCATCATATCGTTCTGTTTGATGCAGTGGTGGAAAGACAAAGTTGAAGTGATCAATAAAGTAAATTAGAAACTTTTTTTGTTTGAAGAGGGTTTATAACGATGGGAATTTCATCTTATAAACCTTTTTTATTTTCTAGAATATTTCAGAATTTAAACTTTAAATAAAGAAACTTTCTACTTAAACTGGAATTGCCTACTTTTGGAGCATTAAAAAATGAGGTATGAGTATCACAAGAAACAACTGGACTAAAGAAGAAATTATAGCGATATACAACAAGCCGATGATGGATTTGCTTTTCGAAGCAGCATCGGTTCACAGGAAATTCCATGACCCAAATGTAGTTCAGGTTTCTACATTATTATCAATCAAAACCGGTGGATGTCCTGAAGATTGTGGCTATTGTCCTCAAGCTGCACGTTATCATACCGAAATTGAAGGAAATGATTTGATGTCGGTTAGCCAAGTAAAAGCTCAAGCTTTACGTGCAAAATCAAGCGGATCATCTCGTGTTTGCATGGGAGCTGCCTGGAGAAACGTTAAGGACGGACCAGAATTTGACCAAGTTCTAGAGATGGTGAGAACCATCAATAAACTGGATATGGAAGTGTGTTGCACGCTCGGAATGATTACAGAAAACCAAGCCCAACGTTTGGCAGAAGCAGGACTATATGCTTACAATCATAACTTGGATACGTCTGAAGAATATTATAAAGAAGTGATTTCAACCCGTGGTTTCGAGGACCGTTTGCAAACCATCGAAAACGTCCGTAAAACCAATGTTACGGTTTGTAGTGGCGGAATTATCGGAATGGGAGAAAGTATCGAGGACAGAGCCGGAATGCTCGTTGCCTTGTCAACCTTAAATCCACAACCAGAATCGGTGCCAATCAATGCTTTGGTTGCCGTTGAAGGGACGCCTCTTGAAGAGGAAAAACCAGTTGAAATCTGGGAAATGATCCGAATGGTTGCCACAACAAGAATCATCATGCCCGAAACGCAAGTTCGCCTTTCGGCAGGAAGAATGAACATGAGCCGTGAAGGTCAGGCAATGTGTTTCTTTGCTGGAGCAAATTCTATTTTCGCAGGAGACAAACTCTTGACAACTCCAAATCCAGACGTGAACGAAGACATGAAAATGTTTGAAATGCTTGGATTGATTCCGCAGAAACCGTTTACAAAAGTATCACAACCTGAAACAGTTGAAGCAGAAGATTCACAGTTTCAGCCTTTGGGCGAAAAACCAAGATGGTCGCGTCCAGGACACACAATCGAAAGAAACTTGGAAGCATCTGGAAAATTGAAGGCATAATTAATTTCTTTTACTTTTGTTAAATTCATTTACAGTAAAATAAACCTTTTATAAATTTGCTCTTAACTCAAAGTTAAGAGCATTTTTTTTGAGTTTATTTAATCGCTACTGTATGAAAATGCAACTAACCCAAATTGAGCGTGTAAAAACTATTTCCAAAGAAGATTTTTACCAGAATTATGTAAAGAAACAAAAACCAGTTGTGGTCGAGCAACTCACCAGCGATTGGCCGGCTTTCGAAAAATGGAACCTCAACTACATGAAGGAAATTGCCGGCGACAAGGTTGTCCCGCTTTATGACGACAGACCTGTTTCTTTTAAGGAAAGCTTCAATGAGGCCCATGCCAAAATGAAAATGTCCGACTATATTGATTTATTACAAGAAAAACCCACCAGTTACAGGATATTTTTATACAATTTAATGAAGGAAGTTCCTTCACTAAAGGACGATTTCAAGTGGCCAAATATCGGTTTGAATCTCATCAGGCAACTTCCGATGTTATTTTTTGGAGGCGAAAATTCAAAAGTCTTTATGCATTATGATATTGATTATTCAAACATCTTGCATTTTCATTTTCATGGAGAAAAAAGGTGCATGATTTTCCCACAGGACCAATCAAAATTTATGTATAAGATTCCCCATTCCTTGATTTCGAGAGAAGACATTGATTTTGACCATCCTGATTTTGAAAAATTTCCAGCCTTGCAACATGCAAAAGGTTTTGTTTGCAATTTAAAACACGGCGAAATGCTGTATATGCCGGAAGGCTATTGGCATTATATGAAGTACTTAACTCCAGGATTTTCAATGAGTTTGAGGGCTTTTCCTAGAAGCTTTGGAAATTTATCTAAAGCAGTTTACAACATTTTCATAATGCGGAATTACGACAGCCTGATGCGGAAATGGAAAGGACAGAATTGGATTGATTACAAAAATGAAAGGGCAATTACCAACACCAATAAAAAAATCCAACCCTGAAAATCTATTTTATTCCATTTCATTACTTCTCACTATATTTGACCAAATATTTCCCCATTATGTTTACAAGCAACAGGCGGTTCAGGTATTGGTTTTTCAGTGTCCTGATTTGTCTTTTTTTTAGTATTCCCTCAAAAGCCAGTACCATTGAAAAATGCGATTCGCTTATTGTTGCTGGAGTAACTGCTTTAAACAACAACCAATATATAAAATCCCTGGAATTCCTGACCCAAGCCCGAACCTTGGCCGAAAAAAACCGTTGGCACAAGCAGAGCTTTCTTGCCATAAACAATATTGGAGCCAATTATTACAGGCTTTTGGAATATGGCGAAGCCCTGAATTACTACATCGAAGCCTATTCGATTGCCTTGAAAGAGTTGGATCCAAAGTTTGAAATGATTGTTTTGAACAATATTGCCATTCTTTATTCAAAAGAACTTAATTACGAAAAAGCAAAAGAATATTTCAGGAAGGCCTACGATATTGCCAAGCAAAACGAAGACGGTTTAAAAATTGGTCTTTATGCCATGAATTTAGGCAACCTCGCCAACGAACAGAAAGATTCAAAATTGGCAAGGACCTATTTTAACGAAGCACTTCCGCTTTTGGTAGATGGGCAACATTTTCTTATTTTGGCAAAAGTAGGCCTCATTCAATGTGATTTAAACGAAGGAAAAGCCACAAAAGCACGTCAGGAAGCATTACATCTCATTGAAAACACCAAGGATTTAAGCTTTTATGAAGCTGATATTTCTTTGACTACCGTTATTGCAAAATCCTACATAAAGGACAACCTTTTGGATGAAGCAACAACTTATGTCAATCTGATTTTGGGAAAAAATCCGAATATTGAAACTAAAATTACTGCGTTTGAATTGCTTTCGGAAATCAATTTCAAGAAAAAAAATTATGATCTGGCTTTTAGTTTCAAGGATTCTGTTATGGATTCGAAATCAAAACTAAACGAAGTTAAAAACGGAAAGCTGTATGAAACCAGCAAGGTGAAATTTGAAATTCAGAATTATCAAAACCAAATCAAGCTGAATGAAGCCAAGTTGAGCAGTGAAAGAAAAATGTTCTATTCCATCATTGCCATTATAATTATTGTCGTGATTTTTATCGTTTGGATCTTGAGAAACCTTTCGGTGAAGCACAAACAGAAAAAATTGATAGCCGAACGAAACGAGCAAATCCTTGCATTGGAACTCGAAAAGGAAAAGAACGATTTGCTTTTATTGGAAAAACAACTCAACGAACAAAAGGCAATTTCGATGCTCGAACAAGAGCGACTAAAAAACGAAGTCGAACAAAAAAACCGGAAATTATCGGCGAAAGCCTTATACCTTTCTGGAAGAAACCAAATGATTGAGGAGGTTTTGTCGGAACTTTCAGAGTTGCCACAGGTTTCCAGCCAAGATGTATTGGTTAATCATATCCAAACTTTGAAAACGCATCTCAAAACCGATAACGAATGGGACAGTTTTATTACCCATTTTGAAGAGGTGAATCAAAATTTCCTTAACAAACTAAAATCCAAACATCCGAATTTAATTGCAAATGATATTCGTTTTCTATCGTATATTTATATGAATTTGAGCACCAAGGAAATTGCTTCGATGCTCAATATCGCTCCTGAATCCTGCCGAAAACGCAAGGAACGGATTTCTGCAAAGATGGAAATTCCAGATGACATCAGTCTTTATGACTATTTGGCGACCATCTGATTACTTGATTTATTGCTGCCTTCACGCTTTGTCTGATAGTATGTCACGCTTTGTCTGATTTTATTTTTTGATAATAGTTGGCGTTTTCTGAACATTTAGAAAATAAAAAACCAACCATATGAAAAAAATTACATTTTGTTTTGCTCTTCTGGTTCTTACTGCTTTTAGCGGCCTGGCACAAGTGCAATTGGGAGATGGAACAGCAATTGAAAAAGGAGTTCCTTATGAGCCTGGCACTCCCTATTCCTATGCACAATCTATTTATTTATCTTCGGAAATTTCAGCTACTGGAAACATAAATTCCATACAGTGGTATTTTGCAGGCTCATCGAATCTTGAAGGAAGCCAAGAACTAACGGTTTATCTAGGACACACAACGAAGACTTCTTTTTCTTCTGGCAGCGATTGGGAGCCCATTGCAAACTTAACAGAAGTTTACACTGGGGGAATTTATGCAAATGGATCCGGATGGGTTACTATTTATTTCAACACTGAATTTTCATACAACGGAACAGATAACTTAGTTGTTGCTGTAAAAGAAAATAGTGCTGAATCGGACAGCTGGGAAGATCATTTTTATGCCTATGAAGTTACAGGCGACCGATCTATCACTTATTCGAGCTGGGGAGAAGCGGTGAATACGGAAAATCCGGAAGAAGGGATTTCGATCAACTTTGTTCCTAATGTGGTTTTTGATGGAATTAATCAAGCGTGTCCAAAACCAATGAATCTGTTGGCCGAAGAACCAACCACTAGTGGTATTACTTTATATTGGAGTTCTAATGCCCCAGTTTTGGGAGGATCACAATACTATATTAGCACCAACAATACAGCACCAACTGCAACTACTGAACCAACCGGAAGTGTTTCATCTGGCGAAACGGCAGTTGTGTCTAGTGGTTTATTGTCGGGTACTAAATATTATGTATGGGTAAGGGATATTTGTGAGTCAGGTCCTGGAACTTGGTCCAACATGGCTTCTTTTATTACCGATTGTGAACCTACAGATTCCTTTTTTCAAAATTTCAATTCGGCTTCAACAGGAATTGTTCCTATTTGCTGGTCGACTATCGTTTATAATGCAAATACTACTCCTTCTGGAAGTGTTACGGTAACCAATGAAGATGGATATACAGGAAATTCTATTGAATTTTATCGCAGCGATGCAACTTCTGATCTAATATTAGTATCACCAATAGTTTCAAATCTGGCAGACAATACACATCGTTTGAAATTTTATGCTAAACATTCTTTTAGTTCGCAAGGAGGATTTTCTGTAGGAACAATGGATGGAAACACATCAGATTCGAATTTTACGGAAGTTCAATCCGTAAGTGCTACAAATGCTTTTAAAGAATATACAATTGATTTTACTGAAGTTGGATTTACTGGAGATACTTACATCGCGATTAAATTAAATACCTCAGATGATAATTTCTTAGGATATATTGACAATATCCGTTGGGAAACAGCCCCTTCATGTGCTGATGTTTCAAATGTGATTGTTCCCATAGCAACTACAACCACTGCAACAGTTGCATGGACATCCGAGGAAGATGTAACGGAATGGGAAGTGGTGTATAGTGAATCTGCAACTGCCGATCCATCTACACTGACTCCTGTAATCAATGTTACTGATGAACCTACAGCTTTACTAACGGGACTGACCGCCGAAACCAACTATTTTGTTTGGGTGCGTTCTGTGTGTGACGGATTGGCCTATTGGATAGGACCAATCAATTTCAGCTCGGCTTGCCAACCTATAAACAGCATCAATGAAAATTTTGAATCCACTGCTGGAACAAACTTGCCAACCTGCTGGTCTAAAATTCTAAGAGGGGAAACCCTTTCACCATATGCCTCGATTACTGCCGGATATAATGACACCGCTACTTCAGGAGAAAACAGTATTCATTTTTATACCGGTTTTCCAAATTCTTCGCCAACAGATGATATGATTGTAGTTACACCTAACCTTGGGAATTTATCTAACGGAACCCATCGTTTGAAATTTTTTGCAAAGGGAACAGGTAATGTACAAGTCGGAACTTTGGCCGGTAATAGTGTTTCTGCCGAATTCAATTCTTTTGAAGCCATAAATGTTTCTAATTCAGGAATGACAGAATATGTTTTTGATTTTTCTTCTTATGACGGAACAGACACTTATATCGGTATCCGATACAATGTATCCACTTCCAATCAAAACCTATATATTGATGATGTTGTTTGGGAACCAATTCCAGCTTGTCCGGACGTGACCAATATTGATGTTGTTGCTTTAAGCACTACAACTTTAGCTGTTGGATGGGTTACAAATGGAGCCACTCAATCGCAAACTGCTTATGGGCTTAGCTCTGTAACAGATCCAAATGATGCTATCATTTCTGAAATACTTACTATCCCAAGTACGGAAATTTCAGGATTAAACAGCAACACACTCTATAAGATATGGGTACGAACAGTTTGTGGAGAGGCAGATGGAAATGGGACTTGGATTGGACCGTTTTCTGTTAGAACCCCTTGTGAAGCTGTTGCTTCATTTAATGAAACATTTGAAGCTGCAATTGCTCCAGATCTTCCTTCTTGCTGGAGTGCTATCCTTCAAGGAGAAGATATAGGATTTGCAAGTGTTGGCCTAGTAACTTGGCAACCTTATGAAGGAGAAATCGGAGTGGAAATATCTAATGCTGGAGCTCCATCTACGGCTGACATCATTTTGGCTTCCCCAGTAGTTTCTAACCTTTCGGCAGGAACACATCGTGTGAGATTTTTTGCCAGTCATTTTGATGTGGCCAATTTAGATGTTGGAACACTTAACGATGATAATGTTTTTACCTTTTTTGAAGCAATTGAATTGACCAATGTTTATGAAGAATATACCGTTAATTTTTCATCTTATACCGGAACCGACACTCGAATTGGTTTCAGAATGAATTCAGAAGAACAATATAAATCTGTTAATATGGACAATATTGTTTGGGAAATTGATCCTGAATTATCAAATGGTGGTTTCGATAGCAATCGTTTTTCTTTCTATCCAAACCCTGTAAAAGAGGTTTTGAATTTATCTTATGATCAAAATATTACATCCGTTTCGGTGTATAATATTTTGGGACAGGAAGTAATTGCATCAAAATTCAACTCAAATTCTGCTCAAATTAACACTTCTAATCTTTCAACTGGAAGTTATATTGTTAAGGTTTATTCTGAAAATCAAACAAAAACTATAAAAATTATAAAAGAATAATTTCTTTTTTTAATATCGGAAAAGGCTGACTGTGCAAGACTTTCAGCCTTTTTTTGTTTTATATAACCGATTGAGACTAAATATAATCACGTTTTTTACCTTAGGGTTGTCACGTTTTTTCCTGTTAGTATTTAGGTATTGCAAATTGATTTTCGGAAAATTTAAAAAATCAAAAAACCTTAATTCTAATGAAAAAAATTACTTTTTGCCTCCTTCTCTTTCTGGCAATGTTCCAAAGTCAAGGACAGGTGCTTATCGGAAACGGTTCAACCTTAAAAAACCTCCCCATCAATCCCAACTATGGGTATTCCTACTCACAATCTATTTACACAGCCGCTGAAATCAATGCAGCTGGAGAAATTACTGGAATATCTTGGTTGTATGGCGGTCCTGCTGGAAGCAGCATTCCTAATAGTCAAAACCTCAAAGTGTTTTTGGGCCATACAACAAAAAGTGCTTTCTCTAATTCCGGCAGTGATTGGGAAGCAACTTCCAACCTGACGGAAGTTTATCAAGGAGGAATTGTTGTTAATGGTCCAGGATGGGCCTCAATTACATTTACAACACCTTTTAACTATAATGGTACCGACAATTTGATAGTTGCAACTGCAGAGCTATCGACTCCTTATGATCCTTGGACAAACATGTTTGTTTCGCACGAGTTAGCAGATAACCGTTCTATGATTTACCAAAGCGACGGTACGCTGCCAAATCTGGAAAGTCCTCAAAACGGAAACGCTATCAATTTCTTGCCTAACATTATTTTTAGCGGTATCCAACAATCTTGCCCTACTCCTTTTTTCTTGACTGCAGTAGTTGCAACCAATGATTTTGCAGTGGTTGTTTGGACTAATGGTGCCCAAGGACCAGACAATAGCAGCCAATACTATCTTTCAGTAACAAATGAAGCTCCAACTTCCTCTACTGAACCAACGGGATCTGGTAATCCGGCAATGCTGAATAGTCTAGAAGCCGATACGCTTTATTACATCTGGGTAAGGAACTTTTGTGACGGTACTGCTGGAGAATGGTCGTATCCAACTTCTTTTAGAACAGAATGCAATACCCAAACCAGTTTTACTGAAAATTTTGATACCACTCCTGTCAATTCTCTACCGGCTTGCTGGTCGTCTATAGTTAGAGGTCCCGGTACTGGAACTAGCACAACTGCTTTAACTTTTGAAGGAGAAGCTTTTACAGGAACTAACAGTGCCCGATTATTTAACGGCACAACAGGAAATGCAGCCGATATCATCTTGGTTTCTCCAAAATTGAGCAACCTTGCCACAAACACACATCGTCTTCGTTTTTATGCTGATTCAAATAATACAAGCGGATTGGTTATCGGAACTTTAAACAACAATACCATCAACGCTACTTTTACACCGCTTCCAAATGCAACAATCGAAATCTCGACTGAATATCAAGAATATGCCGTATCTTTTTCAGACTACACAGGCACTGATACTTATATTGGTTTCCGATTAAATGCACCTTCGGATTACAGTCCTGTTAGCTTAGACAACATTCGTTGGGAACCAGTTCCAGCTTGTGGAGATGTAACCGAGATTGCTGTCGGAAACATTCAACCAGAAACTGTCACTGTAAGTTGGGCAGAATCTGGAGAAACTGGGTTTGAAGTCGCTTATGATTTAGTGTCTGGAGCAACCGATCCTAATTCCTTAACTCCTTCCACAACAGCAAATGCTTCAATAGAATTGACGGATTTGATTGCCAATTCACACTATAACGTTTGGGTTAGAAGTACTTGTGAAAGCGGTGTTGGTTCATGGTTCGGGCCTACAACTTTCAAATCTGAATGTTATTCAATAAGCGGATTAAATGAAAATTTCGATAGTGTTACAGCACCTGCATTGCCAGATTGCTGGACATCGTTCATTAGAGGAGCTAGTGGCAATACAAGTGCTGGCGTTTCTGTAACTGCTTCCGGTTCATCATCTGCTCCAAATGCGGCGATAATCACTCCAGGGGCTTATATTACAGTTGATACTGACAATGATGTTATCCTTGTAGGGCCAAACTCAACTGAGGTTGGAGCAGGGACACATCGATTGAAATTTTCTGTCAGAGGAAACGGAAATCTTCAAGTTGGTACTTTAAACAATACAACTAGCACGGCTATCTTTACATCTTTAGAAAACATAACCGTTACCAACAGCTATCAAGAATTTGTAGTAGATTTTTCTGCTTATCAAGGAAATGACACTCATTTTGGTTTCCGTGTAAACAATACTGCGGCTTACAGCTATACCTACATTGATAATGTTAAATGGGAAGTTTCGCCTGCTTGTCCGGATGTTCAGAGTTTAGTTTTAGAAAGCATTACACCAAATTCTGCCACAATTTCTTGGGAAGAAAGCGGTACTGAAGATGCTTGGGAAATCGTTTACGGTGCTCCTGATACAACAGATCCATCTACACTGACCGATGATATTATTGCTGCTGATGAATCAATTAAGGAAATTACCGGCCTTGAAGATTATACCTCTTATGCTGCTTGGGTACGTTCTGATTGTGGAACGGACAAAGGAGCTTGGATCGGTCCGATTTTCTTTAAAACGGATTGTCTTCCAACAAATGCTTTAAACGAAAATTTTGATGCCGTAGCCAACAATTCACTTCCTGCTTGTTGGACTTCTATCGTTAGAGGTACAACAGGAACAGCTTTTGCAAAAGTGACAACTAGTTATGCACATACACCATCTAAATCAGTTGAAATGTACAACCAGAATCAAACTGATGATAATGATGTTATCCTAGTATCGCCAAATCTTGGCAATCTTAGTGCAGGAACACACCGTTTGCGTTTCTTTAGTTCTTTTCATAATGCTTCTTCGGTTGAAGTTGGAACTTTGGATCTAAATACTCCAAATGCTGTCTTTACTGCTATAGAAGAGATTAACCTTACTAACAATTTTGTGGAATATACTGTAGATTTCACACAATGGACTGAACTAACAGACCAATATATTGGTATTCGTTTGAGCAAAAACGGAACAAACAGCTATGCTCATATTGATGATGTTGTTTGGGAAGTAGCTCCATTATGTCCAAGTGTAATCAACGTTGAAGTTTCTGACATTACACCAGAAACCGCTTTTGCAACTTGGGAAATGGGAGAACAACTCACTGACAATTGGGAAATTTCCTATGCTACATCGGATATTACTGATGCTGATTTGGGAATTATAAGTGAAACGGCAAACATGCAAGAACATCAATTTGAAGGATTGACTCCAAATACACAATATAATGTTTGGGTTCGTTCTTTATGTGAGGATAACAATGGAGAATGGGTGGGTCCTAAAGTTTTCATGACCAAATGTGTTCCTGGAACTTCATTCAACGAAAATTTCGATTCAACTCCAGCTTTTTCATTGCCATCTTGTTGGTCTAAAATCATTAGAGGAGATTTCAATGCTCAAAATTTTGCTTCTGTAAACAATATTGCATTGAGTCCAAATTCTGCTCCAAATAACATCTCGATGTTCAACAGTGGGTATAATGCTTCGAACGATATCATCTTGGTTTCACCTCCAATGGACAATCTAGCCAATGGAACACATAAACTGACGTTGTTTTTGAAAGGTCAAAATAACCTTACTGGTATTCAAATAGGAACTTTAGATACCAATACAAACGAAGCCGTGTTTACCGAATTCACCACGATTGATGTTACTTCATCTTATGCTCAATATACAATTGATTTTTCTGACTATGATGGTTCAGACTTATACATCGGTATCCGCCATTCTGCACTTCAAGGAAACAGAGCTCTTTATGTAGATAATGTTGTTTGGGAACCAATTGTTACCGAAGCTTGTCCTGCTGTTTCAGAAGTAAACGAAAATTTTGACACTACCGCTATAGATACTGTTCCAGAATGTTGGACAGCTATTTTAAGAGGTCCTTCTGAAAACACATTTGATTCTATTGGCGTTAGATTCATGGATGGTGCTCCAACAACTCCGCATACTATGAATATCACTAAAGGTCTTTCTACTGCTGAAGACGATCAAATTCTTGTATTGCCAAAACTTTCTAACCTGAGTGCTGGAACTCATAAATTGGCTTTCTCTCATGCTGGTCCTCCATGTCAGATTGAGGTAGGAACTTTGAGCGACAATACTGAAAATGCTGTATTTACTTTTAAAGAAGCTTTTACGGTTGGAAGCGATTGGACACAATCAGTTTCTGACTTCGCCAACTATGCAGGAACGGATACTTACATCGGATTACGTTTAAACGGTGGAGCCTCTGCTTTCGTGAGTATGTTTGTTGATAACGTGATCTGGACATCGGATCTTGGAACAGGATCATTCGATAACTCGAAATTTGCCTATTATCCAAACCCGGTTAAGAACATCTTGAACCTATCTTATGAGCAAAACATCACTGATGTTGCCGTTTATAATCTATTAGGCCAGGAAATCATCACAAAGAAATTCAATGCAAATCAAACACAAATTGATATGTCAGGATTGGCCAGCGGAACCTACCTTGTGAAAGTTACCGCCAACAATACCAACAAAACATTCAAAGTGATTAAAGAATAATTTGATCGGTTAATTCTTAAAAGGCTGAAGGTTTCATTACTTTCAGCCTTTTTTTATATATTTATATTTCGATAAAAAATGATATGCTAGAAGCCTTAACCAATTTATTCTTTCCGAAAGCCTGTGTGGGTTGCGATGCATTTCTCTTGACCAATGAAATTGTTATCTGTGCCAAATGCCGACATGAAATTCCGCTGACCACACATCACCTTAATCCAGAAAATGAAGTTACAAAACAATTCTACGGTCGGATGAAAATTGAATACGGTTCCTCCTTTATGTATTTCCATAAAAAAGGCATGGTTCAGGAAATCATCCACGGCTTGAAATATCATGGCCATGAGGAAATTGGCACCTTGATTGGCAACTGGTATGCCGATGATTTAAAGAAGATTGAAATCCTGAAAACCGTTGACGAAATTATTCCGGTTCCGCTTCATCCAAGGAAACTGAAAGAAAGAGGCTTCAATCAGGTGACCACTTTTGGAAAATCGCTTTCGGAGAATCTTGCTATAGCTTATGATGAGAATTTGCTTCACAGAAATATCTATTCCAAAACACAAACCTTTAAAAACCTCATCGGAAGAACCGATAACGCTGAAGCCATCTTTGACGTTACTTTCAACGAAAACCACCACAACAAGCATTTTCTTCTGGTTGATGATGTCCTGACTTCTGGAGCAACTCTTGAAGCTTGTGGCAAGGCAATCCTTAAAATTCCGGGTGCAAAACTCAGCGTCGTAACCATGGCCTATTCCCATTCGTGAAGTATTGCTAATAAATCTCTAAAACATTTCGTTTACACTAAATATAATTGCCTACAGGAAATTCTTCACGTAGAAAATGAGTACTTTTGAGAGACTAAAGACATCAATATGAATAATGAAACTTTCGGTATAACTTTACAATATGCAGTCTGTATAAAATATAAGCTTAACAATAAAATTTCTTCAAAAAGAATTGACGAAAATTTATTAAGCAAAATATTAAAATCTAATATACTCGGAAAAATATTTAGAGGAAGAAGTCCAATCAAATATTTGGCTGATTCAAAAGATTTTACTTCTGAATTTATCACAAAAAGTCCACATAATTTTTTACTAAAAAATAACGAAACCTTATCCATAAAATCTTTTAAAGGTAATGGAAAAATGTTTGCTCCAAAAGTTGTTGGACAATCAGGTCTAAAAGTATTAAATCATTATTTCGGAGATTTGTACCCAGAAGAAATAACTCGTGATAATTTCAAACAATTTTGTCTTGAAAATGTAAATGAGATTTTACCGATTTTAATTGATTATGCTTTAGTAAGTGACTATAATTGTTATATTTATTTATTAAATGAGGAGATTAAATTTGAGATTATTAAAAGAGGAAACTTTCCAGAACTAACTTTTGAAAAAGAAAAATTCACATTTACAAAAGCAAATATATTAGAATGGAATGAATCGACAACGGTCAAATATGATGGTCAAACTGTTTTGGAAATGCAGTTACATAAAAATCGTTTTTACAAATTTAGATTACACAGTGAAAACTTTCCCCAACTTATAAAAAGAGAAATAAGAAATAATAATTCACTTCTAGGAGATACGGCTGAACTAGCAATTTGCAATGTATTTGGACTGGAATCAGGTGTTAATAATGATAGGTTATTAAACAATTCTGACAAGATAATTTTAAATGCATTTGAAAAGCATTACACATTAAAAAAACCAGTTTTGTTTCCACTAAAACCAATTAAATATTCTGGAACTGAAAAAAGAGACCGTGGTGGACATAGCAAAAGTGGGGTTGATTTTTATCTTGAAAACGATGCGACTTTATCAGTAAAAACAAATAAGTCTAAAGCTTTTAAGGTTTGTCCGCCTGAAGTTGGACAACCATCTCCAAAAACATTTGACTTATATTTTTCTAAAAAAGGCTGGTACGATGGAAATATGGACGAAGAAAAATTTAGAATTTTAGTAACTGATAAAGAAAAATTATCATTGCTGTTAAGTGAATATGTGAAATTTTTAAATGAATGTGATTATATTTTATGGTCATTATATTTAAACGAAAATGATATAAATTCAAAACTCGTTGTAAAATGTGATTTAGAAAACATTACTTTTAATCCAAACTTAATCTGTTATTCCAACGACTTTACTGATAAAAGTAGTGTAACCATTAAATATGGGGAAAACAGGTTTTCACTTGGAGAATTCCAAGTTCATTCTGCGAGAAATTCATTGAAATTTAGATTCAACATCAATAACTTATTGTCTGTTTAAAAAACAATATATATATTTGGACAAAATTGGACAAATATGGACACTACAAAACAATTATTAAGAATTGAAGATGTCGCTGTAAAGCTTAATGTATCTCAAAAGTCTGTTAGAAGATATATACATGCAGGAAAAATAAAATCAAACAAAATTGGTGGAGTTCATCGAGTTGAAGAAAGTGAATTACAATACTTTCTTAATCTTTCAGTTTATGAAAATGGAGAGATCAAAGAACTTGAATTTTCTCATCCAAAATCAACAAAAACTGATATCGTAAATTGGATTGACATTTCTGATATCTGGGACGGAACAACTCCATCAGAACTCACATCTGCAGATTTATTTTGTGGAGCAGGCGGGATGGCTAAAGGTTTTGAAATGGCGGGTTTTAATCAAGTTTGCGGTTTAGATTGGTTTAAAGAAGCGGGAATGACTTATAGAGAAAACTTTTCTCACCCATTAATTGAAGGCGATATTACTCAAAAAGAAATAAAAGAAAAATTCATAAATACAGTAAAAGAAAAGCTTAATGGAAAAAAGCTTACGGTTCTTTCGGGTGGTTTTCCATGCCAAGGTTTCAGTATGTCCGGCAACAGGATCGTTGAAGACAAAAGAAATTCTTTGTATAAAGATATGTTAGAAATTATTGAGGAATTACAACCTGAATTTATTGTTGCAGAAAACGTAAAAGGTTTACGGTCTATGTTAAAAGGCAAAGTCGAGGACAAAATAAAAGCTGATATAAGAAAACTTGGCTATGTGGTAAATGTGACTGTTTTGAATTCAGCAGATTATTATGTCCCACAAAAAAGAGAAAGAGTAATTTTTATTGCTAACAGAATTGGTAAACAAAACTATCATCCTGCCCCTCTTTTAGAATCAGATTCTTACATAACAACAAAAGAAGCTATTGAAGATTTGATAAGACTCGAAGATAATCCAAAATTTAATCACGTTAGGACTAATCATACTGATGATATGAAGGAACGATTAGCTAAAGTTCCTGAAGGGAAAAGCCTATATGACAAATATTCTGATTCATGGAAAAAATGTCCGTGGAATGAGGCAAGTTGTACAATTAAAGAAAATCATGGCGGTGTAAATATTCACCCGATAGAGCCTCGCGTTATAACAGTCAGAGAAATGGCTAGATTACAATCGTTTCCAGATAGTTTTATCTTTAAAGGGACAAAATCTAAACAAATGGTGCAAATTGGAAATGCAGTTCCGCCGTTATTGGCAAAGGCAATTGGTTTATCAATTAAACAAACTTTAAAAAAAAAATAACATAGGTTATTGGATAACTATAAATTCTGCTTTTTATGTTGAAGATTCCGTACAAGTATATTTTAATCCTTTTGGCGATTTTCGTTGTAGGTTGTGCCAAAAGAGGCAACATCACCGGTGGTCTGACCGATACGATTCCGCCCGTTCTACAACAAAGCATCCCTAAAAATTTCAGTACAGAATTTAAAGGCAACGAGGTAAGATTGGTTTTTGATGAATATGTAAAACTCAAGGACGTCAACAAGCAACTGATTGTTTCACCTCCAATGAATACGCCTCCCAACATCACCCCAACAAACGCCAGCAAATACATCACCATCAAAATAAAAGACACGCTCCAGCCCGATACTACCTACAGTTTCAACTTCGGGCAGAGTATCCAGGACAACAACGAGGGAAATATCTATCCTCAATTCAAATATGTTTTTTCAACCGGAAATTACATTGATTCATTATCTGTTAGCGGAAGAATAAGCGATGCTCTAGAGAAAAACGTAGCCAATTTTGTTACCGTGATGTTATATGAAGTAAATGAAAAATTCACCGATTCGATTGTTTACAAGGAAAAACCACGCTATGTAACCAACACACTAGACAGTGCCAAAACTTGGCAGATAGACAATATAAAAGCAGGCAAATATATGCTTGTGGCGATGAAGGACTATAACAACAACTTTATTTTTGACACTAAAAAAGACCAAATTGGTTTTTATAAAGAACACATTACAATTCCAAGTGAAGGCACCAACTACAACCTTCAGCTTTTTAATGAAGTTCCCGTTTTTAAAGGTTTAAAACCCGCTCAAGCTTCTGGAAACAGAGCAACTGTTGGTTATGAAGGAAAACCCGATAAGGCAAAATTTACGTTGAAAAACGGCAACGAAGTGATGCCAACCATCGTAACCAAATTGCCCGAGAAAGATTCGCTTCAGCTGTGGTTTCAACCCGTTAAGGCAGATTCGTTGAGTTTAGAAATCGAGAACGAAAATTTCAAGAAAGAATTTAACTTTAAAATCAAAAACCAAAAGAAAGATTCCTTGAGTTTTAATGCAAAACCCCTCGGAACACTTCATTTCAGAGACAAATTCGAAATCACATCCTCCATTCCGCTGACGAAATTCGACACCACCAAAATTACGCTCCGAAACAAGGATTCCATTATTGTTCCTTATACGACTCAATACGATGCATTCAACCAAAAATTGAAGTTCAATTTCAGGAAAGAACCGCTCGAAAAATATACGATGCTCTTGATGCCGGGTGCTTTGACTGATTTTTATGAAGCCCAAAACGACACTTTGAATTATAAATTCGGCACCAAAGACCTTTCGGACTATGCCAATCTTACTTTGAAATTAGAAAACGTCAAGAAATTTCCGATAATCGTAGAATTAACCGATGAAAAAGGAACCGTTCTAGAATCGGAATATTCTACCGATAGCAATACGATCCTTTTTAATGCTTTTCAGCCTAAGAAATTCTACATCAGAATTATTTATGACGACAACGGAAACGGCAAATGGGATCCGGGAAATTACCTTGAAAAACGACAAGGAGAAGAGGTTCTTTATTTCCCCAAAGAAATAGAAGTGAAACCAAATTGGGATTGGGAAGAAATTTTTATCCTCACCCCTGCGAGTCCTTAATTTCAAAAACATCTCTGTCGTTCAGGAAATCCAGCTTTTTTCGGGTTTCCAAAAGCTGTTGTTTGTCCAATTCAGCAATGAGGATTATTTCTTTTTCTGATGGTTCGATGACCGAATTCCCAAGAAAATCAACCACTTGCGTATGTCCGGAATAGGGATGATCGTTTCCGTCTTTGCCAATTCGGTTGACGCCAATCGTGTAGCACATGTTTTCGATGGCACGAGCTTTCAAAAGTGTGTCCCAAGCTAAAATTCTCGTTGTGGGCCAATTTGCAGCATAAATCAAAAGATCATAATCTTCGGTATTTCGGGAGAAAACCGGAAAACGCAAATCATAGCAAATCAGCGGGCAAATTTTCCAACCCTTGTATTCAACGATTAGTTTTTTGGCTCCAGCCGAATACAATTCATCTTCTCCCGCCAACGAAAACAAATGTCGCTTGTCGTAAAACTGTATTTCGCCCGACGGAAAAACAAAAACCAATCGATTATAGAATCTATCGTTTTCCTTGATGATCAAGCTTCCCGTTATAGCTGCATTTTTGGCTTTCGCCAGATGTTGGAGCCACAGAACCGATTCGCCTTTCATTGTTTCGGCAAGTGCTTCAGGATGCATCGAAAAGCCCGTCGTGAACATTTCGGGCAGGATAATCAAATCTACATCCGAAGCAATCGTATTGATTTTTTCTTCGAAATTTTTCCGATTTTGGTCTGCATCTTCCCAAATAATGTCCGTTTGAATTAAAGCTATTTTCATTTATATATTTTTTTATATAACTCCTTCAGAGTTTGAAACTCTGAAGGAGTTGATAATTATCTAATTGTAATCTCATTTTTCTTTTTCTATAACTCTGTCAGAGTTTGAAACTCTGACAGAGTTGTTAATCATCTAATCATAATTTCATCAATAAAAATAAAAGCATCGCCTCCAAAACCCTGATGTCCTTCGGGAAGCTTGCCAAAATTATAGGCTTTTACTTTAATATATCGTGCCGTGATGCTTTCCAAATCGATTTTATAATCTACAATTGCAGTATCATTGTATTTCCAATCCAGCGTGCTTTCTACCGTTTTCATCAGCTGAAAATGAATATTATCGTTTGAAACATAGTATTCCACCTTTTGCGGAAGCAAAATCCAAGAACGGGAATCCTGCAGATAAGTTGAGCTTATGGTCTTGATTTTTTGAGCTTTCTGCAAATCAACAACTGCTTCAAAATCCTGCGATTGGTAGCCTTGCCATTCGCCTTTTTGCCAGTTTTTTGCACCGTGAATTCCATCAATCAAACCTTCCGGACCGCCTGCGTGATATTGTCGGTTGTATTTTGATTTGATTTGGATCGTGTAATCGTTTGGTTTTTTGAAGAAAGTGGCGGAGATGGTGTTGCTCGTTGGTCCTTGTGCTTCTAAACTTTCAATTGTAAAAGCTTCAATTGTTGATGTTTTTGTAATCTGGATATCTTCTCCAAAAAATTGAAACGCTGGATTTTCACTCTCTTTATCAATTACTCTGTACATCACTCCTTGACCACGATAATTTCTTGCAGTTAAATTATGAAAGTCAATATGAATTGATAATTTATCTTTGAATGATTTGCTTTCTGCATTGATTACTGGAACAATAGTTACATCGAAAAAATCTTGTACTTCTGCTTTCGCCCAAACCTCCTTTAAATAACCTTTCATTCCTTTTTTAGTTATCGTAAGCGGTTCATTATTTTCAAAATTGATTTTTACTTTTTCAAAATAAGGCGTTGTTTTCGTCCATTCGGCATTTCCCGGAGTAACCGAATAAATCCCCATCGAACTCAACACATACCAAGCACTCATTTGTCCACAATCTTCGTTTCCAATCAAGCCGTCTGGAGTGTTTTTGTAGAAATTATTTAAAATATAATGTACTTTTTCGGTTGTCTTTTCTGGCTTTCCAACATAATTATACAAATACGCCATGTGATGACTTGGTTCGTTTCCGTGAGCATATTGTCCCATCAAACCAGTAACATCAACTTGTTCTCGTCCAGTAGTTTTGCTATCGGCATTGAACATTTCGTCGAGTTTGGCTTCAAATTTTTCATTTCCGCCATACGCTTCAATCATTCCGGGAATATCTTGTGGAACGAAAAAAGTATAATGCCAAGCATTTCCTTCGGTAAAATTATTGTTCACTTCCCTTGGGTCAAAAGGTTTTTCCCAACCACCGTTCTTTTTTGGTCGGATAAAACCGGTTTCCCAATCGAAGAGGTTTTTCCAATTTTGAGAACGTTTCATGAAATATTCGTAGTCGTCTTTTTTGTTTAAGATGCTTGCCATTTGTGCAATACACCAGTCGTCATAGGCATATTCAACGGTTTTTGAAACACTTTCGTGTTCATCATCGATACTGATAAAACCATTCTTTTTGTAGGCTTCCAAGCCCAAATGGTCCAACATTGCAGAATGTTTTGAAGCTTCAAACGCTTTTTCATAATCAAAGCCTTTTATTCCTTTTGCCATAGCATCGGCCATAACGGAAACCGAATGATAGCCAATCATGCAATCCGTTTCATTGGAAGCCAACTCCCAAACCGGCAATCTTCCGCCTTGTTCATATTGCATCAAAAAGGTATTGATAAAATCGGAAGTTCGCTTCTTATCAATCAAAGTATAAAGCGGATGAGCGGATCGAAACGTGTCCCAAAGCGAGAAAACCGAATAATAATCGAAGCCTTTTGCCGTATGAATTTGATTGTCGCGACCACGGTATTTTCCGTCTAAATCTTGGGCTATATTGGGTTGCATCATCGTGTGGTACAAAGCCGTGTAGAAAATTGCCAATTTATTTTTATCCGAAGAAGTGACTTCTATTTTTGATAATTCCTTGTTCCAAAGTGCTTCGGCATCTTTCTTTACTTTTTCAAAATCCCAGTGTTTGATTTCGGACATATTGAGTTTTGCTCCTTCATAAGATGTTGGTGAAAGCGATACTTTTACTAAAATTTTTTCTCCTTTTTTGACTTGTTTTGAAAAACTGATTGCTATTTCTGTTCCTTTGTATAATCCTTGTAATTTAGTATTTTCTCCTTTTATCTTTCCAACTTTGAAGGGAACACTAAATTCAATTCGAGCATAAACATACTGATTTCGAGCCCAAGCTTCACTTCTTCTTAAAACTTCAACCGTTTTATCATCTATAATTCTTACTCTACCTTCTAGTAATTTATCACGATGGTTTAAATCTAAAATAATATTAGCCTGACCCGAATTATTAAAAGTATATTCATGAAAGCCAACCCGAGTTGAAGTTGTCAGTCGGACATCAATATTGTCATCTTCTAATTTTACAGCATAAAATCCGGCGGAAGCTTTTTCATTTGTATGCGAAAATTTCGAAGAATAATCATTTTTATCCAAGGAAGGTTTTCCCATGGTTGGCATCAGCATAATATCTCCAAAATCGGTAACTCCTGTTCCATTCAAATGGGTATGCGAAAATCCGTAAATCACATTATCCGAATAATGATAGCCCGAACATCCGTCCCAACTGCCGTCAATTCTGGTATCGGGCGAAAGTTGCACCATTCCAAATGGAACCGTAGCTCCGGGAAAAGTATGCCCGTGACCACCTGTTCCAATAAGTGGATTGACGTGTTTCTGGTAGTTTTGAGCGAAATTGAAGGTTGAAATGAATAATAGTAGGAAGAAATATTTCATTCTGTTCGTTTTGTTTTTCAAATATAATGAAATCTGATTAGTAACTCCGACAGAGTTTTGAACTCTGTCGGAGTTGTTTAGCCAACAAAAAAACGCACCTGAATCAACAGATGCGTTTTAATTTTTTGCCTTATGGCTATTTTTTTGGGTTATTTGATACTTGCCACCAAATATTCTCTGTTCATTCTTGCAATATTTTCAAGTGAAATTCCTTTCGGACATTCAACTTCGCAAGCTCCAGTGTTGGTACAGTTTCCAAAACCTTCGGCATCCATCTGGTTGACCATGTTTAAAACTCTGTCAGCTGCTTCAACTTTTCCTTGAGGCAACAAAGCGAACTGCGATACTTTTGCAGAAACAAAAAGCATTGCTGATGAGTTTTTACAAGTTGCTACACAAGCTCCACAACCAATACAAGTTGCAGCATCGAATGATCGGTCAGCATCGTGCTTGTTAATTGGAATTGTATTGGCATCGATTGTGTTTCCAGAAGTGTTTACCGAAATAAAACCTCCAGCGTGTTGGATTCTATCGAAAGAACTTCTATCCACAACCAAATCCTTAATTACCGGGAACGCTTTTGCACGGAAAGGCTCGATAAAAATCGTATCGCCATCCTTGAACATTCTCATGTGCAACTGACAAGTCGTAACGCCTCTGTCTGGTCCGTGAGCTTCTCCATTGATGAAAAGCGAACACATTCCGCAGATTCCTTCGCGACAATCGTGGTCAAAAGCCACAGGATCATCTCCTTTATTAATCAAGCCCTCGTTCAAAACGTCAAGCATTTCTAGGAAGGACATATCTGGAGAAACATTGTCTATTGGATATTCAACGATTTTTCCTGTTTCTTTAGCGTTTTTCTGACGCCATATTTTGAGAGTTAATTTCATAATTTTCAGTGTTGAGAATTAAGTAATCGGTTTTCCGACCTTATATCTTATTTATAACTTCTTTGAACCAATTTCACATTATCAAAAACCAAAGGTTCCTTGTGCAATACAGCTTCGCTAGGTTTTCCTTTGTATTCCCAAGCGGCAACGTAGGCAAAATTCTCATCATCACGTTGTGCTTCTCCTTCTGGAGTTTGGTATTCCTCACGGAAATGTCCTCCACAAGATTCATTTCTATGCAATGCATCTTTTGCGAAAAGCTCTCCTAATTCAAGGAAATCGGCAACTCTCATTGCTTTTTCCAGCTCTTGATTGAAACTGTCGATTGAACCCGGAACTTTTACATCTCTGTAGAATTCCTCACGCAAAGCGGCAATTTCATCGATAGCTTCGGTCAAACCTTTTGCATTTCGAGCCATACCCACTTTGTCCCACATGATTTTACCTAATTTCTTGTGGAAATGGTCAACAGAATGTGTTCCGTTATTGTTGATGAACTTGTTCAATTGTTCTCTAACATTGTTTTCAGCTTCTACGAATTCTGGCAAATCTGTAGAAATTGTTCCAGTTTTGATATCTGGAGCCAAATAATCTCCAATCGTGTAAGGCAGTACGAAATATCCGTCGGCCAAACCTTGCATCAAGGCAGAGGCTCCTAATCTATTTGCTCCGTGATCAGAGAAATTAGATTCTCCAATTGAGAAACAACCTGGAATTGTAGTCATCAAATTATAATCTACCCAAGTTCCACCCATTGTATAGTGAACCGCTGGATAAATCATCATCGGAGTTTCATAAGGATTCTCGTCAACGATTTTCTCATACATTTGGAACAAGTTACCGTATTTATTGGCCACCACTTCTGTTCCTAATTTCTTAACCAGTTTCATATCATTTTCATCCAAATGCTTGATTCTGGCTTGGTCTTTTCCGTATCTTTCGATTGCTGCAGCAAAGTCCAAATAAACAGCTTCTCCTGTTTTATTTACACCAAAACCTGCATCACATCTTTCTTTTGCAGCACGGGAAGCGATATCACGAGGCACCAAGTTTCCAAAAGATGGATATCTTCTTTCCAAGTAATAATCTCTTTCGTTTTCAGCTAAATCCGTAGGTTTCTTTTTTCCTTCACGGATGGCTTTTGCATCTTCCAATGATTTTGGAACCCAAATTCTACCGTCATTTCTCAACGATTCTGACATCAACGTCAATTTTGACTGGTGATCTCCTGAAACCGGAATACAAGTTGGGTGAATTTGTGTGTAACAAGGATTTGCAAAAAAAGCTCCTTTTTTATGTATTTTCCAAGCTGCAGTCGCATTACTTCCCATTGCGTTTGTAGAAAGGAAAAACACGTTTCCGTATCCTCCAGAAGCAATAACAACCGCGTGAGCTGAATGTCTTTCAATTTCTCCAGTAACCAAATTACGAGCGATAATTCCTCTAGCTTTTCCGTTTACGATTACTAAATCTAGCATTTCGTGACGGTTGTGCATTTTGATTTTTCCACGACCGATTTGACGGTTCATGGCAGAATAAGCTCCTAATAATAATTGCTGTCCTGTTTGTCCTTTTGCATAGAATGTTCTAGAAACTAAAGTTCCTCCAAAAGAACGGTTGTCTAAAAGTCCGCCATATTCACGAGCCAACGGAACACCTTGTGCCACACATTGGTCGATGATATTTGCAGAAACTTCCGCCAGACGGTGAACATTTGCTTCACGAGCACGGTAGTCACCACCTTTTACAGTATCATAAAACAAACGGAAGGTTGAATCTCCGTCTCCTTGATAGTTTTTTGCAGCATTTATACCTCCTTGAGCTGCAATCGAGTGGGCTCTTCGAGGTGAATCTTGAAAGCAAAATGCTTTTACATTGTAACCTAATTCAGCTAAAGTTGCAGCGGCAGAACCACCGGCAAGTCCCGTTCCAACAACGATAATGTCAATATTACGTTTGTTGGCAGGGTTCACTAAATTAATATGATTTTTATAATCTGTCCATTTGTCCGAAATTGGACCTGCAGGAATTTTTGAATCTAAACTCATGATTGTATACTATATTATTTAGCAAAAAAGTGAATATAAACTGGAATGATCGCGAATAAAAGTGGCACTATGATAGCAAAACCTTTTCCGAAACCTCTAATCAGTCCGTTGTATTTTGGATTGTTAGCACCCAAAGATTGGAAGGCACTTGCAAAACCGTGTAGCAAGTGAAATGCTAAAACGAACATTGCAATTACGTAAGCGATTGTAGCAATCAAACCGTATTTTGCATCTTGAAAAAAGGCAAAAGTGATTTTGTGTAGATCTTTATAACCCTCTTTAAATTTTACTTTTGCGTTTGCATCATGGAACTCGGTTCTGTTTTTAATAACAATCATTCCTTGTTCTACTTGAGTTTTTGGCAAATAACCTCCGTCAGTTGTCAAATAAAAATCTTGTTTCATTCCTCCATTATCAATTTCAATCGTCTGCAAAGGCATGCTTTCATCAAAATGCATTTTGGCCCAAAAGTTTACCATGTGTGTCACGATAAAAACCAAGATCAATGTTCCTAAAACCGCCATGTTTCTTGATGCCCAAGCCGAATTAGCCGAAGCATTTTCCTTCGCATACTTGATTGGTCGTGCTCTTTGGTTTTGAACCGTTAGCAAAATACCATCAATTGCATGAAAAAGAATTGAAATATAGGTAACATAAGATAATAATTTAACCGCCGGATTGGTGGTCATAAACAATGCATACTGGTTGAATTGTAGTGCATTTCCGAAAATAAGCTGTAAGTTTCCGGCCAAGTGGCCCGCTAAAAACAAGCATAAAAATAAACCCGTTAGAGCCATCCAATACTTTTTAGCTAGAGATGACTTTAAGATTGCAGATTTTGCCATAATTGTTGTTTGTGTGTTTAAAAAAGTACACAAAAATAACGCATATTCAAAATAACTACAACCTTTTCGACTTATTTATAATCAGTATAAAGTGTTTATAGTTTGCAGTAAATCAGGGATAAAATTTTATTCTGCATAATTAATTTGAAATTAAACTTTTAATGCCGAAAAAAATAGGCCGAAACGAGGTTTTAAATTGCTAAAAAAATATTTTTAAATTAGTAGGTTTTAGTCACATCTTCATCTACAACAATAATAAAATCAGCTAATTTGAGGTTTTCTTTTTCCAATTTTGAAACCTCTTTTTGCGACACAGTAGCAATGGTCATAATCTTTAGAGCAGGTTTTTCTTTTTTCAAATACCAATTTATGCCTTCAAAATTATCACTGTGATAGGTTCCGTTATAATGCACAAAAACCGAATTTGGTTGAACATTTTGCAAAATAAAATAACCCATTGTTGCATCTTTGATGGCTTGTGCTTTCGGCAGATTTTCATTGGCGTGATCACCCATCATTTCGAGCATTTTCACATAACCTGGAAGATTTTTATCATAAGCAATAGGCAACGGAGCCATCCAAGATTTTTCTTCTGGAGTTAATTTATCTAACGCTTCAAAACCTTGTTTATACACCAAACTTGCATAACGTCTTGGAACATTTGTAGCAATGAAATCAAATTTTTTCTCTTTTGCAAAATCCACCAAAGGCTTATAATCGGTTTTATGATTGTTCCAAAGTCGGGCCAAAGTATCGAATTGTTTCTGGTTGATTTCATCTTTTAGATATTGATTCAATTGCTTTTGATTATCAGCTTCAATCATTTCTGCACCTAAAACCAGTTGCTTTTTTTCAGCCAAATCTTTTGTAAGTTCCAGTTGCAACCAATGGATGATGGAATTATCGTGGTGTTCTCCAAACAAAACCACTTCTGAACTTTCAGCTTTTTGCAACATTTTTGAATAGGAAGTTTTCTTTCCGTTTATATCAAAAATCTGATAGGCTAATTTATCTTGTGCAAGAGCATTTATCGAGATCACAAATACAAAGAGAGAGAAAATATTCTTCATTTCAAAAGTTTTAAAGTGGTGCTAAATTAATATAAAATAAGAGCTTGCCCAACTAAAATTATGGATTTCATAATTTAGAATATACTTTTTTCTAAATTCAATAAAAATGAAAATATGGCGTTATTTCTAAATTAAAAAGGATGCTTTTTTAGCTTGATAGTCCTAATTTTAGCATCCGAAAATTTACCCTAAAATGAGAACAGGAATTGATGCCCTTGCTTTTGACGTTTCCAAAATACATTTATCCATTCAAACTTTGGCGAAAGCCCGAAACATCGAACCCGAAAAACTCGAAAAAGGTTTGGGATTGATCAACATGACCTTGCCGGATGTGCATCAGGACACGGTAGTTTTAGGTGCCAATGCCCTAACAAAACTTATCCTAGAAAACGACATCGACTTGAGCGAAATCTCGAGAATCTACGTCGGAACCGAAAGCGGAATCGATAATTCAAAACCAATCGCTTCCTTTTTAATTGCCTTGATGGAACAGAAATTCGGCGAAAATATCCTTGCCGAATGTGATGCTGTAGATTTTACTTTCGCCTGTATTGGTGGTGTTGATGCATTGCAAAACTGTCTTGATTTCGTGCGATTGTACCCTGATAAAAAAGCGATTGTCGTAACGACAGATATTGCAAAATATGACTTGAATTCTACCGGAGAATATACCCAAGGTGCTGGAGCTTTGGCAATGCTAATCAGTTCCAACCCGAGAATCATAGCTTTTGATAATCAATGGACCGTTAGCACAAAAGGCGTTTTCGACTTTTTTAAACCCTATCGTCACGTTACAAAAGAAGAAATTACAGGGGATTCCAACAATGAACCTTGGTTTGAAAACTTGGAAAGCGAAATTGAAATCCACAAAGACCAGCCTGTTTTTGACGGTCAGTATTCCAACCAATGCTATACTGACAGAACTAGAGATGCTTATTTTTCGTTGAAAGATTTAAAAAACACCGAAGATTCCCTCTACCATTCATGGGAAAACATCATCATGCACCTTCCCTATGCGTTTCAAGGCCGAAGAATGCTTCCCGAAATTTATGCTTTGGATGCCCATAAAAAAATACTTTCGGGAGATGAAGATGCTGTGGAATATCAAAACAAACTGAAAGAACTCAGCAAATCTGACGTCTATAAAACATTCGTTCATAAAAAACTCCAACCTGCGGAAATTGCCTCGTCCTTGATTGGAAATTTATATACTGGTTCAATTTTTATGGGATTGCTTTCGACTTTGGCTAATGCTTCGGAGAAAAATATTGAACTCGAAGGCAAAAAGATTGGTTTCCTTGCTTATGGTAGTGGTTCAAAATCAAAGGTGTTTGAAGGTGTTGTGCAGCTTGACTGGAAATTGGCTGTAGCCAAAGTTCAACTCTTTGAAAACTTAAATAAAAGTGTCGAAATTGATTTTGAAACCTATGAAAAACTGCACAAAAAAGAATTAAAAATCTCCGTCCTGCAACCAAAACAAGAATGGATTTTAGACCGAATTGAAAAAGAAATCCCGAATCTGATTGGTGCGAGATATTATAAATGGGTGGAGTAACAGCTCTTTCGTTTGAAATTTTTGGGTAATTTTGTCCTTATGAAAGCAGTGGCAAAACCTACGAATTTTTTAGACTACCTGACAGAGTTTGCCAATCCTGTTGACGATTCGTTTATAGACCTTTTAGAAAAATCCAGAGACTCGTTTACTTTTCTACCGCTCAAAAAGAATGATTTTTTGGTTAGAGAAGGCGAGGTTTGCCAGTATTTCTGCTATGTAGAAAGTGGCATCCTCCAACATTCTATTATGGTTGATGACGAGGAGAAGACAACTTATTTGGCTTTACGAAATTCTGTTACGAGTTCGCTTAATAGCTTTCTATTCAACAAGCCTTCACGAAAAAACATAAAGGCCATTTCAGATTGCGGATTATGGATTGTGGATTTGAAAACCTTCAAAAATTTGATTGAAAACAATGAAGCCTTCCATCAATTTTATTATAATCTGATTGAAAAACAACTTTGTCTTATTGATGATTATCGTATTGATTTGCTGACACTTTCACCAGAAGAGCGTTACCATAAATTATTGGCTACCGAACCTAAACTGCTTCAGGAAGTACCTCTTCACTACCTTTCTTCTTTTCTCGGAATTTCTTCAAGGCACATGAGCCGTATCCGAAAAAATATAAAATAACGCCATTTGGCTACTTGTTACAACTAATCTTTCCCTAATTTTGATTCAATACAATTATCAAAGCATTTTATTATGAAATCGCCATAAACAAGTTGTTTGCTTGCAAACACCAATGAAAATAAGCGATACCATATGTCCAATAAAAAACAATAAATTTTTACATATGAAATACCATCAGATTGACCGTAACTTATTTATAAAAAATCGTGCGAAATTCACGGCTCAAATGAAGCCAAACAGCGTTGCGATTTTTAATTCTAATGATATTTACCCGGTTTCGGCCGATAGCACTTTGCCTTTTGCACAACACCGCGACATCTTTTATTTAAGCGGAGTTGACCAAGAGGAAAGTATCTTGTTGCTTTTTCCAGATGCTCCTTATGACAACTTGAAAGAGATTCTGTTCCTGAAAGAAACCAACGAACATATTGCAATTTGGGAAGGCGAAAAGCTGACAAAAGAACGTGCTTTTGAAGTTTCGGGTGTGAAAACTGTGATTTGGTTGCAGGATTTCCATAAAACATTAAAGGAAATCATGGCCTATTCTGAAACCATTTACATCAATACAAACGAACATTATCGCGCTTCGATTGAAACTGAAACACGTGAAGCTCGCTTTGTAAAATGGTGGAAGGAAAATTATCCAGCTCATAAAGTAGAAAAATCAAACCCAATCTTGCAACGTTTACGTTCGGTAAAGGAAAGTGAAGAAATAGATTTGATTCAAAATGCGTGTAATATTACCGAAAAAGGTTTTAGAAGATTATTGTCATTCGTAAAACCAAATGTAACGGAATATGAAATCGAGGCCGAATTGATCCACGAATTTGTTCGCAACCGTTCAAAAGGGTTTGCTTATACTCCAATTATTGCTTCGGGAAATAATGCCAACGTTTTGCATTATATCGAAAACAACCAGCAATGTAAAGCGGGAGATTTAATCTTGTTGGATGTAGCTGCTGAATATGCCAATTATTCAAGCGATTTGTCGAGAACGATTCCTGTTTCTGGTAGATATTCTGACCGACAAAAAGCCGTTTACAATGCGGTTTTGAGAGTGAAAAACGAAGCCACAAAAATGCTTACACCAGGAACACTTTGGAAACAATATCACTTGGAAGTGGGTAAATTAATGACTTCTGAATTGTTAGGTTTGGGTCTTATTGACAAAGCCGATGTGCAGAACGAAAACCCAGATTGGCCCGCCTACAAAAAATATTTTATGCACGGAACTTCCCACCATATGGGACTTGACACGCATGATTATGGATTATTACACGAACCAATGCAGACGAATATGGTCTTTACGGTAGAGCCTGGAATTTATATTCCTGCCGAAGGTTTCGGAATCAGATTGGAAGATAATGTTGTCGTGCAAGAATCGGGAGAACCGTTTAATCTAATGCGAAATATTCCGATTGAAGTGGAAGAAATTGAGGGGTTGATGAATCGTTAGTGACCAGTGGTCAGTTTTCAGTCGCAGTTTACAGCTTAAATAAAATCGGTTTGCAATTGCAGACCGATTTTTTAATACCCAAAAGATAAATCCGTAGCATTCAACAATTCGTCCT
Source organism: Flavobacterium arsenatis (assembly GCF_031456785.1). Lineage (NCBI taxonomy): Bacteria > Pseudomonadati > Bacteroidota > Flavobacteriia > Flavobacteriales > Flavobacteriaceae > Flavobacterium > Flavobacterium arsenatis. The sequence continues at coordinate 60,882 of NZ_JAVDVI010000016.1, forward strand.
CAATATTAAAATCATAAGTAAAATTTTGAATTTGCCATTCATGGTCTGGTTTATATAAAACAAAATTAAATCTGATGGGTTGCCTTTCATACTTCGCTAAACAACTTACCACTTTATAGCTGTCGCCAATATTTGAGACCTTTATTATTTCATATTTATGATACTTTCCTAAAAGTTTTACTGTTTCTGATAAGTTTTCACTAATAGAATCTTTTTGATTTTTATCAATCCCTTTAATCCATTTATTGCTATTGAAAACAAAATCAACAGCTTTTTCAGAACTGTAAACTTCATATTGATTAAAAAAATCTTCAACTATTTTTGGCGATTCTATTGCTTTTTCTTCTTCTTTATCCTTACAATTATACAAAGCAAATAGTGTAAAAATCAAGCAAACTATTCTAATTCTATTTTTCATATTATAATTTTCATCGAAGCTCTTACAGAGTGTCAAACAATAGTACTAATACCCCTAGTTTGTATCATTCTTTAATCAAATTGATTATTATCGTAGTGCAGTTGTACCTTCGTTATTTCAAATTTATTTATACGTTATTGAGTTGCTTTAAGTTTATAAATTAACCCGTTGGGTGTAATTACTATTTTTGCTAATTATTTTAGAAAAAGTAGGCAATTTACCCAAACTTGTCATTCCGACGAAGGAGGAAACTCTGCAATATGGAGCTCCTAATGGAGATTCCTCCTTCGTCGGAATGACAAAAAACGTCTTAAACCGAATTACACCCAACGGGTTATAAATTATAATAAATCCTAAAAAAAAAGCATCGTAAAATGCTGTAATTAAGGTAAGAAGGTTTGATAAATAATGAAACAATTTAACTCAACCAATAACAAGCCATAACAGCCGGAATAAAGTAAATCACGATGGTTCTGGCTCCATCATAATCCTTCGCCATTCGTTGTCCAACTAATAAAAAGATTAGGGTAATGCAGGAAAAAATAGCACCGTAAAGTCCGAACGTTCTTCCGTTATTGATGAGCAATTCGATACAGCCAGAAATGCACAAAATTCCCGAAATAAGTTCTAAAATCAATATCAGAAACAAGGAAAAAGGCACCATGTTTTTGATGGGGGTCGCTGCAAAATGTCCTTTCAACCAATCCAAATTGTCTTTCCAATACATCGTTTTGTCGTAGGCCGATTGGATGAACGTTACGGCTAAAAGAACCAATACTAAAATCGTGGCAATGTTGAACATAGTTTTATTTTTTATGAATTAAACGTGTTAATTTTATAGATAAATCGGTCAGGATGATCTTGGCATTTCCATTTCTTTCGATGTGGTAAATCGCATCCGAAAGTTCCTTAAAGATATCGTTTATGTTATTTCCATTCACAAAAGGAGCAAAGTTCTCCAGCTTGAATTTCTCAACCTTCGGCTCCATATATACCAAACTTGTGGTTTGATAATTCAATAGCAAAGCCTGACGGAACATATCAATACAAAACTGCAAAAACTTCTTCTGGGTTTCCCTTCCCAAGGTTGCAATTTGTTCGCTCCATTGGATTAAATCGTTGATGGCGGCGGCGTTTCCTTTTGCCCTGAAAGCGGCACGAACCCACAACACAAACCATTCTTCAAACGGCAATTCCTCGCCATCTTCGTGCAACAAATGCATCGCCTTGTTGAAATTTCCCTGAGCCTGATGGGCTACTTTTTTGGCTGTTCTTGGATCTACATTTTCACGTAAAACAAGTGCTTGGGCAATTACATTTTCGTTCAAGCCATTAAAGTGCAACACCTGACAACGCGAACGAATCGTTTGGATAATATCTTCTTCGTTTTCAGAAATCAAGATAAACAACGTCTTGTCTGTCGGCTCTTCCAACAATTTCAAAAGTTTGTTTGAGGAAGCAATGTTCATCTTGTCGGCCATCCAAATGATGATGACTTTATAACCACCTTCGTAGGATTTCAACGCCAAAGATTTCAGGATAGATTCAGCATCTTCAACCCGAATTTCGCCCTGTTTGTTCTGAACACCCAGCGTTCTATACCAATCAAACAAGCCTCCATAAGGATTTTGCTGCATAAAAGTCCGCCATTCGGTCAGGAAATCAATGCTCTTGGGTTTGGTTTTTACACTGTCGGTTGTTACAGTAGGGTAGATAAAATGCAAATCGGGATGCGAAATGTTATCGAATTTCAAGTTGCAACTCTCGTTTCCACCTTCATTTTCATTGCCTGAATTATTGCACAAAATATATTGAGCATAAGCAATCGCCATCGGCAAAGTACCGCTACCTTCTGGCCCCACAAACAATTGAGCATGCGGAATCCTTTCCGAAGACGCACTCTTGGTCAGATGGCTCTTGATGTATTCCTGTCCTAAAATTTCTGAAAACTGCATAGGGCAAAGATATTTAAAATGTAGGATTTAAAGAGTAAAGGATTTAAAGATTTAAAGAGTAAGAGACAAAAGGACGGAAAGATAAAAGGATGTAGAGTACGAACGAAATCTTTTAATCTTTCAATCCCTATGTCTTTTCAATCTTTCCATTCTTCCATCTTTTAATCTAATTTTCGAATCACCTTCGCAGGATTTCCAACCGCCAATGAATTATCTGGAATATCCTTCGTAACCACCGATCCGGCTCCAATTACACAACCATTTCCAATCGTCACACCGGGACAAATAACCGAGTTGCCACCAATCCAGCAATCATCGCCAATTACCACTGGTTTTGAAAGCTCCAAAACACATCGGGTTTCAATGTCCAAAGGATGCGAAGCAGTATAAATGTGAGCTCCAGGACCCACCATCACATTCGAGCCAATCTTGATTTTCATCGTATCTAAAACCACGCAGTTCACATTGAAATAGACGTTTTCGCCACACTCAATATTATACCCATAATCACAGTGGAAAGGCGGTTCAAGATGCACCACGCCTTTGCTGTTCGGAATCAATTCCGCAATCAGCTTTCGGGTGTTTTTGTTCATCCAATACTCCGTTACGTTGATCTTATGGAGCAACTTTTTGGCTCGAATCCGCTCGGCAGACAGTTCTTTATCGGTGGCGAGATACAATTCTCCCGAGAGCATTTTTTCTTTTTCGGTTTTCATTTTATGATTTTTAAGGCTTCTTCAAATATAATTGAAATGAGTTTAGGGGGGAATTATTTTAGTAGATTTGTTTTGAGAATCTATTATTATGTAAATTGGAATCATATAACTTTTTATACCCTACAAATGATATATTCAAGATTAGCATTTGATATTTTAGATTTATTCTTTGACGGGGAATTAAATGCTGAATTGTTTAAAAATCAAATTAAGGATTTAAACATTTATGAAATTGAATACACTGGATTTGGTGCTTTTATAAGTTTTAAAAATCATCCTGAAATTTATAAATTCAGAGCACAATATGGCTCTTTAAAAGAAAATAAATCAATAATATCAGATGGGGTTATCATAAAAAATCCCACCTTAAACATAGAAGCAAGCGCTGTTATTTTTATAGAGGATGGAATCATTGAATCAATAGAAATATTTAATTACAATGGTTATGAATATCCACAATCTGAACTTGAACATTACGAAGTAAGCCAAAACTGGGGAGATTTTAAAAGAAAAATAATCCGATGATGATTTTCCAGCCTCTGGAATTATTATAATTATGATTTGCGGAATATTTTCTAATGTATCGGGAACTTAATAAATAACCAAAACTTCTACATTATAACCCCCAACTCAGCTTTCGGTCTAACCGGCATGTTGACATCACCATACATCTCCTTTATATTTTCCTCAATCGTCAAGCTGATGGAACTCAGCGGAGCATCGTCCATCCTATTTTCAAACGGGTCTTCGGTTCGTTCACCAACGTAGTCTAAAGCTAGGAATACAAAATTGATTACAATCGAAAGCGGGATATTCACCCAACCCAATTCCTCTATAAACGCAAACGGAATCAATGTCCCGTGGATGGTTACAAAAACTCTTGAAAAAAAACTATAGGGTCTTGGCAAAGGCGTGTTTTTAATCCTTTCACTCATTCCCTGATGGTTGTTAAATTCCGTCAAAGTCTCACTCAATTTTACGAATCTGAAATCCGTCAGCCAACCGTTTTCAAAGGCCGTTTTCAAATCATCGCCCTGAAGTTTTAGCAAGTAATTCGGCGGATTCTTCTTCGTCAACATTTCGTAGAATTCCTCATCACTAAGGAATTTCTTGATTTCGCCATAGCCGTTTTTCACCTCAACAATTTCCTTAATGTTCGTGTCATTATACTCATATTTCCGACGCAAAAACACCCTCAAGGCATTCACAAAGGCAATATGACGATATAATAATCGGGCTTGAAGCGATTCCCTTTCTTCATTTTTTTCGCCATTCGGCATAATCATAGTCAGCACCTCTCTCGCCCAAGCACGGCTGTAGTTTACAATCAAGCCCCATATTTTTCTAGCTTCCCACCATCTTTCATAGGCGTTATTGTTCTTAAAACCCAGATAAATAGCCAAAGCCGTACTCAAAGTCGCAACCGCATTAAAGGGAATGCTGAGTTCCCGAATATCAAAGATTTCATGAAGCACAAAAACCGATACCGAAAGTACCACAAAATAAAGTAACTTCAATCGGGTATAATATATAATGTGTCTCCATTTGAGATTTCTAGAAATGATCATAGCTGATTTTTATTGTAGATATTAAAATTAACAATTTCTAGTCACCACCTCAAGTCCTTATCATTTTCTTAAGATACTTTTATGGAGTTTTTGATTTTAATAAATATATTTTCAGTAACTATAAATTTTTGAAGGATTTATTAGAATATATTAAAAATCGGGAAAGCACAATTGGAATTATATCGTTTTCGTGATTCAAAAACCTTTTTTTTGCACTTTCCATAATTTGTCGCTTCCCTAAAAAAGCTATATTTGTTTTTCATAAACTACAAATATTTAAAAAACAACATAATGAAAACACTTCAGGACTTTAATTTCAAGGATAAAAAAGCATTAATTCGTGTAGATTTCAACGTGCCTTTGGATGAAAATTTTAAGGTTACAGATGCAACCCGTATCGAAGCCGCAAAACCAACCATCGACAAGATTTTGGCAGATGGCGGTAGCGTAATCCTAATGTCACACCTTGGAAGACCAAAAGGAAAAGAAGACAAATATTCATTGAAACATATTGTAAAGAAAGCATCAGAAATTTTAGGCGTAGAAGTAAAATTCGCCGAAGATTGCAAAGGTGAAGTGGCAAAAAAAGCTTCAGAAGAATTGAAAGCCGGAGAAGTTTTATTGCTGGAAAACCTTCGTTTTTATGCAGAAGAAGAAGCTGGAGATGTTGATTTTGCTAAAGAATTGGCTTCTCTTGGAGATATTTATGTAAACGATGCTTTCGGAACAGCTCACAGGGCTCACGCTTCTACAACAATTATAGCTCAATTTTTCCCGAACGATAAATGCTTCGGAACTTTGCTTGCAAAAGAAATCGAAAGCTTGAACAAGGTTTTAAAAGATTCAGAAAAACCAGTAACCGCCATTTTGGGAGGTTCAAAAGTATCTTCTAAAATCACCGTTATTGAGAATATTTTAGATAAAGTAGACCATATGATTATTGGTGGCGGAATGACTTTTACTTTCGTGAAAGCTCAAGGAGGAAAAATTGGAGATTCCATCTGTGAAGACGACAAGCAAGAACTTGCACTTGAAATCCTGAGATTGGCAAAAGAAAAGAATGTTCAAATTCATATTCCAGTTGATGTTGTAGCGGCAAATGCTTTTTCAAACGATGCCGAAACGCAAATCGTTGACGTAGACAAAATTCCAGACGGATGGCAAGGTTTGGATGCAGGTCCGAAATCTTTGGAGAACTTCAAAAAAGTGATTTTAGAGTCGAAAACGATCCTGTGGAATGGACCACTTGGTGTTTTTGAAATGGAAAATTTTGCAAACGGAACCATCGAATTAGGTAATTTCATTGCAGAAGCTACAGAAAAAGGTGCTTTTTCACTTGTTGGTGGAGGAGATTCTGTTTCGGCCGTAAAACAATTCGGTTTGGAGGACAAAATGAGCTATGTTTCCACTGGTGGCGGGGCTATGCTTGAAATGTTGGAAGGAAAAACTTTGCCAGGAATTGCAGCAATTTTAGACTAAGGAATCACAATTAACAATATTTACAAAATTTTTAAGTTATAACATTAGGCGTTTTTGTTATAAGATTATTATGTTTGCATTATCATGCAATTAATTGAAATATAGTTAATTGAAATTTTAGCAGGCAAATCTGCATTCCTAAACGTAAATAATATCGAATTATAAATTTCCATTTTTGGCACGATTATTCGTCCTCTGGAAACATAAAAATGTAAATATGATTACAAGAAAAAGTATCCTTCCACTTCTATTGATGTTTTCCGGAGCAGCTTTTGCACAGGACACCACAAAGACAGAAGCAAGCCTTGTTCCTGAAATAAAACTTTCCTATCTGGACTCTATAAAAGCAACTTTTGTGCACGATGAAATTGCAGCATGTGTTGATAGTTTATGGATGAAAGAGCTTACCGACCAAGACATTTATGCCGATTTATCAACCTTCATCAAAAGTGTAAATCTGGATGAAAAGGTGGATTATCCTGAATTATCCACAGCGTTATTGAAAGAGCGTTTGAAAGAAATGGATGCACGTTCTCCTTTCAACATCGAATATAATCCTGGATTGGAAAACCTCATCAAATCGTTCCTAAAAAACAGAAAGCAGGCTTTTGCCAGACAAATGGCCTTGTCGGAATATTATTTTCCGGTTTTCGAAGAAGCTTTGGCCAGAAAAAATGTGCCTTTGGAAATCAAATACCTTGCTATCGTAGAATCGGCTTTGAACCCGAAAGCAGTTTCAAGAGTTGGTGCTACGGGACTTTGGCAATTCATGCTTCAAACAGGAAAAGAATACAACCTAAATGTTGATTCTTATGTTGATGAAAGAAGCGATATCTTGAAATCAAGCGAAGCTGCGGCACAATATATGGTGAACATGCACCGTATTTTTGGCGACTGGGAATTGGTTTTGGCATCCTATAATTCAGGTGCCGGAAACGTAGCAAAAGCCATCAGAAGATCAGGCGGAAAACAGAATTTTTGGAACATAAAGGATTATCTTCCTAAGGAAACACAAGCTTATGTGCCAGCTTTCTTGGCTACAATGTATATTTATGAGTACCACAAAGAGCACGGAATTGTTCCGAATAGGGCTATCGTAAAGCATTTTGAAACGGATACGATTATGATCAAAAAACAGATGTCTTTCAAGCAAATTTCCGACTTGGTTGATATTCCTGTTTCGCAATTGCAACTTTTGAATCCGTCTTATAAAATGAATGTAGTTCCTGTTTACTCAAACAAGCCACATTTCTTGAGACTTCCTAAAGACAAGATTGGGATTTTTACTTCAAACGAAGAGAAGATTTATGCTTATGTGCAACATGAATCGGAAAAAAGAGAGTTGCCTTTTGAAAATTCAAGATGGGCTTCGGCTAAAAAAGACACTTCAGATAGAAACAGCTATGCTACCAAAACAAAAATCCATACTGTGAGAAGAGGAGAAAGCCTTGGCGCAATTTCCAATAAATATGGCGTTTCGGTTGCCGAACTTAAAAAGTGGAATAACTTGAAAGGAAATAGCATTGGTTATGGTAAGAACTTGAAAATCGTGACTTCCGAAAAAGTAAAAACACTTCCATCAGAAGTTAAGCCTTTACCAGATAAAGAAGAGAATACAGCCATTGCTTCAAATGAAAGCAAACCCGAAACTGCTGAAACCGCTGAATATTATACCGTTCAAAAAGGAGACAACTTGAACAGTATTGCTAAGAAATTTGGTGTTACTATTGCCGAATTGAAAGAGATGAACAATATGGAAGACACCAATGTCATGTTGGACACAAAACTAAAAATCATCAAAGGTGAAAATGTTGAAATAGCGGATTTGAAAGAGAAGACAGCTTCTAAAACATCCAACTACTATATCGTTCAAAAAGGAGACAATCTTGGTGCAATTGCCAAAAAACAAGACGTTACTGTTGCTCAAATCCAAGAATGGAACGATCTAAAGGATACCAATGTGCAACTTGGTGCAAAACTTTTAATCCTAAAAGAAAGCAACAAACAATCAAATGATGAGGTTGTGGCTTCGGCTAAAAAAACAACAAAAAACTCTCACTATTTGGTTCAAAAAGGTGATTCATTGTTCAAGATTGCTCAAAAATATCCTGGGATTACAGTTTCTGACATCAAAAAATGGAACGGTATTAGCGGTAACGATTTGAAACCGGGAATGAAACTAAAAATCAGCGGATAATTCCAAGATTTATATTTTAGCTTGTTTTAAAAATAAGTACTTTTATAAAAAATTTTTATTCCTTATGTGGTTTCTCAATCACATAAGGAATTTAAGTTTTAAACCCAATCCGAAATCAACTCGAATCGCATGTTGCAGAAAGTTAAAACACGTTTAGGCATTTTCAATCTAAGTAAATTAGGTGTATTGGCGTTGTTTTTTGTCTGCATCAATCTTTTTTCTTGTGATGAAAACAAAAAGGCTTCGGTTACGAAATCTACCGGTAAAATCAATTCCCTATCTATTGTCATCAGTGATCAATTATGGAATGGCGAAGTTGGCGACAGTCTCAGAAAAAAATTTGCAGCTCCTGTTGACGGACTTACACAAGAAGAACCTTTGTTTACAATTACCCAGCTTCCGGTGAAAATATTAGAAGGCTATAAAACCATCAGCCGAAACGTAATCATCATCAAACGGGAAGAAAAAAATTATTACAAATTTGAGAAAAATGAATTTGCAAAGCCCCAGAATGTTGTGCATATTTCAGGAAACAATGTGGGGGAAATTATTGAACACATTGAAAAAAATGGTGATTCGATTGTAGATTTATTCAAGCAAACCGAGATTTTAAAAAGTCAGGAAATCATCAATGCATCCTTGCTTGACGACAAGAAGATTCAAGATAAATTTAAAATTTCCTTGAAAATCCCCTCCACCTACAAATATGTCCTGCAGAAGCGGAACTTTATCTGGGTCAAAAAAGAAATCTTGAGCGGAAACACAAGCGTGGTTATTTACAAAGTTCCTTTTAGAACTATTTTGAAAAACGACGATATTGTTACTAATATAATAGAAATGCGCGATTCCTTTGGTGGAAAATACATCAAGGGAAAAAAGCCAAATACAAAGATGATTACCGAAGAATCCTATTCGCCTTATTTTATGAACATGATTTTAGACAACAAGAGAACCTATGAAACCAAGGGAACTTGGGAGCTGAAAGGCGATTTTATGTCGGGTTCGTTCATCAATTATGCGATTATGAACCGTGAGAAAAGAGAATTTGTGGTTATTGAAGGGTTTTGTTATGCTCCATCAAACGACAAACGTGATTTGATGCACGAACTCGAAGCCATTATAAAATCTGTAAAATTTATAAAATAGAATGACCATACAATTCAAAACAAAGGCTTTTAAGGAGCTTTCTGGCGAAGAACTATACCAAATTCTACGATTGAGAAGCGAAGTCTTTGTTGTGGAGCAAAATTGTGTTTATCAGGACATCGACGGCAAAGATCAAAAGGCGTTGCACGTTATTGGCGAATTTGAAGATAGAATTGTCGCTTACGCTAGAATTTTTAAAGCTGGAGCCTATTTCGAAAATGCTTCAATAGGAAGGGTAATTGTTGATGCCAACTATCGCGACAAGAAATGGGGTCACGATTTGATTAAAGCTTCTATTTTGGGAATCCAGCATCATTTCGGCGAAAGCCAGATTACCATTTCGGCTCAATTGTATTTACAGAAATTCTACGAAGGCCATGGATTTGTTGTGGTTGGCGAAACGTATTTGGAAGATGGGATTCCGCATGTGGAGATGGCAAGAGATTAAACCTTCGTAATCAAAAGCTCAACCCTCCTATCGTATTCTGGACCTTTTCCTAGTGGAACGGTATTTCCATAACCTTTAAAAGTCATTCTTTTTTCAGGTATTTTCTTTAATTTCAGGTATTTAAAAACAGCTTCTGCCCTATTGTGGGATAATTTTCTTTTCCTAGTATGACGGTCGATGGCTTCTTTTTGAAAATTCGGTGTACAGCAAACATGACCTTGGATTTCGAACTCAACGTTTTTGTGTTTCAATAAAAGCTTGGCCATCCTGTCAAGTTCTTTTTTTGACTTTAAGGTTAGTACGCTACTTCCTCTATCAAAAAGCAAATTATCAAGGTAGATACGGTCTCCAACGGTGGGATTTTTACTAATAGTATTATGGAAATAGCCGGGAATCTGAATTTTTGGAAGTGGTTTGAAGTTCAAGACAACATCGACTCTGCGGTTTTTTGAACGTACTTCTGGAAGATTTTCAACCACATCATCGTCTATTAAAACTCGTCCCTTTCCTTCAATTGTAACAATTACTTTATTTTTAATTCCATTTTTAATGAATTCCTGCTGGATCGTATTGGCTCTATTTTGAGATAGCTTGACATTGTAAGCATCTTTTCCCCTATCGTCACAATAACCAAAAATTTCAATGGATTCAATTCGGGTAGAATCAACGGTTTTGACAAAAGCAACCACATCTGACAATTGCTTTGCCTTGAGATTAAATTTATCAAATTCAAAATATACGGAATGCACAACTTCTTCCTGGGCATTCATCAAACCAAAAAGAAACAGGGGTAAGATTTTTAAAAATTTCAACATTATCTTGCAAGTATTTTGTTGTATTGTGCTTGGTTGTTCAAGAGGCCAACTGCCTTTTTAATTTCAGAATTGTTCTTGAGGTAATAGTTGTATAAACCTTCCTTGTATTGGTATCTTAAAATGATTTCATCAAGGATAAGGTTCTTGATTTCCTTTTGAAATTTATCCAATTGAGAAGTTTCGCTTTTTTGAAGAGCCGTCAACAAGGATTGATATTCAGCCGTGATGGATTCATCAATTTTTTCCTTTTTGGCTATTTCTAGTGTTTTTTTCAAGGCCAATTCGGTTTCGGTATCAAACGAAAATTTCTCTGCTTTTAGGAATTGTTTGAAAGCCGTATAATCTGCATCTGTTATCGTGGGAATCTTATCTCCAAGATTTGGGTTTTTATAATAATAGCTCGTTACATAATTAAAAATACCGTCGTTTTTTTCAAGCGATTCAGAAATGGCACTCAATTTTGTTTCCTCCAATTCCACATCTGGCAGGATTCCTCCACCATCATAAACCGTTCTTCCTTTTCGGGTTTTAAAAGCTGTGTAGTTCTTTTCATCGGTTCTTGTGGCTTTTCCGCTGGCGTCTTTTTTAGAATAATCCAAAGCTTGGATACATCTGCCGGAAGGCGTATAATACCTAGAAATGGTTACTTTCACTTGAGTTCCATAGGTCAAATCAATTGGTCGTTGCACCAAGCCTTTTCCAAAACTTCTACTTCCAACAATTACTGCACGGTCTAAATCCTGCAAGGCTCCCGCCACGATTTCAGATGCCGAAGCACTTTTTCCATCCACCAAAACAATTAGCGGAATCTCTAAATCCACAGGATCTTTAGTGGTTTTATAGGTGTTGTTGTGCTTTTCGATTTTTGATTTTGTAGTAACAATTACTTCATTCTTCGGAACAAATAAATTACAGATGTTTACAGCTTCGTTCAAAAGTCCGCCTGGATTTCCCCTCAAATCAAGGATGATTCTTTGAGCTCCGTCTTTTTTCAATTTCTCCAAAGCATCTTTGGTTTCTGTAGAAGCTTTTTGGTTGAATTGCGAGAGCACGATATAACCCGTAGTTTCATCCACCTTTCCAAAGAACGGAACTGCTTTTACATCTACTTCTTCCAAAACAAGCTGTGTGGAATTTACCTTACCTTGACGTTTATACTTGATGTCGATCTTGGCATTTTTAGCACCTTTCAGCAATTGTGACGCATCTTCCTTGAAATCTTCGAGATTCACATCGCCAATCTGGATGATTTCGTCTCCAGCTTTCAAACCGGCTTTATCGGCAGGATAGTTTTTGTAAGGTTCCTTGATGATGACTTTGCCTTCTTTTCTGGTAATGATGGCTCCAATTCCGGTATATTCTCCAGTGCTGTTGATTTTGAATTTCACTACATCCTGCTCGTTGAAATAGATGGTGTAAGGATCTAAATCCGTCAGCATGCTTTTGATGGCCTTGTCCATCATTTCGCCCGGATTGGTCTGGTCCACATAGTTCATGTTGACGGTCTTGAACAATTCGGTAAAAATTTCTATCTGTTTGGCAATGGCAAAAAAGTCGTCTTTAAAGCTTGTTCCGATGAATAGAAAGCCGGTTGCAACAACGGGAAGGATGTATTTTTTTTTGAATGAAGTAAGCATATTTTGTGTTTATTTATTTTTTCTAAATCGTTTTCTGATAAAGAAAATCAAGGCTACTAAAATAAGAATAAAAGGCCAAACTTCTATTAACCAGATAAAGAAACTTGAAATTCCATTAAATCCCGTTTGAATGGCATTCCAAATCTTGGAACCGTATGAAACAGTGATGCCTTCTTCTTGAGCAATTGTCTTATAAAATTCGATGCTGACCATACTCATTGCCACCTGGCTTTGCAAATATTTGAGCTGTCCTTCCTTGGATTCAATTTCCTCTCTAATGGTCGAAAGTTGTGCTTCAATTTCAAGCATTTCAGATACTTTTGTTGCTTTTTTCAATAGCTCCAGATAGCGTTTCTCCAGTTCTTTTTTAGTTTTGAGTCGGGCTTCGGTGTCAATATAACGTTCGGTTACATCTTCGGAACTTATCTCTTTTGTATCAAAATAGGCAACACCTTTCGATACATCAGCAATAAAAGCATCAAAAGAAGTACTCGGAATTCTAACGGTCATCCTTTTGAATGCAGAATTATATTCTTTTCCTTCAAAATCGTTTTCGATGTTTCCTTTATACTTTTGAACGGCAGATTGAATGTTTCCGAAAGTGTTTTTAAGGTCTTGGGTTTGAAATTTAAGAGTGCCGGTCTTAATGATTTTTGCTGAAATCTTTTGTGAAGGAGGCGGAGGTGCATTCATATTCTTGCTTTCTGAAGTATCATAATCAACAGATGGAATTGCCAGATTCATCATTGAAACTTCGGTTTCTGAATCTGCATATTGTTTGCAACTTGAAAAAAGTAAAAGAAAGAAAAAGGAGGTCAATATAAGCTTCATAGGGTTATGATTTAGAATATTGAAACGCAAAAAACAATTCAAATAGTATGATGTAGTTCTAGAAACGATTGATTAGCAGTCTAAAACAAAAACAACTGGTTTACTTCTTGTTTTGGTGGTTAATTTCCAGCAAAAATTTCTCAAACAGCTGAACCGTCTTGGTATTGATTTCTTCGTAAGACAAACGGTCTTTTGTTTGGTAGAAAAACATAAAAACATAAGGTTCCGGCAAATTATCCATCAGCAAATGCTTGTTCAAACGATAGGTTTCGCGCAAAACCCTTTTGAAATAATTTCTATCGACGGCTTTCTTGAAATATTTCTTGGAAACAGAAACACCCATCTTGCTGTTCTTGTCATATTCAACATCGGCTTTTCGGTACACCAATCTTAACGGATATTTTGATACCGATTTCCCTTCGGAAAAAAGTAGGTTGATGGCAGTTCGGCTTTTTAGCTTTTCGGCTTTTGGATAGGAAAAATTCATGGTGCTGTTTGAAGCTTATTGGGCAAAGTTACAAAAGCTTGGCGTTAATGAAGGATTTAAAACAAAAACTAGCAACCGTTTTTTCTCTAAAGCGTTAAGATTGCATAACAATTTCATAACTTTAACCGTTCTTTTTTCTCGAATTGAAAATATTTATGCTTAAAAAAACACTTTTGTTTATTTTTACTTTACTCTGTTCTTTTCTTTTTTCGCAAGAAAAAGAACAAAATCTAGCATTAGGTTTTAGCTATGGTATTGGAGATGAAGTTAAAAACACAAATTACACTTATACGAATCGGTATTTGAAAGGACAGTTTTATTATTCTTTCCTAACGGTAAAAAACTTTAAATTGGAGTTGTTGCTTCAACCCGAAATCAATTTTGCAAAACACCAACTCTTGAATCTCTATTTTGTGACTCCAGAAGAACCTGATTTTGAAGCAAAAAGGGAAGCTTATACAAAATTAAAAGACATCCGGGAATATGTGTTAAATGTGGGTTTAGTAATTAGGAAACCAATTACAGATACTTTCAGTATATATGCCTTGTTGAGTATTGGGCCAATGATTACGGATACAGAAACCGAACGATTGTCCAAAGGTTTTGCCTTTTCGGATGTTTTGGGAATCGGATTTTCGTTGAAAACTAAAAAAGTAACATTCGACGTTCGACCAAATTTTCGTCATACTTCCAATGCAGGATTGCAAAACTCCAATGCAGGATTTAATACCTATAACATCGAGGCTGGAATTATTTTTCCTCTTTAATTATCATAAACATTATACACAATCTTCACATCTCCATAATTAATGTAAAACTGCTTGCGATTATCCTGATTTTTTCGAGTAACAATTAAAATCGTACATAGATTTCCGTTTAAATCGGCACATTTTAACGGAATGGTATCATCATCTTCCGTAACAACTTTTTCGCCATAGGCCAAAATCTTGTAGTATTGAACTTCTTGGGAGTTTACGGTTATCTTGTCGTTTTTTCCGTCAAGCGTAATAATGACTGCTGTTTCTTGAAACTTGCTCCATTCGCCCCAGTTTCCGTTGTCTTTTTTCTCAACAACACTGTAACTTTCGGCCTTGAAGCGATAGACTTGAGCAGATGCTTCTGTTATCGAAAAAAACAGAAAACAGAATATGAAAAAGGTTCTTAGGAAGTTCATAGTTTTTATTTTATGTTGGCAAAACTACAAATTCTATTCCATAAATCTAAAATAGAATTTTAGGCGTGTTTAATTAGCTTTTTGGCAATGTCGTTCAATTCGTTTCGGTGTTGATCTACATAGGTCAATCCTGCCTGAATCAATTCATAGATGTTCTTCGTTGAAACATCATCCATTTCTGGGGAAGCATTTTTTAGCGAAGGCATCAGCCTGTGGTAGTTCTTGGCGTTCCGAGGGCCAAGGGTTTCATACATCTTCCTGATATGGTAATCAGTTGTTTCAACATTGGCCGAAAGCAGGATATCAATCAAAGGCTGGATCCATTTTACTTTTCCGGCTTTTTCAAACTGACGGAAGGTGTAAGGCTTCAAGACTTCTCCCGTTCCTACCGAAACGATGACCATATCGGCAATTGTTGGAAAATCTTTCTTAGACGGATCATTGAGGACTTTTGAAAATTCGATCTTTCTAGCTTCTGCGTAAGCACATAGTGCAGGATTATTGGCATAAACGCCACCGTCTATGAGGGTGAATTCCTGACCGTAGAGTGATTTTATCTTGGCAGGTTCAAAATAAGTTGGAGCTGCAGATGTAGCCCTGCAAACATCCTTCACATAAAAATTCTCAAGGCTTGAAGGTGCTTCATGGCTGGTAAAAAATTTTGCTTTGCGATGAAAAATATCATAGGAAGTGATTAGGCTAGGCTTTATGAAATCCTTGAGCTGCAGGTTGCCGAATACTTCGTTGAGTTGTTTCTCCAAGCCATGCTGTGAGATCTTTTCGCTGAAAAGCCCAAACGGATTGATGATGTGTTGCCAGAAGGAAACATTAAAGATGGTGTCGCCGTGTTTTGCATAGAGGTCGAGGGCGGTTTCCACCGAGTATTTTGCTTTTCCATCGTTGTCTGGAAAAAGCAGGACGGAGGCTAGGATCCCGCCTGTGCTGGTTCCGGCAACTAGATCAAAGTAGTCGCCAATTTTTGCTGTGGGATGATCTAGTTTTTGGAGCTGTTCTTCGATGTATTTTAGGATAACGCAGGTGATGATACCTCGGATGCCACCTCCATCGAGGCTGAGGATTCTGATTTTTTTGGTCATAGCTTTTTGGTTTTTAGGTTTTGGGGTCATTTTTATTAGATTTTAGGATAGTATTATATATCCGTTTTTGTCTTTTTTTAGTTTTGATAATTTTCTCCAACTGTTGAAGTTTCCTTTTTCGAAGTGGGGCATGTCCTTGAAGGTTTTCCAGTTGCCTCCCCATTCCCATCCGTAGAGTGCGAAAATTTTCACACATTCATACCAGTCGGCTATTTTGTCGTTGTCCCAATCTTTTTTAGTGTCCCATGAAGCAGTTTTGCCTTCAATGATGAGGCAAATGTCAACGGCAAAACCATAGTTGTGTATCGATTGTCCGCCTTTGGCATTGGTAATCTTTTTGCCGGGAGCTGTTCTGCCTTGAGCGTACATCGCATCTTGTTCGGCATTGTTGCGTAAGCCTTGCGTGATTCGGATTTTTGCTTTTCCGGTTAGGGCTTTATCGCATTGGGCAATTATTTGGGTTACTTCTTCTCGAACTGAGGGATGAAGTTTTGCTATTCGTTATTTTGTTGGTGCATCCATGATTTGTTGGTTATTAAATGGCTATACAAATATAAAAGAAAAAAATCTAATAATAAAATTAATTAGAGGAAAATATTACCCCAAAGAGAATTGCGTTTTGAGATTGGGGTTTATAGTTGTTGGTTTGAAAGTTCAAGTAGCGGGTTTGAATTTCCAAGATTGTATTTTGAAAAGGCCAAGTTTCGGATTGGTAAAAACCCGACAG
The DNA here is from genome assembly GCF_031456785.1 of Flavobacterium arsenatis. NCBI lineage: Bacteria > Pseudomonadati > Bacteroidota > Flavobacteriia > Flavobacteriales > Flavobacteriaceae > Flavobacterium > Flavobacterium arsenatis. The sequence continues at coordinate 77,577 of NZ_JAVDVI010000016.1, forward strand.
TGTTTAGCCCATCGGGTTGGTTGGAATTTTTAAAATAAATCTAACAAAACAAGATTCAAGTCACTTTACAAACCTTTTTAAAATAATAAAAGCCATGAATTTCATGGTTTTTGGTTTTTTGATTTTGTTGGTGGGCACGGATTGCAATCCGCACTAACTGTTTAGATATCCGTGCAGTCGGGTTTATTAATTTAATTTTCTGTTTTTCCAATCTAAAGGATTGTTTCTTATTTTTTCAGCTAACATGTCTAAAAAACTTCTCCTTGACTGTCATATTTGTCTTTTTCTTCTTGGTTTAATTCAATGTCAACTTCAAATTGAGCAACAGTTCCACATAATACTGAAAAAATAAGCATATTGTTATTGCTATATAAACTGTAGTTCCAATCTTTTTTTATTATTATGTCCATAATTAGTTAAAATGGTTTCTTTATAAATTCCCTTTGGGTTTTCTTTAATCAAAGATTATAGGAATTTCTGTGCTTTTATTATAGTCTTCAACAGATTTAATAATCTGTTTCTTTATATCTTCTGTTATAATTTCATTTTCAAAAGGAGGATCCCATTTGATAATAGAAAATATATCTGCATAGAACTCAGGGGTTATTGTTAATTCACCCGTAAGAAGCAAGATTTTTGCGTCTTCAAATTCAATTCTGACAGCATCCCTCGTGCCGGTTATTTTTTTTACTTTCATCATATTATCTTTTAAAAATTATTTTTTCCTGCTTAGTTTTTGGGTCTATAGTTGTAATTTTAGTAACATTTAAATTATTTTTTAAAGCAGGGAGTTCTTTATTCTCCCAGATATTTCCTTTTCTCAAACTTTTTCCTATAACAGCTCTTATCTCGCCTGATACTTGATTTGCATATGTTTTCGAAATTTCCTCCCATATTTTCACAGTGTTTATATTACTTGAATCCCATTCTGGCATCGGAATTTTATTTTTTTCAATTAAGTTTTCCAATGTTGTTCCATTTTTAGAAATTGCTATATCAAGGCTAATATGCTGTCCTCCGATTCCTTCTGTCCTTCCTGACCAAAAAAAAGCTTCATCTATTTTAGTTTTTAGTTTTAAAGCATACTTAGAAGCAAAAGAACTAACTTTATAAAATGCATCTAAAATTTCATCTAATTTCCCTTGTCTTACAGTCCACAACCCCGATAGCGCGGATTTGCAATCCGTGCCCATAAAGATTATTTAAACAAAGCTAGCAAAACAATATTCAATTCATTTTCTAAACCTTCTTTAAAATATAAAAAGCCATGGATGTTCATGGCTTTGGTTTTTGTTTGTAGGCACGGATTGCAAAACCGAGCGAACTGTTGTGAATATCCGCGCGGTCGGGTCTGGTAATCCTTTTACAGTTATATAGATGGTATTAGCTCTCTATTTGTAAATGATTCATAATTATTCCTAATTTTTTCGGCTAACTCTTTTAATTGTTGAAAATCGTAATTTTCCTCATTATTCTCTAAAATAAAACTTTTAGAAACATCAACAAAGCTGTTATGAAATACTACACTAATGACTTTTTTTTCACCATATTGATAAAGAATAAAATCCCAATTATTTTTCTCTAACTCTTTTTTCATAATAAATATTTTTTTATTTAACGTATAATTTTAGCAATATAATCAATTCCTTCTTTCATCCCTTCCGTTTTAATAATCGCTTCCAGGTTTTTTTCTGGCAACATTCCTCCTGGTAACCATTTTGAATTAGTACCAAACTCATTACCACTAGGCATAAATATTTTATTCTTAGAAGATAATTTAAAATCAATTCGCATAACTTGTCCGTTATTTAACTGCTGAATTGAAATGCCTAATTTCCTAGATTGTTCGTTAAGTGGAAGCTTTAATATTTTATCTATTTCAGATTTTGTTGAAACAAATTCCGTCTTGCCTAAATCAGGCTTTCCCACTCCAAACCTATCGTAGTCATCTTTTAGCACAATTCTTGAGGCAATTCCTTCATCTTCAAACTTTTTTAAATGTTGTAAAATATATTCCTTTTTAAGGTATTCAAAAGGATCGGGTCTTTCGTGTTTGGCAATTGCTAAAATTTTTTCTCTACTAAAGCCCTTTAAAAAGGGTACTCCACCATTTTTGAAAATTTCTTCTATTCCCTGTTTTAATTTTGCTCCTCTTGCAGTCCATAATTCATCTAAACTTTCTCGAACCTGTTTTGCTGTTCCTTGTGCAATAACTTCACCTTTGTAGATAGCAGCATATTCGACAGCCTTAATTATTAAGTTGCTTAAACAAAAAAACACTTTGAAATATTTCAAAGTGTTTCTAATTAATTATTTTCTTCTATAAAAGTTTTAAATTTTTCCATAAAATCTATAAACTCCGAATATGACCATTTAAAGTCTTCGCTTTCTTGTTTGGTATGCCAGTCAAAGAAATAAACCTCATCAGGATAAACCACAATAATTAAATCACTTCCTTCTACCTGATATTCATATCTGTTTTCTTCTGTTGCTTCTTTGGATTTATCTATAATTCTTTGGATTTCAGAAGATGTCCAGCCATGCCAAGCGATTTGAAAAAGAGATTTTTCATTTTCTTTGAGTGAATCATAATCTACTCCATAATCATACGTGATTTTATCTTTAGGCATAGTCCCATAACTAAAATCTATTTTTGCGAATTTATAACTCATTTTCTTTTATTTTAAGATTAATATTTGATGTTTGGATAAGCATTGGTTATATTTCCAATTTCATCAAACTCTATTTTTATTTCGAATTCCTCTGTACTATCTAATGTTTTGAAACTTGGTGATTTATGATTTTTTATTTGCTCAAAAGTACCCGACTTTATCATATTTTCATACACCAAGGCAATTTCTTCCTTGACTCTTTGAATATTCCAGTTTATAGGAAACATAGATGATTTTGCCTGTTTTTCGATCCATTGCCCGTTTTTATATCTTACCTCTATCAAAGCATCAAAAGGGTGGCCATCTACTGGCTGAGTAAGATATTTTCTCACTCTAATATTTTCTCCTATTACAGAATGATTATGTCCGCCAGTACCTTTTAAAACTTGAGTAGCATCTCTATTACTAAGTTTTCCGATGGTAAACTCTCCATCAAAATGGAGATGAAATTTATTTTCAAACTTGTTACCCCATCTTTTAAAAACAGCTTTTCTAGTTGAAGATTTTAGCGCATCAATAAGCTTACTCCCTCGGCGACTCCATAAATCCTTTAGCTCATCTCGAACTTGTTTTGCTGTTCCTTGTGCAATAACTTCACCTTTGTAGATAGCAGCATATCCTGCAACCTTTCCATCAAAATCAATACCTTTTATAAATAGCACCCCTTGTTCTTGCAAACGGGTTATACCTGCAGTATTGAAATGAACGCCTGAAAGCTTTAGAGCTTCTTCACCATAAATGATTTCTTTTACGGTGTTTTTGGTAAAATTAGCAATATTTATTTCAAGTATTGCTCTTGTAATGGCGGCTCTCACAAAATTTCTTGAACCTGCTACTGTTTTTGAGGTTAGTTTAGCTAATCCTGCCAATACACTTGGGGCGGAGGCTAATAGAGGGATACTGGTTGCTACCCCTGCTGCAAGTATGAATTTCTCATAGGCTTGAAGGAATTTTTCTCCTTCTGGACTAGCTGACTTTATCTCATCATAATTTGCCTGTATTATGGCATCTAATCCTGCCAAAGCAATATCTACTCCCGCAATAATAGCCCAAAAACCGCTAGAGGATCCAAGTGTGGCAAGTCCTAAAATTACGGCGGCAACATCAATCCCAATGCGGATCATACGGTTGATATAGATCCATTCTTCTTCATCGGAAATGGATTTAAGGAATATTGCGGGAACGTATTCTGTTTGCGAATTTTCCTGACTGTAATCTATGAAAGCAACTATGTCCAGCGGTGAATAATAAGCTCCAGCATCTACATCTTCGATATGACTTTCAGTTCCCTCATAGTCTTGGTTGCTAGAACCGCTTGGAATACCAGTAGCAATTGTTTTTTTTACGGTTTGTGTTTTTACTATTTGCTGTTTTAGAAAAATAACGTCATTGCCATCATCATTTAGCCAGTTTACATTACTGTCCAGTTTATATTCCTTACCGTATTTAAATGTTTTTCCAGTAAATTTTAAATCTTGAAATCCATTAATTAGGCAAATTGAGGATAAGATTGTGGTGTATATTGTCCTGTTTTTTATGAGCATCCCTTCTATTTCTGACTCGCCATCGAGATTGATGTATACTTGTTTTACTAACTTTGGACTTTGCAACAAATCAAGAAGTAGAATTCGATTATATACCGTAAGGCATTGTAAATTTTTTATCAATGCATTACTAGAATCTTTCCAACCACTAAAATATCCGACATTATCATAGTTTGTTAGGATTTTGAAATGGTCGAATAATAACGCATATTCTAAATCCGCACCAATTTCTCTGGTCAAGACATCAGGGAGGTTTTCATATAAGAATTTTAGTTCTGAAGGTTCCTTCGTGGCATTTATTTTTGTTATGAAAGTATTCTTGATTTGTTCTTTTATAAAATCATAATTGCCCAATTCTTTTGCGATAGCAAGCATATCATTAGCACTACCTGTAGCAATATTAATTGCGACATACTTGCTTTCGATTGTGTAATCGGCTTCAATATCTGGAGTGACACTATAGTTCTTTTTGTCAAGAGCATCATTATAGATGTATTTTATTTCATAGAAAATATTTTCGCTCTTGGCGCTTACATAAAACAAAAAACCAGGGTTGGCAAGGCTTATGTGGCAAGCTCTCTTATTGAGCGAAACTTTTAAATGAGCAACTTGGTCCGTATTAGTAATAGGATTTTTGTAGGTGAACGGATTGCTTTGATAATAGGTTGAACCAGCCGAAACGGGAGCTAATGTAGTAGGACTAATTCCTAAACTATTATTGTGAGTTGACAAAGTATATTTTTGATGATAAAAGAAATAACTAAATTCCTTATTGGTTTTTATGTCTTTTATAAGTGCATCAATGTCCATCTTTTCGGTATAGAAATCGTTTACATGCTCTTTACATTTGTTGTTTTGGTCATATTTTTTATCATAAGTAATCTCTTCAAAGCTTTTAACTGAATTTTGCGAATTAGTCCTGCTTTCTTGCTTATTACCCATTATCTCCTCAAAACTCAACGGTTTTATGCCGTGGAGCAACGCTTGACTTTCCTGATCCTATTGGTCATAATTGTTCATATTTTTTTAATTAAAGGGAATAGCAACCTAGGCCAGGGTTTTTAGGCTCTGGCTGGGGTTGGTATTCGGGGTTTGTAAAATGGTTTAGTAGAGTGCTGTCCAGTGGACTCCATCACAATAGAGGCCGTAGGTTGCTCCTGGTATTAAGGGCATTGCGTTGAGCGGGGCTCCATCAAAAAGTTCTAGATTTCCTGCATGTGTATTTATGGAAATGTTGCCTGTGCCTTTGTTTACGATGATAATTTGCTTTCCGGTATTGTCGCTAACGGGTGGTAATGTCCAAGTTGTTGCTCCTCCGGTGTTGGCGAAGTAATTGACGGTTTTGTCGGCGGTAAGGATTGCTGTTGCAGTTTCTGAAAGGGTTGTGGCGCTATTAGTTTTGTTTTGCAAGAATTCCTTTGTGACAATGGATTTTCCTGTTGTGTCAGCATTTATTAGGCTTATTGTGTGATTAGGTAAAGTGACCGTTCCATCTGTTGCTTTGGAAAGGGTTATATTTCCAATTCCGTCAGCAATAACAATTGTGTTGGAAGAACTAGGGGATAGACCATTTACTTTTCCTAGAACTACATTACCTGAACCAGTTGTGATGCCAGTGCCAACCCCATGATTTGGAGCTAGAATTAAATTGTTTGAACCTGTAGAGATCCCGGAGCCTATTTCGCTTGCGATAGTGGTTCCGATGATAACATTTTTTGAACCTGTTGTTTCTAATCCAGAATTAGATCCCAATGCCGTATTAAAGGTTCCTGTTGTATTTGCTTTTAAGGAATTGGATCCTATGGCAGTATTATTATAGCCAGTAGAAGTACTATATAAACTACTTCCCCCAACTCCCACATTGTAATTGCCTGTTGTGCTCTCCTGTAATGATTGTGCTCCAACCGCTACATTCCAGGAGCCAGTTGTATTTTTGAGAAGACCAATGTAGCCGATTGCAACATTTGCTGCTCCAGAAGTAGAATTCTTTAATGATTGTAATCCAATGGCTATATTACAATTTCCGCTAATGTTTGACATTAATGCTTCATGACCCAAAGCAGTGTTTTTAGTACCAGAAGCATTTACATCTAATGAAGATTTACCTACAACGGTATTGCCAAATAGATTACTTTTTCCGGAACCTATTTTAATTCCATTAATAGTTTTATCAGTACCTCCTAATTCCTGCAAAGACGTATTATTTATAATTCCTGCTTGAGTTGCTGATACAGGAATAGATACCAACCCCTCTACCTGTTCTAAATTAACTGCTTGCTTTTTGCTTGTTGCTTCTGGTATGACAGGAGAGTTGGCAAAAGTTTTTACACCATCTAACTTTTCATCTCCTGTTTTTTGGACGGCATAGTCTTCTATCTGTCCTTTTTTTATTTTTATTTTTGAGTTCATTGTAGTTTTTTTTGAGCATTATCCCTTAAAAGCAGGATTTATGCGATTACTAATTAATTTGTGTGTTGTTGGGTTTAGCAGGTTTTAATTAAAGGGTTGATACGTAGTTTCCGTTGTCGTCGTAGAATTCTACTATGGCGTTTCTGTTGTTTTTTGCATATGTCAAATTGCCGTCTGGACTTCCAGCATTTGATGTGGCTAAAAAAATATGCACTTTTATAATTGTCCCTAATTTCAAAGCATTTAAAAATACACTTGAACCTAAGGTCTTGCATGCCCGAATATCTACTAAATTTAAACCTGCATTATTCCTAAAAGCACTATTGCCAATGGATATAACTTTTGGAGCTATAAACTCTTTCAACCAATTGTATTGACCTTCCGTATTACTATTCTTATACAAAACGCTTTCTCCCATTTGAATACAATTATTGACAACTACTTTTTGGAAACGGCTATTTTGACGCATCGAATAGTCGGATAGAATTTCAACAAATTCATTTTCAAAATCAATAACACCTACATTAGTGAGTGTATCGGCACCATAAAATTTCGATTTCATAACTACGCTTTCCAAACTTATACACTTGTTAAAACAATTGAGAAAATTATTACTTGTGAAATTCCCCAGATTGGCTGTTCTCAATTTAGAACAATTCTGAAACCAGCCGTGAGGTTCTCCTAACATAGTCGCTGGTAGTGTGTGAAGATTGGCATGGACTACTCCAGTATTAAAAAATGCTCTATTGTCTAATCTATTTAGCCCTAAGAATTTAAAATCGGAAAAATTAATGCAGTTTGCAAAGGAGTAAATTCCAATTGCTTTTACTAGATTGTCATTGTCAAAATAATGAGTTATGTTTAGATTGGCAGCACTTGGGTCTGCATAATTCCCAAAAAGTAAGGTTGCTAGATTATAATTCCCTTGAATATAAGCCTGCACCTCATCATTAACAATCCTGAAGCTTTTGATCCTAGTGGAAGCAATTCCAAGCTTGGCGGCGAGGAGGTTTTTTGTGGACAAAGTACTACCTACACCTCCAATAAAAGTATTCGGAGGCAGGGGGCGTCTTCCATAGATGTATTTCTTTGCTATCATGATTATGAAAATTCTCCGGTTACTAAAAAGTTTTTACTCCCCATTATTTGTTCGATCATTCCACGCTTGTGATGCTCCAGTATTGCACCATCAGGAGCAACTATCGTGGTTAGTCCAGAACCAATGACATTTACGACGGCTGTGTTCTGATTGAAAAGGAAGCATACAAAATCAGAGCGAAGGTTGTCTGGAACCGTAATGTTGATCGTTGAGGTGGATGAGTTGCAAAAGATCGTCACTTTGTGATGTGAATCACTAAGGGTAAAATTGGCGGTTTTTGCAATCTGCTCATTGGTATCAATCTCAATTTTAAAGTCCTCCATAGTTTGATTTAAGGGATTGAACTTTGTGAAAATCTCCTCTCTTGTCTGTTCTAAATTCACCGCAGAACTCGGGTCAGTTGCATGCGGGACACGAGGGCTTGTGGTGAAGTTTTTCCGACCACTAATGGTTTGATCTCCTGTTTTCTGGACGGCGTAGTCTTCTATCTGTCCTTTCTTTATTTTTATGTTTGAGTTCATTTTTTATTTTTTAAAAGTTTAAATAGCCACAACAGGAGTGATTCTTTATCATTGCCTCCTGTTGTGGCATTATTATTCTAAGTCTTGTTGCTTAGCTATAATAGTAGATGATGTTGATTACATCTCCCGCAGTCAAGTTATCCACAATCTCCAGTTCATTATCTGTAGTGATGCTATACTGAACATTTGAGCCGATTTTGTTTAATTTTTGACCATTTACAGTAACCATCAAGACATTTTTAGCCGTTTTTACAAGACTAAATTTTTGATTGCCTGCAAAAACAAATGTTTCTTCGTTTGTCCTATGTGTTTGATTTAGTAAGACAAAAAAAGCTTCTTGAGCATGCATGTTGTACATGCCATAAGAGCCACCTTGTCCAGTAAAAAAGTACGTTTTTGGGTCATCATTATCCGTTACTTTGACAATCACATAACCATCCCCTTGTTCTTGGAGGTCAATAGGGTTTTCAAGATTGTTAATGAAAGTGGAAATAGTGGTTCCGGTAATGTCCCAACCTAAATCAACCAATTGTGTACCCGGGTTATTCAAGTAATCCTTTACAGCAGCTTCATTGGAATGAATGAGTTCTAGATTGTCAGGAGTTAATTGGATACCTTCAAAACCATAATGTTCTCCTGTTTTGTTTTTTCCAAGATTGACTAATTTATATTTAAAAATTGGCGTCACATAGCCTTCTACAGACGGAGAAAACTGAGGGGTTGCTGCGATAATGTAATCCTCATCTTCTAAAACAGTAAATCTTACTGGATAGGGAACTCCGATGTTTATAGCGTTTAATACCCTTGATATAACAGTTCCCTCTAGGGTTGAATCATAAGCTACTCTCAAAACCCTAGTGATGTTGTTCTGAGCTTTAGCTGAAGTTGCCCCTGCTAACGTTTGACCCACTTCTGACTCAATCTTACTTGAACACAATGCTTCTTCCGGATTTTCAAACGTTTCATCATTAATGATGTCATCACAGTTGCATGGTAGTGCCTTTTCTACTTTTAATCCGATGCTGTCGGCTTGTAGAATCGTTAAAGCGGTGGGAAGACGTGTGATCCAAGCTTTTCCTTCTTGCTTTCCTTCCTGATCGTCTAACTCTTCAACAATTGACATATACAATTCATCGTGAATCAACGGCACTTCGCCTCCGCTCCATATTTTTCCCGTCTGAAGGAAATAACGAACAGCATCTTCAAAACCAGGACGAACAGTGGCTATGACTCTTGCCATACCGCTTTGCATAAAATTACGGAACAATGGATCATTCGATTCATCGTATTGGTACAACGATGCCCAGTCGGACTTGCTTCCCCAATAAAAAGGATATAGATTATAAGACATCAAATCCCATTCGAAGGCTTGCTCCATGAATTTTACAAAGGCAGCATAATTGTCAAGCCCTTCATTTAGATTTATTTCATAATCTATAAAAGGCTTACGGTTGCTCATCTCCAATCCATAGGTCTTTTTTGCTCCTTTTCTTCTGTCAATCATATATGAAATACAGTTTTTACGCAAGATGGTGTTCTCGATTTGACGGTAAAAGCCAGGATTGGTCCCTTTGATTGTAATTGCTTTTTGCTTTTCGGCTTCAAGCTTCTCTTTGTAAATTGCCAAAGAATCTTCATAGGCATCAATTATCGCTTTGAATGTTTCTTGTTGCCATTTTTGTTCGGCTGTGGTTGTTAGTTTGCATTTAATCTCTACGTTAACATTTCCCGAATGATGTCCCAAAGCAGAATAGGACACGGGAATTGATCCGATATATCCTTTTACAAATTCTTCCTCGGGACTACTGATTGCTCCATTAGGATTTACCGAATATTTATTTTTACCAACAATAACTGATGATCCACAATTATCTTCTACACTATGGTGCCATGAAACAGAAGCACTTTCAGTTACATATCCGTCAGGGATTTGAACTTCTTCACTACCTGCCGCAGTTTCTTCCCATTCGGAGTTCATCGTTTCAGGAGCTGTATAAGCAAACCCTTTTCCAATCGTAATCTCCTGTTCTGGCTTTGAAGGAACTTCAACATTGTATTTTGAAGACCAATACTTTAAAGTAGTATCGTTGACTTTGGAATAGTCCTTTAAATTCAAACTGCTACCTGTAAATAAATTTGATCTTTTCAAATTCAGACCCGATGTAAGTGAAATCAAATCTTTTTGAAATGTTCTAGGATCTTGTGGTGCTTCAAATTCTGTAGATTCATTATCCAGACCTTCCTTCATCCCTAAAGTGTGCAACTTTCCTGGTTGAGGAATCATGAACTCGAACATCAATCGCTTACCGTAGTTGATTACTTTGTTTTTATACAACTTATCCACCCAGCGATAAACTCCTACAACATGCTTGTCACCTTGGGTGTTATCAAAACCATGCTTATTGTTCTCTTCATATTCTTCTACGATTTTCTCGATACGCTCTTCTTTTACCTTATTTACTATCCTGTCCAAGGCTTTTTCTGTTATTTCTTTGGCCTGGGTAACAGATTGGCGGGAGCTTTCTTCTTTGGAATTATGTGTGGCAAAATTGGCAGAACCTCCTAAGCTATAGCCTGCTCCATGTACAGAAAATTGAGTTCCTGCTAAAAAATCATTACTTTGTTGAATTACTTTTGCTACTTCACTTTGCATATCATAACGTTCAGTAGAAGTTGTATCAGTCAATTGTTCTCTTTCAGACTCCGATGACGAGGTTGTGGTGTTTTCGCTTTTGCGTAATCTTCGAGTGGATTTCTCCTTGTATTCTCTGGCCATGATGTTCTCGATATGGGCTACTTCACCTTCTACGTAGCAATGTACGGACTGTTCTACTCTTTTGTAATCGGCAATTCCAAGTTGCTTCATGCCAAATCCCGCAGGAACAAATCCTTCATTTCCATCTACATCAGTTTCTACAGGATTAAACAGTTGACCAATCAAGATATTGCTTAAGTTTAAATTTCCAATGACAATGTCTTTTTTTCCTCCGTTCAAAAACCTAATCTCTCCATTGAATGCTCCTGTGATTTCTTCGTTTACTTTTACATTTCCTAGCGGAAGGGAACTCAAAATGATATGGTTACCTATTCTGTTCGACTGGGAAATCACGTTTGTAAATATTTCCGATCCCTTATCAAACGTGTAAGAAAAACTTTCTATTTCCCATGAACTATCGGGCACTTCAAACGAAAGCATTGCTTTTTGTTCACCATTTATCAGTGTATTGGCAGATAATTCATATTCAAAGGGGTTGACAATTGTGTTATTGTTGGATATAGGAATTAGAACCCCTCCAAGGCTTATGCGTTTATTGCTTGCGATTTCAGTATTTTCAATGATAAGATTCCTATTATTGGCGATAAGCGAATCGATGCCGGCAAAAGTTTTGTCAAAGCTATCAGTGTCTTCCAAAACGCTTTTCTTCTCAAAATTTAACCCTGCAACAATAGGTCCTCTAGCTTGAAGGTTACTCTGATTTGTTAAGGTTTCCAATAACTGAAGGCTTTCTTCGGATAAAATCTCGTTATCTCTAAAATAATCAAGATCCACCTCTTTTCTAAAGGTAAACTCAAAAGGCTCTAAATCAGGTTCTGGGATAACGGGAGGAGTGCTACAAGGATCTTTAGGATTATACTCCAACTCTGGATTTCTAATTGAGCACCAATTTTGCAAAGATGTTTTTACTGCTAGTTTATGTGCTTCAAGAGTAGGCTTTATAAGTATTTGATGTGCAACCTGTGCCTCTTTTAAAGCTTGTGAATACTCTTTCTGATATTCCTTATGACCCTTTTTTAACTCGCCTTTTAATTTCTCCAGTTTCTCATTTTCATCTTCTGTATAAGCAATTACATGCCGTTTCTGCATGATACGGTTGGGCAACAAGGCGATTCGTGGCTCTGTAGAAAGGGTTGAGAAGATGGTATTTGTTTCTTCTGCAACTTCATCTACAAAAAACTCCTTTGGCAAAACCACACGGGCTTTCATCAATAAGGCATTTTTGGCATGATTTCCTTCTTCGTAGTTTTCAATTACGTGAAGGGCGTGTAGCAACTGCATGGCTAGTTCTTTTGCATAGAAATCTTTGTGTGTAACTACTTGGTAGAAAATATTGTCCCACAAAATGTTTTTTTTATCACTAAAATCAACCCGTTCTCCGTTTGGTTTTACTACAGAGAGTGCAGGAATTATTTTTTCTGCCAGTTCTGTTTTTCTGTAGCCAATCTTGTTTTTAGCAAGCCAAATTGAGAAAAGATAAATAGTGTTGTCAAATTCTGTTCTAAGTGTTTCCTTTGTTGCAGGCACAAATCTATCTAATGACGATATTGGTAAATAAGTGAGAGCTGTATCGATCGCTTCTTTTAATTTTTCCTTTTTTTCAGGAGAATCTTCAACACCCTTAAATTTGCTTACAAGAAGGTCTGGTCTAAAAACAAACCGTAAATTTTGCTCAGTATCGTTGGATAATTCAGGAGCCCTCATAGAAACAAATCGGAAGAGCGTGTTTTTAATTTCTGTATTCATTTTTTTAAATTTTTACTATTAGATTAATTTCTTTGTAATTAGACTAAAAAACAATTTTTCAAAGTTCACTTTCCGGATTAGCTGTTTCAATTTTGATTTCATCGATTAATTACATTGCAAAACTATTAGAAATAAATCTAACATAAAAACAAAATAAAAGAAATTTTTCAATTAATTTATAAAACCTTATACTTGTTAAGTTTACGGTTTTTATATATTTAATTACTTTATATATAACATCTTAAATTATTACAACACAATAAATCCACAAACTAATTATGCGAAAAAAAGCTACTAAATTTATTTATTGTGGTAATAAAATAGGCGTTGTGCTTGTGTATTCAGATTTTATTCCTATTTTTGTTATATGTTTTAAATTAAAAGAAAGATGGTATCAGAAAGAGTAGGACAATACATCGAACGAAAAAAGATCAGCTACTATGCTTTTGAAAACAGCCTAGGAGCAAGCAGAGGGAGTATATCAAAGGCGGTAAAGGAAGGTAAAAGCATTGGCTCTAACGTTTTGGAAAATATAATGAACCAGTATACGGATATAAATCCCAATTGGTTGTTGACCGGGCAAGGTGAAATGCTGTTGGAAAGTGAAGGTATTTTACACAACAGGAGCATCGAAACCTTTCGCTTGAAAAGCGATAATGCTATTGAAAACCAACATATTCCGTTATATGACATTGAAGCAGTAGCTGGACTGGTTCCTCTGTTTCAGGATTCTAAATCACAACAGCCCATAGACCACATTTCGATTCCGCATCTGCCAAAGTGTGATGGTGCGGTTTATGTAACGGGTGATAGCATGTATCCTTTGCTTAAAAGTGGTGATATTGTACTTTATAAAGAAATCCACGACATAAAGAACGAGATTTTTTGGGGTGAGATGTATCTTTTGAGCATTGACATGAGCGAGGAGGAATACATCACCGTAAAATACATACAAAAAGCAGAAAAAGAAGGATGCGTAAGGCTTGTTAGCCAGAACAAGCACCATCAGGACAAAGATGTGGAACTTTCCAAAATCAAAGCTTTGGCACTGATAAAAGCCAGCATCCGTATTAATGCAATGCATTAATATTTGCAAAAAAAACCTTTAAGAAATAATCCTAAAGGTTTTTGGTGTTTTATAAATTTTCATAGAGGAGAAGTTTTGCTTATTCTTTCTCTTCCTTTTCAACTGCATCCTTATAATCTGGATATAAAAACTTGTTATAAGGAAATCTCGTGATGTGAATTTCCCTAACAGCTTCGTAAACACGCTCTCTAAATTCCTCAAAGTTTTCTTTCTGGACTGCCGAAATAAACAAGGCATTTTCCTGACCTACATTATTCATCCAAGTTTCTTTCCATTCTTCAAGCGTATAATGCTTGGTTGTTTTTTCGGTCATCAGATCATCTTCTTCGATAGTCAAGTGTTTAAAAGCATCGATCTTATTGAAAACCATGATGATCGGTTTGTCATCACTTTTAATATCCTTTAAAGTCTGGTTTACCGATTCGATATGGTCTTCAAAATCAAGATGTGAAATGTCCACTACATGAAGCAATAAATCGGCTTCGCGAACTTCATCCAGAGTACTCTTAAAAGAATCTACCAATTGGGTTGGCAATTTCCTGATGAAGCCAACCGTATCGGACAATAAGAATGGGAGGTTTTTAATCACCACTTTTCGAACTGTTGTATCAAGCGTTGCAAACAATTTATTCTCTACAAAAACTTCGCTCTTGCTGATGACATTCATCAGGGTAGATTTTCCAACATTAGTATAACCTACTAAAGCAACTCGAACCATTGCCCCGCGATTGCTTCGCTGAACCGACATTTGCTTGTCAATCACCTTGATTTTATCTTTCAATAAGGCAATTCGGTCACGAACGATACGTCTGTCGGTTTCAATCTCGGTTTCTCCAGGTCCTCTCATCCCGATTCCTCCTTTTTGTCGTTCAAGGTGAGTCCACATTCCTGAAAGGCGTGGCAACAGATATTGGCATTGGGCCAACTCAACCTGGGTTCTTGCATAAGATGTTTCGGCTCTTTGTGCAAAAATGTCCAAGATTAAATTGGTTCGGTCAAGAACTTTACAGTTTAGGATTTTTGTGATATTTTTTTGTTGGGAAGGCGATAATTCATCATCAAAAATAACAGTTGAAACCTCATTCTCTTTGATATAAAGATGAATTTCTTCCATTTTTCCAGTTCCAACAAAGGTTTTTGGATTCGGGCGTTCCATTTTTTGTGAAAAACGTTTTATAACCTCTCCTCCAGCGGTGAAAGTAAGGAACTCAAGCTCATCAAGATACTCATTGAGTTTATCTTCGTCCTGCTTTTGAGTAATAATTCCTACGATTACGGTTTTTTCAAAATTTATATTTTCTTTTTCTAGCATAGTATTGATTCTCCTGCAAAATTAATGATTTAGAGTGAATTAAACTGGGGCAATGTTTCAAATCTTTGAAAAGATTTAAAGTAAATTTAGTTAAAAAATAAATTTTCGTTAGACTATTCTTAAATTTTGTTAAATTTGATTTCCGAAAATACTCGGAAACTATATTAAACAACCTAAAATTTTCATTTTATGAAAAAAATTACATTTTTATTATTAACGATCTTTTATTCACTGGTCAGTTATGGTCAGCTGGAAAATTTTGAGAACGTTACTATTCCGAATCTTCCGGCTGGATGGCTTGCGACAGATAATGGAGTAGGAACTAACCAAAGTTGGCGATCGCTGAATGCTGTTCAGGATCCGCCCCTTGTGAGAGACACTAAAGCAGTGTTTGTTCAACAAGAAGAAATTGGTATTGGAAATACTTCCCGTGATTTTTTAATCACCAATGTAATCACAGTTCCTACCAATGGACAATTGCGTTTCTGGGCAAGACAAGGTATTCAAGGGAATCAAGGAAGCATCTATGAAGTTCGGTATTCTACAAATATCGCAAACCAAGGTCTGATTTCTGATTATCAACTCATAGAAGATTGGACAGAACCGGAAATGAATACTGTGTTCAATGAATATGAAGAACAAGTAGTAAATCTTCCTGCGGCAACGATAGGGCAACAGATTTATATTGCTTTTGTAAGGGTGGTTACTCAAACTGGACTTGCCGCTAGTGGAGATAGATGGTATTTGGACGATATAAACATTGTTCCTCGCTGTATAAACCCTGTAAATTTAGATGCCGAAAATGTAGCTTCTACAACAGCAACTCTTGTATGGCAGCATGTTAGTGGGGCAATTAATTATGAATATGAACTTATTCCTGCTACTGCTTCTCAAACCCAGATTGCAAATGGTGAAACTGGAAATAATGACCTTTTTGCGAATATAACCACCGCTTCAGGTCTTTTACAGCCAGATGGCGGATATAAATATTGGTTAAGGGCAGAATGTTCTAATGAAGTTTTTAGTGAATGGGTTGGTCCATTCTTCTTTAATACGATTCCTTTAGGAACATCCTGTTCTGATCCGATTGTAATTAATACCATACCTCATGAAGTTGATGGTAATACCGGTGATTATGGAAACACCATAACAGCTACTCAAGGAAACTTTCCTAGTTGTGGTGCAACACCAGCTGGAACCAACTATTTTGCAGGAAATGACGTTATTTACAAAGTAATAGCTCCTCAAGATGGATTTATAAGCATAACGCTAACTCCTGGAGCTGCAAGATCTTCGATTTTTGTATATAGTGACTGTGCTTCAATTGGAACTGCTTGTTTGGAGGGAGTTGCAAAAGCTGATTCAACTACAAGAGTCATCAATAATTTTCAGGTAACGCAAGGTGGAGAATACTACATCGTAATTTCATCTGCTTTGCCTACGCAAATTGTTCCTTACAACCTTATTATTCAATATGAATTTTGTGATAAGCCAACTGCTTTAGCCGCTGCGAATCCAACAACAAATGGAGCAGACCTAAGCTGGGAAGATGCCAACATCCTTCCAACAACTTCTTGGAACATTGCGGTGCAACCGGCAGGTTCATCCATTCCAACTGGACCAGGCCAATACAACACACCTGCAGATGGAGTTCCTTCATATCAAGTAAATAACTTAAGTAATCCTAATCTGTCTCAATATCAATATTGGGTTAGACGTTTATGTACTGATGGAGAATATAGTGCTTGGGCAGGTCCTTTCTTGTTCAATACACTAGTTTGTAATCCAGCAGACCAGTGTACTTTTACTTTCCGCACAAGAGACACTAACAACAACGGTTGGAACAATGCCAAAATGCAGGTTTTCCAAAACGGAATACTTGTTCCTGTAACGTTTGGTGGTGCTCCAGTTTTAAACGGATTAATAGGTAACAACACCGTAACAACTGCGCCACAAGATTATGTAGCAAACCTTTGTCCTGGAATTCCTTTTGAGATCAAATGGCAAAATCCAGGTACTGCTCCTCAGCAATGTATTGTAGAGGTAATTAATTCGTTCGGGCAAACTATTTATACCCATACGTTGCCAAATACACCAATTCCTAATCCTAGTACTCTTACGGGTACAACAGTATATCTCTCAGAACCTGTCAACTGTTCAACACCACAGTGTAATATAGCACCAATAAACGTTTCGGTAGTTGCGGGAACCTTGAGTACTACAACTGTTACAATAGATTGGGAAGCTCCAGCAACTGATACTTTTGGTTGGGACATCTATATTGTACCAGCTCTTAATGGTACTGTTCCTACACAAACAACTCCTCCTACTTATTCTAACGTAGGTACTGACAACAAGCCATTTGCTATACCAAATACTTTGAATTCAGAATTCACACTTACTCCGGATACAGCTTATAATGTATATGTTAGAGTAGTATGTAGCCCATTTCCTTCGGCTTGGTCCAATGTCATGACTTTCACTACTTTGCCTACATGTCCAAAGCCTATTGATTTAGCAGTGCCTTTAGCGACAATAACTCAAGACAGTGCCATACTAAATTGGACAAATGGTTCTATTACTGATGATTCTTGGGAAATTCTATTGGTTCCAGGAACTTCAATGACACCTCCAACAGGCACACCACCATTGAACCCTGTCCCTGGAGATGGATTGTTTTATACCGTTTCAGGCCCTTTAAATCCTACTTCATATAATGCAACTGGATTAACCGCTGCGACAATTTATTACTATTATATCAGAACCGTGTGTCCTGGTAATGACAAGAGTACTTGGTCGGGTCCAGTAGTGTTCCATACGGTTACTTGTGATGAAGCAGATAAATGTGAGTACAAATTCTATCCAACAAATACAGACGGTAACAGCTGGAACAACGGAAGAATGCAGGTGAGACAAAATGGAATCATCATTGCTCAAATTGGCACAACACTTATCAATAGTGCCAATCCTGTGATAGTTAAATTATGTCCTGGTGTTCCATTTGATTTATTTTGGAATACTGCTGGAACAGCACCAGAGAACATTGGAATTACAATTCAAAATCCTTTCTTGGATGTAATTTACACAAAAGCTCCTGGACAAGGAACAGTTGGAAATGTTCTTTATAACGATATTACAAACTGTACGGATGCACCATGTGCAAAACCAACACAAATTGTTGTTTCAAATATTGGAGCAACATCTGTACAAATTAACTTTACAGACAATTCTTTACCTCCTTCTCAATCTTTTGATTTATATGTTGTAGAAACAGGTGGAGCGGCTCCAACAAACAATCCTGCCACTACACCTACTCATACTGGTTTTGTTAATGGTGGTATTTTATCTACTCTTAATGGAAACCCGCTAAACCCGTCTACTTCTTATACTTTTTATGTTAGATCGTCTTGCGGTGAAGGTGTAACAAGTACTTGGACTATCCAAACTCCAATTACTTTTATTACTACTCCATTAAATGATTTGTGTAGTAATGCTACTCCAGTTACCATCAATTCTGGTCAAGTATGTTTAACAGAAAATACTGTTACAGGTAATACTTATGGCTCAACCTTTTCAACATTAAATACGGAGGCCCCTATTAGTGGAGCGGGTTGTCAACCAACCAATCAAGATGTATGGTACAGCTTTATAGCAACATCTACATCTCATACTATCTTGATATCAAATGTTGTTAGCACACCAACAACAGCAAACGTTATCTTAAACCACTCTGTATTCTCTGGATCTTGCGATAATATGCAGTTGCTTTATTGTAGTACAGCTCTTGTTAGTGGTGCTCCAAATTTAGTAGTTGGAAATACATATTACGTAAGAGTTTACAAATCAACCAACGTTGCAACACAATCTGCAACATTTGACTTGTGTATTGTATCTCCTCCGGCAAATGATGAATGTGGCGGAGCTATAGTTGTGAATCCTAATCCAGGACAGGAAAGCCTTCCTCAGAACATGGTTTCTTCTGGAACACTTGCTTCAACAAATACTGTTATTGGATTAGACCCAGAATCAAATCCTTTGACTCCGGCTACTTTATGTGCTCCAACTACTGATGATGTTTGGTTTAGCTTTACTGCTACTCATCCAAACCATACTATTATAGTATCTAATGTAGTTTCGTCGCCTGCAACTGCGAATGTAAAGTTGAATTATGCCTTGTTCTCAGGAGCATGTGGTAATCTGGACTTAATATTCTGTAGCAATACTTATATAACTCCTACTTCGGGCTTGATTCCTGGACAGGTATATTATTTGAGGGTCTATAAAACAACTACAAACGCTGTACAATCTGCAACATTTGATTTGTCTATTATTTCTCCTCCTGTTAATGATGAATGTGTAAATGCACTTCCTGTTACGGTTAATCCAGAGCAATTTTGCATAACTGCAAATACAATAACTGGAAATACACTTGGAACTACAGCTTCACTTCCTGTATTAGACCCTCCTTTAACTGGGGCAGGTTGTGGACAGACAAGTAGAGATATGTGGTACAGTTTTATTGCTACTGCTACATCACAAATGATAACATTCAGCAATGTAGAGGCTACACCAAATACTGTTGCGAATCTAAGAGTTAATCATTCTGTTTTCTCAGGAACTTGTGATAACTTAGTTCGATTGTATTGTAGTACTGCAGATGTTAGTCAGGCAACTGGTTTGACTCCAGGAAACACCTATTATATTAG
The DNA here is from genome assembly GCF_031456785.1 of Flavobacterium arsenatis. Taxonomy (NCBI): domain Bacteria; kingdom Pseudomonadati; phylum Bacteroidota; class Flavobacteriia; order Flavobacteriales; family Flavobacteriaceae; genus Flavobacterium; species Flavobacterium arsenatis. Next base: position 97,449 of record NZ_JAVDVI010000016.1, read on the forward strand.
AGTTTATGCCTCAACACTTGTTAACGATCACTATATCAAATTTGATATGTGCATCACTTCTCCTCCTGCTAATGATGAGTGTGTAAACTCGAAAGAGGTAACACCTAATACCGGACAGATTTGTTCTCCAGCAAATATAGTAGAGGGTAGTACTTTAGGAGCCAGCCCTTCTTTGCCACAATTAACTCCTCCTTTAACAGGAACTGGTTGTTTACCAAATAACAATGATATTTGGTACCACTTTGTGGCAACTCAAACTTCTCATGCAATTTTATTATCGAATATTTTTGTTACACCTTCTACTGCTTCCATTGTGCTGAACCATGGTGTGTTTTCAGGGCCGTGTGATAATTTAACTAAATTGTATTGCAGTACAAATAACTATTCTAATGCAACAGGACTAAATCCTGGAGAGACCTATTACATTAGAATTTATACCACCAATACAAATGTGCAACAATCCATAACATTTGATTTATGTATCACTTCACCACCAGTAAATGATGAATGTGCAACTGCACTTGTTGTGCCAGTAAACCAAGATTTTACATGTAATGATAGAATTTTTGGTAGTACCGTTGGGGCAACACAGTCAAGCCCTACCATTACTGGAGCGAGTTGTACAGGTACCAACGACGATGTTTGGTATAAGTTTACTGCATCTGGACCAATTCATTTCATAAACATTAACGCTTTAGCAGCAAACAACAATAGTGTTGTAATCAGCCATGCGGTATTTGCAGGAAATTGTGATGCTTTAGGAACTCCTTTGTATTGTACTTCAAATCCTAATAGTACAGCAATGAACTTAACTGAAGGGCAGGAGTACTATATCCGTATTTACACGGCTGGAGTTCTTGCAGGAGATTGGGTTAACTTTAATTTATGTGTTAAATCACCGCCACCACCGGCAGAAAACGAAGATTGTGGTACAGCAATGCCAATCCTTGCCAATACTGGAGGTCAATGTATTAATATTGGTTCTGGAAATCTAATTCAAGCTGGTCCGTCTGGTGTTCCAAACGCCTGTCAGGGTAATGCTGATGATGATGTATGGTTTTCATTTGTTGCAAATTCAACTCAACATTTTATCAATTTATTTAATATTGAGGGAACTACACAAAATCTAAATCATGCCGTTTATTCATCTGAATGCAGCAGCTTAAATTTATTATATTGTTCTGCAGCAAATTCATTGAATAGCACAAATAATGGCTTTGTTGTTGGAAATACCTACTTTGTTAGAGTTTGGTCCAATGCGAATACTCCTCAAATTGTGGCTTTTGATATTTGTATAAAATCGAAATCTACTTGTGAAACTGCTGAACCATTCTGTGTTACAGAAACTACTCCGCTAATTTTCGCGAATTCAACAGGTGTTCAAAGTTTAGGACAGGTAGCGTGTTTATTCACAACACCAAATCCTACTTACTACTATTTACAAGTACAGAATTCGGGTAACTTGGTGTTTAACATCAGACAAAGTACAGATCCAAATAATTTCCCTGCTCAAGGTGCTCCAGGAATGGACGTTGATTTTGTTGCTTGGGGACCATTTGATTCTCCTGAAGCGTGTGATGAAATTGTTTTAGGACCATGTACTCCTGCATGTCCAAATAATACTGCAAACCCAAACTATTATTTTAATAACTTGGATAATAGTAATGTTGTAGACTGTAGTTATGATGCAGCGGTAACAGAAAACTTTACCATTCAAAATGCTGTAGCAGGACAATACTATATCTTATTATTGACTAACTTTAATGGACAACCTGGTTACATCAGATTATCACAGGCTAATTCAGGGCAACCTAACTCTGGAACTTCAACCAACTTATGTTGTGAAGTAGACTTGGGACAAGATATTGTTACGTGTCAACCATCTGTAACTCTTGATGCAGTCGGTGAACCAACAGCAGCTCCTGAAGAAAACTCTTATGTTTGGTACTTTAATAATGAAATTATTCAAAATGCCAATTCATCAACCTATGTGGCAACACAAACAGGGGTTTATAGAGCAGAAGGAAGTTGTGGATTAAATAGTGCTTCTGATCAAGTATTTGTTGAATTCCTTCCTGCTGTGGTATCAACTACGCCAGCAGATTATTTTGTGTGTGATGATGCAACTAACGACGGAGAGGCTACTTTCGATTTACAAACAATTACCCCGGCTTCAGTTGGCGTTGATCCTTTAATATACTCCATTTCAATTCATGCAACCAACGAAGATGCTCTAGAGCCAATTTCTCCTATCGATGTAACAATTCCTTTTGAAAGTGCTTCTACTACTTTGTATATTAGAATACAATCAAATTCAATAACAGATTGTTATGCTATAGAGCCTATAAATCTTGTTGTAAACACTTTAGAGAATTCTGAATTTGAGTATGAAAATGCACAATATTGCCAAACAGGAATAAATCCTCTACCTGAATTCTTAAATAATGGTATTGCAGGTAATTTTACTGCAACTCCAGCTGGATTATCTATTAATCCTCAAACAGGAGAAATTAATTTAGCGGCAAGTCCTGCTGGAACCTATACTGTTACAAATTCTTTAAACAGTAATGGAGCATGTAATCCAGCACCATCATCTTTTGTAGTAACTATAACTGCTCAACAATCAGGTTTGTTTACTTACAATTCTACTGAGTATTGTAATTCAGGTACTACTGCTCCAATTTTTGCTAACAATGCCGTTGCAGGAGTGTTTACAGCTGAACCAACAGGCCTTAGCATTAATACCGCTACAGGAGTTATCAATCTAGCAGACAGTGCTTTCGGAACTTATGTAGTAACTAATACTATTGCTGCCACAGGTGGTTGTGATGAAGACGTACAGCAATTTACAGTTACTGTTACTGAAGCCACTACAGCTTCTATTTCTTACAATGATCCATTCTGTGTATCATCAACAGAAATTGAAAATGTAACTATTACAGGAAACACTAGTGGAACATTTACAGTTTCGCCATCTGGCTTAAGTTTGGATGCTACAACAGGAGCAATTAATCCAAATTCTAGTACTCCTGGAACATACACGGTTAATTATTTTGTTCCTTCACAAGGATCTTGTGCGGAAATCAATACTTCTGCCAGTATAACAATCTTGGCTGGAACTACCTATGAGTTTGTTCACGGATGTGAAGGAAATGTTTATAAATTAACCGTACAACCTTTGAACAATTCATTCGATATTGCAACTTCAACTTTTGTATGGACTTCAGGATCAAACTGGATTCCAGTACCGAACGAGCCAAATGCAATTTTTGTTAGAGATCAAGGAGATTTCACCGTTTCAATCACAACTGCTGATGGATGTACAACAGTTACAGATGCAATTAATTTAGCATCTATCGGCTGTCAGATCCAAAAAGGTATCTCCCCTAACAACGATGAGAAGAACGACAATTTCGACCTCAGCGGTTATAATGTGAGGGAGATCAGCATC